>JBBTZZ010000001.1:0-1058 GCA_038061135.1 Patescibacteria group bacterium
GTCGGACGGGACTCGAACCCGCAACTTCTGCCGTGACAGGGCAGTGCTCTAACCAATTGAACTACCGTCCCAGGTAATGCATTTGCGGCGATATAGTAACAAGGCAAAAGGAAACGCGCAAGGGCGAAACATTGGCTATGCTTCGTGTTTTTCCTCCTCCCACTGTGCCTTCCACTCAAACCCCGTCAACCCACAGTCGTCGCAGGTAAACTCGAAATACGTCTTGCCGTCATCACGCACCTCTTGCCTCCCCGTTGCGTGTTCGACGCCACTGCACACGGGGCACTCCGATGTTTTTTCTTCACGTTGTTCCATAGTACCAAAAGTGTAGTCCACCTTTACCGTCCGTGCAAAAATAGTTTACCATGGTGCGGTATGGAACGACGTAACATGCTGAACCGCGCCTATCCTTTCTGCATGTTTTTCGCGGGCGTCATTACGACGTTGATAATCATGTTTTTTGTCCGTAATTCTCCCGACGGCGACGGCACACAGCTGCGCGACACCACCACGCCATACACGTTCATTGCACCGCTCCTTGCATGCGACGTAGGTGCCGTCGACGAGTCATCTTCACTTACAGAGCTCAAATCAACGTTCGCTACAATCACGAATGCCGCGCTCACCGATCATGATGCGGAAGACGTGTCCGTGTATTTCCGACAACTCTACACTGGCGAATGGACAGCTGTGAACATGGAAACAAATTACTCACCCGCGAGCCTCATGAAGGTGCCGGTGCTCATGGCGTATCTCAAACAAGCAGAAACGGCAACCGACCTTCTCACACAAACAATCACCGTAACAGAAGACCCTGCGCCAAACACTGAACAGGACATCGCGCCAAGCAACAGCGTTGAAGTCGGCGAAACCTATACTATTGAAGCACTCCTACAACTCATAGCTGCTCAGTCGGACAATCGTGCGCTGAACGTACTCATGCAATATGTCGACATCGGTATTCTCGACGAAATTCTGGACGACCTTGGCGTTCCCATTCCCAACCTGCAAGAAAACTATCGCATTAGCCCACGCCTATACTCCCGAATTTTCCGTAT
>JBBTZZ010000002.1:0-13947 GCA_038061135.1 Patescibacteria group bacterium
CGATTTACCTTGCGAGTCGAAAACTTCTGCTTTCGGCGTTTGGACTTTGCAATTTGATTTTCGGTTGCCATAGCTACTTCGATTCAGGCTTTGCAAACGGTAAGCCGAGTCCCTTGAAGAGCGCCATGCCCTCCGCGTAGTTCTTTGCTGTCGTGGTGACAGTGACTTGCAACCCGTGGAGTGACTCCACCTCGTCCGGAGAAATTTCCGGGAACGCCGTGTGCTCCGTAAACCCGTAGTTGAAGTTTCCTTGCTTGTCGACTGCCGTTTCCGGAATACCGCGGAAGTCGCGGATACGTGCAAACGTCACGTGTGCAAGCTTGTCGAGAAAGTCCCACATTTGGTTACCGCGCAGTGTTGCCATTGCACCGACAACCATACCCTCACGCACCTTGAAGCCTGCAATAGACTTACGCGCTTTCGTCTTCACGGGCGCCTGACCGGTGATGCGACGGAGCGTTTCAGCAACGACATCGGCGAACTTTGCGTCCTTGCCTTTGCCCAAACCTGCGTTCACCGTGACCTTCACAATGTGCGGTGTCTCAAGCACGTTTGCGTAACCAAAGTCTTTGCGCAATTGCGCGGCGAGCGTCTCTTGAAATTTTGCTTTCAATGTTTGCATACGCCTACGCGATATCTTCGGTGCCCTTCTTGGTGTGGAGCACGCGAACTTTTTTTGTTTTGCCTGCGACAGTTTCCATTCGGTAGCCCACACGACCAATGCCGTTACTGCCAACCATCTGCACATTCGATGCGTTGAGCGGCGCAGAGAAGGTCACTTTTTGACCCGGCTGCGTACCACGCTTCTTCATGTGCTTCACGTGCTGGTTGAGTCCTTCGACCACCACACGATTCGCTTCGGGGAATACCTGAATGATCTTCCCTTCTTTGCCCTTGTCTTTGCCCACCATGATGCGGACCTTGTCTCCTGTTTTGATCTTCATATGGCAGGTTAGAGCACTTCCGGAGCCAACGACACGATCTTTGTGAACCCGAGCGCGCGCAACTCACGTGCAACTGGTCCAAAAATACGTGTGCCTTTTGGTTCCTTGGTAGCGCGGTTAATAATGACACCAGCGTTCTCGTCGAAACGAATGTACGAGCCGTCTTTTCGGCGCACTTCTTTGCGCGTGCGGACAATCACCACATGCACGACGTCGCTCTTCTTTGTGGCGTTGTGCGGCGTAGCTACTTTAACGACTGCCGTTACCACGTCACCCAAGCGACCGTAACGCTTTTTGTACCCACCGAGTACACGAATTACCTGGAGCTTTTTTGCTCCGGTGTTATCCGCGACGGAAATCATTGATCGATGTTGCAACATACAGCGGGATTAGACGGCCTTTTGTGCGACGTCGGAAACGATGCGCCAACGTTTGCGAGCCGACAACGGCCGCGTCTCCTCAATAGTCACCGTGTCGCCAACCGCGACGGTCGCATCCTCACAATGCGCAAGGAAGGTCTTACTCACGCGGAAACGTTTCTGATACTTCTCATGCAACACGGTGCGGTCGATTTTGACCGTAACCGTCTTTTGCATTTTTGTAGAAACGACCACGCCAATCAAACGGCGACGAGCGCTGACCTCCCCTTTTTCTGTTGGGGCTACAATTTTTACATCGGTGGTCATACTGAGCGTTGCGCCGTAAGCGCGGTAAGAATGCGGGCGATCGTGAGGCGCGTGGTGGTAATTTCACGCACGTTCTTCAACTGACCAATCGACTGCTTGAACTTGAGTTCATGGAGCGCGCCACACATTTCTGCGTGGAGCGTTTGCAGCTCCTTGGTGTTTTTCTTTGCTAAGTCTTTATAGATGTCAGACATACTAGATGCGGGTCACTACCTTGGTTTTGACCGGCAACTTGTGTGCCGCGAGACGAAACGCCTCATGTGCCGTCACTTCGTCCACACCGTCCATTTCGAACATGACGGTTCCGGCACGCACCGGGGTCATGTAATAATCGACAGCACCTTTTCCTTTACCCATCGGCGTTTCGCTGCCGTGGTTCGTGACCGGATGGTCAGGGAAAATGCGGATCCAGATTTTGCCACCGCGCTTGATTGCACGGGTCATTGCGCGACGCGCTGCCTCAATCTGGCGCGCCGTCACCCAACTTTCCGTAATCGCCTTCAGTCCATACGAACCAAATGCAACGTCGGTTTTTTGTGTGGCAAGACGGTCGCCGCTACTGCGACGCTTCTGCCACTTGCGGTATTTCATTTTTTTCGGAAGCAACATAGTGGGGTGCGTTACGTACGGCGCGGCGCACGAGCGCGCGGACGACGTTCTTCACGAGGCGCGGCTTCTGCCGGCTTCTGTTCGGCGTTGGCAAATACTTCACCGCGGTAGATCCAGACCTTTACACCAATCACGCCTTGGAGCGTGGTTGCGCGCACGCGAGCAAACTCGATGTCGGCGCGGAGGTTGTGGAGTGGAATGGAACCTTGTGCAATGGTTTCGGTACGCGCAATTTCTGCACCATTCAAGCGGCCAGAGAGCGTGAGCTTCACACCCTTCGCGCCTGCCTTCATGACACGTTCAATTGCCATTTTCATGGAGCGACGGAACGGCATGCGCTGTTCAATCTCCTTGGCAATCTGCTGACCGACGACTTCACCAGACAACGACGGGCGCGTAATTTCGTGCACGTTGATGACGAGTGTCACACGACGACCACGGAACAATGCTGCGAGGATTTTCTTTTTAATATCCTCAACGCCCGAACCTGCGCGACCGATGATGAACCCCGGCTTTGCCGCGTGAATGTTCACCGTGATGTGCTTGGGCGTGCGCTCGATTTCGATATGATCGACACCGGCGTCCTTCAAGCTCTTGCGCAAAAGTTCACGGATCTTCACGTCCTCGGAAAGCGCAGTCACGAATGTCTTGCCACTGGCAAACCATTTGGACTCCCAACCGTAGATGGTGGAAAGGCGGAACGCGCGCGGATGTACTTTATTACCCATAGGTTAAGCCTTCTTAGCCTTCTTCGCGGCGGCCTTTTTCACTGCTGCGGTTTTAATCTTTTCTGCTTCGGCCTTTCGTTCCACGGCGTCCTCAACCGTAATATGAATGTGGGACGTGCGGTGACGAATAGGTGTTGCGCGTCCCTGTGCACGCGGCATGTAACGGTGAAACGCCGGACCCTCGTCGACACGCGCCTCTGACACCATGAGTGTCGCAGCGTTCATCTTCAAGTTGTTCGTCGCATTGGCGACTGCAGAGTTGAGTACTTTGAGTACCGGCTCCGCAGCGTCTTTTGGTGAGAACGCGAGTTGACGACGCGCTTCGTCGACCGAACGGCCGCGCACGAGCGCGACAAGCAAGCGCGTTTTACGCGGTGCCATACGGACGAATCGTGCGATTGCTTTTGCTTGCATACGAAGGCGTTATCGTGTGAGTTTCTTGGCCGGTGCAGCTGCTGCCGGTGCCGGTGTGGCGGCGGCTGCAAGAGCCTTACCACCGTGACGAGTGAAGCGACGCGTCGGCGAAAACTCGCCCAACTTGTGCCCCACCATGTTCTCTACCACACGGACAGGAATAAAGTCCTTGCCGTTGTGCACCGCGAACGTGAAACCGACCATCTCCGGCGTGATGGACGAGGCACGTGCCCACGTCTTCACCACCGTTTTGTCGCCAGCACGAAGCTTGCCAACCTTTTTCGCGAGATTTGCGTCCACGTATGGACCTTTTTTGAGACTACGCGTCATAGATTAAGCGTTTTTCTTCGTGCGACGGCGCACAATGAATTTATTTGTATGTTTGCGACCGCGGGTCTTCACGCCGTGCGCATGCTTACCGGTCGGCGTCTTTGCGTACTTAAGACCAATCGAGTTACGTGCCTCACCTCCACCGTGTGGGTGGTCGACCGGGTTCATAGCCTTACCACGAACGGTTGGGCGAATGGAGCGGTGACGGCTGCGTCCTGCCTTGCCCCAGCGCACCAAGCGCCAGTCGGGGTTCGACACACTGCCGATGCTTGCCATACACGTCTTGTTCACCATGCGCGTTTCGCCGCTTGGCAGCTTGAGGAGCGCCATCTCACCTTCAATGGCAAGGAGTGCTGCGCTCGTCCCTGCACCGCGCGCCATCTGCGCACCGCGACCGGGCTGGATCTCTACTCCGTACACCGTCATACCCACCGGAATCTTCTCGAGTGGGAAACGGTTACCGACGGTCGGTTCGCCTTTTTCTTTTGACGCGACGATTACCGTACCAACGACCATGCCTTGTGGCGCGAGTACGTAGCGCTTTTCACCATCTTTGTACGCGACGAGTGCAATACGTGCACCACGGTTCGGGTCGTACTCGATGGTTTGCACAACAGCCGGAATGTCCAGCTTGCTCTGCTGCCAGTCGACCAAACGTGTGTGGCGCTTTGCACCACCACCATGGTGACGGACGGAAATTTTTCCGTTTGCCGAGCGACCTGCCATCTGCTTTTTGGAGACAGTGAGCTTTTTAAACGACTTTTTCGTGGTCACGTCGTCAAACGTCTGCACCGACGAAATGCGGCGACCAGCGGATGTCGGATTGTATTTCTTAATCGGCATACTAGACGGACTCAAAGACGTTAATGTGGCTGCCCTTTGGCACCGTCACCAACGCTTTCTTAATGTCGCTTGTACGGCCCAAGTTGCGACCCACACGCTTCATGGTTCCACGCATGTTGATGATGTTCACCTTCACGGGCGTCACCTTGTACAACTCGCGGAATGCCTGACGGACTGCAATACGGTTCGCGTCCTTCGCAACCAAGAATCCGTACACGCCACGGTCGGCGAGGTGTGCGGTTTTCTCTGTTGCAAGCGGCGCGAGAATCGTGCGCATTGCGAGCGTCGACACACTGCGCGTGGACTTTGCTTTCGTAATCGCCTTCGCAACGACTTCTGCGTCGATTACCTTTGCTTCTTTGGGAGCCGGCGCACCGGTGTTCTTTTTGAAGATTGCCATATTTAGCTACCAAAGGTGTCAGTAATCGCTTCCACACCCGCCTTTGACACGATGATCGTTGGGAACTTAGCAACGTCACGGACGTTCAAGCTTCCTGCGCGAATGGTCGTGGTGTCGGGCAAGTTGCGTGCGGCACGTGCGAGCGTTTCCTCGCCCGGAGCAAGCACGATGAGTGCCTTCTTCTCGGAACCAGGAAGTGCGCTCCGCATTGCCATTGCCAGCTTGGTCTTTCCTTCAGGGAACGTGAATGCGTCGACGGCGATAAATGCGCCACTTGCGACTTTGTCCGACAACACCATGGTAAGTGCGGCGCGGCGCTGTGCCTTGTTGACTTTGAGGCTAAAGTTGCGGTCGCTGCGTGGACCAAACGTGACACCACCACCCACCCAAATTGGTGAACGGCTGGAACCGTGACGTGCACGGCCAGTACCCTTCTGCTTCCACGGTTTTTTTCCACCACCGCGTACGTCGGAACGGTCTTTGGTGTGTGCAATCGCTACGCGAGCGTTTGCTTCTTGCGCGACAATGACCTGGTGGATTACACCAAGCTTCGGCTTCACGGCAAAGAGCGCGTCGGAAAGCGTGAGCATTCCGGCCTTTGCGCCGTCCATTGAGTAGAGGGTTACTTCTGCCATACATTTCCTTCAGTTGCAAAAATCGTCACCATCCCTCCGCGTGCGCCCGGCACTGCGCCTTTAATCGCGATGCGGTTGTTCGCTTGGTCAACGGCAATCACCGTAAGGTGCTTTACCGTCACGCGGTCGGTACCCATGCGGCCTGCCATGCGCATCCCTTTGAACACGCGCTGTACGCCACCGGCACCAATGGAACCGGACTTACGCAACTGGTCTTTATGACCGTGCGTCGACGGGTGACCTGCAAAGCCGTGGCGCTTCACCACACCTTGGAAGCCATGGCCTTTCGACACACCGACCACGTTCACGACGTCGCCCTCTGCGAATATCGTGACGTCCGTCACTGTGCCGCGTTCGACCGTTTCGCCCTCGCCAAGTGCAAACTCGTGCACCGTGCGGAAGTTACCCAAGTCGCCGAACTGGCCTTTCTGCGCGCTATTGATGACACGTTTTGTGCCAAAGCCGAGAATAGCGGTCTGCACACCTGCGGGGTTCGTGCGAGTGCCAATCACCGTGCACGGTCCTGCATTGACCCACGTCACCGGTACGGACGATCCGTCTTTGGCGAACAATTGGTCCATCGCGATTTTTGTACCAAGAAGTACTTTCATAGAAATATGCCGTTGGAGCAATCTGTATCCGCGTTCTAACGAAAAAGCGTGAAGTCAACAAACGACTTCATGCCTTCAGCAGAAAACGCTACATTTGCTGTCGGTCTTTATAATGGAATTGTAACCTGGTTCCCTTCGCCCCCTCACGAATCGGCGGAAAGGTTTTCTCACGTTGAGATCTTTCTTTCCGGTTCGGTAATTGGGAGAGTGCTGGACCTCCGAGCTGCCTGCGAATCTTCGTTCACTTGCACTTCGGAAGCCCAGACAATATTTATAAGTCTTGAGCTAACTTTTCACTTTTTCCTTTTCACTTTTCACTCGCCTACATTTTGATTTCGATGTCGACGCCTGCAGGAAGGTTGAGCGACATAAGTGCGTCGATGGTGCGCTCGGTCGGGTTCACAATGTCGATGAGACGTTTGTGAATGCGCATCTCGTACTGGTCACGCGACGTCTTGTCGATGAACGTTGCGCGGTTCACCGTGTAGCGACGACGCTCAGTTGGGAGCGGCACTGGACCGATAACTGTTGCACCGGAACGTTCTGCCGTCTTAATGATCGTTTCTGTCGCCGTGTCGATGACCTTGTGGTCATAGGCGCGGATACGGATACGAATGCGCTGCTGCTTTACTCCTTCCTCAGTTGTGGTGACTTTTTTTGTGTCCGTCATATGCGGGAAAAAGAACGATGGAAACGCGGCAGAGCCACGTCGCTTTCACGACATGGCTCTCCCACTTTTATTACTCGATAATGCGAACCACGGTACCTGCACCAACGGTGCGGCCACCCTCACGAATTGCAAAGCGCATCTTTTCTTCCAATGCGACTGGTGCAATAAGCGTCACCTCACAGTTGAGGGTGTCGCCTGGCATAACCATTTCCGTGCCTTCTGGGAGCGTAATCTCACCCGTCACGTCGGTCGTACGGATGTAGAACTGCGGCTTGTAACCCTTAAAGAACGGCTTGTGACGACCACCTTCCTCCTTGGTAAGGCAGTACATCTGCGCTTCAAACTTTGTGTGTGGCTTCACCGAACCTGGCTTTGACAACACCTGACCGCGCTGCACGTCCTCCTTTTTGATACCGCGGATAAGAATACCTGCGTTGTCGCCAGCCATACCGCTGTCGAGCGACTTGTTGAACATTTCGATGCCCGTAACAACCGTTTTGACGGTGTCTGCGAGACCAACGATTTCCATTTCTTCGTTGATTTTCACCGAACCGCGCTCAATACGACCCGTGATAACCGTACCACGGCCTTCAATGGAAAAGACGTCTTCAATTGGCATGAGGAACGGCTTGTCGAGGTCGCGCGTTGGCTCTGGGATGTAGTTGTCGAGTGCGTCCAAAAGATCTTTGATTGGCTTGGAAGCTGCTTCGTCGGTTGGGTTTGCAAGTGCTTTTGTTGCGGAACCGCGAATAACTGGTACGTCATCACCTGGGAAATCGTACTTCTTGAGAAGGTCGCGAATTTCTTGTTCCACGAGGTCGATAAGCTCTGGGTCGTCGACCATGTCCACCTTGTTCAAGAACACGACGATGTGTGGCACACCGACCTGTTTTGCAAGAAGAATGTGCTCGCGAGTCTGTGGCATTGGACCGTCTGCAGCAGACACCACAAGAATTGCGCCGTCCATCTGGGCAGCACCCGTGATCATGTTCTTCACGTAGTCGGCGTGGCCTGGGCAGTCGACGTGTGCGTAGTGGCGCTTTGCGGTTTCGTACTCACAGTGCGCGGTCGAGATCGTGATACCGCGTGCTTTGGACTCTGGGGATTTGTCCAAACCGTCCATGCCCTTGGTGGACGCGGAGTTACCCATTGCCGATGCAACTGCAAGAATTGCGGCGGTCGTGGTGGTCTTACCGTGGTCAACGTGGCCAATCGTACCTACGTTAACGTGCGGTTTGTTGCGAGAAAATGCTTCTGCCATACGTATTGGTATCCCCACCTTTCGTTCCGAGACCCGGAGGCATTGCCATTTTTCGGACACCGACTCGAGGTCTTGGTCGAAAGGTGGCGGACGAACGTGGAGGAATTAAGGGTTTTCTATGAATAGAGGTGCCGGGAGTATAGCAAAAGGCTAAAATTCTGGCAAGGGATAACGCGCGGTCTACGAAAGCGGTTCCAAGTAGAACTGCTCTTCCGACGGGTCCTGTCGTTTTTCAGGGATTTTCTGCTCTTCTGGACGGCTGACATACGGCGCCGGCGCAACACGTGCCACAGGGACGACAGGTGCAGAAACCGCCGGTTCCTCTGGCGCACGCTCGATAATCTCAAGCGTCGGGGCCTCACCGTACTCGTCGTCATCTCCTTCACCACCCTCCATTCCGGTCATAGCAAAGTCTCCCGGCCCAAGCGCACCTTCTACCAGTGCCTCGTACTCGTCGAGACTCATGATGACGAGCGGCTCCGTGCCCGCCGGGTCGGTCACAATAAGACGATCGCCCGTCCGCGCGGCAAACCGCATGATTCGCTCGAATTGGTCGTTTGGCATAGCGCAAACAATGAAAGAAAACTCGTACAGTCATCTTAGAAGAAACCCGCAGTTTGTCAAAACACGAAAAATGTGGCTAAGTACTCAGGCTGACGTGCAATCTCGCCGTCACGCATACCCTCCCGTATTTGGGAGAAACCCGATCGTTCGAGGATTGTCATGATCACTCCGACCGCCGCACAGGCCGCCCACGCAGAGTCGATGCTCGCAAAAAACGGGACCGACGCCAAAGCGCACGAACTCGACCAAACCGATGTCGACGTCCCGATTGCAACCATCAAGGGCCTCCACGCCAAGCACCACTACGATGTAAGTGAGTGGGGCGACGTACTCTCCGGTGCGTTGCGCGCCAACAACACGCGCGCTCGGTTCACCATCTTCATCCGCGGCGAAAACCTCGTCGCAAAAACCAATCAACCTCTCGCAACGATCGCGGAAGTCGTCGCGCGGTACGCTGACAGGCTCGGCGAGGACGTCGCCAGGTTTGACCGCAAGATCACCATCACCGTCACCTTCGACCCCACCCTCGCCGAACGCATGGCGGCCACCGTCGCAAAATAGCGACGCTCGCGTCGTAAACCCCTCGCCCCCGGAGTGCTCCTCCGGGGCTTGTGTTTGCTCGCTTTCGTTTCGCCCTACGAAACGAGGGGCTGTGGCTCACCGAAAACACGAGTGCCCCGCAGCGTCCAAGCGGACACACGGGGCACGACGACGCAACGCTACAGCCAGCCGATGGCATGCTCGAATGCAGTGCACACCGCATGACACAACTGATCCTGCCAGATGGTCTTGATGACGCCCCGCCCCTTCAAGTAGTCGACGACGGCATGCAACAGCATGTGGAGCACAAGCCCCTGCGGCGTCACGTGCGTACCGGGCACGAACGACAGCAGGACGAACGGCGACGCCTGCGTCACCACGTGGTAGACGAGCACCTCCTTGCTCTTTGCCTTCTCCATCGCCATCCACGCGCTCTGAAACGCGAAGTCGCCGACGACGTGACACATGATGAGTGCGGCAACGTACTGCCACTCGACAATCGGAGTGAGAATCATGATGCACCTCCCAGTGCAATGCGAGCATAACGCCGCCACAAAACCGTCCCAGCCCCGTTGTCGAAATTTTCGTCACCACACTGGCACGCTCTGTACTGTCGAAAAAATGGACAACAGTTTGACTTCACCGCAAAGTCGCGTAGTGTGAAGCTATATGCGTATGTCATTTCCCGCAGAACTGGAACGTGCGCTCCTTGCGTTTGGGTTCGACAAGAAAGAAGCGCGCATTTATCTTGCAGGCTTGGAATGCAACAGCGCAAGCGTGCTCGACATTGCACGCCGCACGGGGTTTGCACGCACGACCATTTACCCGATCATTGAGAACCTCCGTCGACGCGGCTATTTTCTCCTACGAAAAATCAAAGGGCGTACGCACTATGTCGCGGAACAACCAGAAATGTTTTTACAAAAACTAGAAGAACGGCAACGCACGTTCACCGCAATCCTTCCGCTCCTCACGTCGCTTCACGGCACCGCACACGAAAAAACGGGAGTAACGATGTATGAGGGCACGGACGGGTTCAAGCAATTTTGGCAGCGCATTTTTCGCAGCGGTGTAAAAGAATATTGTCTATTAACGACGGGCGTGCAGCTGCTCGACTACGTGAAAGAACCTTACATCGTAAAACGCATTATTGCGGAACGTGTACGACGTGGAATTGTGAGTCGTCAGCTTATTCCCAAAAATCGAGAGACACAAAAGTTTGTTGCAAAGGATGAAAAAGAATTACGCGTATCACGGTTCCTCCCCGCGTCTGTCCAGCTTCCTGCGACAATTCTTCTCTTTGGCAACGAAGTCGCATTCGTGACGACCCGAAAAGAAAACTCGGTCATTCTTGTTGCAAGTGGCGACATCTCCGTTACACTTCGCACAATCTTCGAGCTCCTTTGGATTGACGCTGAACCGAGCACATAACACAGAACCCGCCGATTACTCGACGGGTGGAAGACGCGGAACGTTAGCGAGGACGTTGCGGAGTGCGCTGACGACACGGTCGTTGTCCCCCGACGGAAAACATGTGTTTTCACGCAACGCAAGCTCACGAATAGTCGCCGAGAGTTTCGTCGGCCACGGTGTTTTTCCGTGACCGAACTTGCCTTCGTTCCACACTACGAGATACGCAACGGTCGCACGAACAGTCGGCGGAGAAACACCAAGCGCTCCCGCGACCTCATCTACCGTCCAGCCAAGCCGACCAAGCACTTCGATGGGCAACTCACGATTGTGCTTCCGCTGCCACGCAACCATGTCACGCCGATAACCAAACAATCCACGGAACATGCACACCTCCAGTCGCTAACGATAGCGAAAAATACGCTCCCTGTCCAGTCGACCGTGTGCTTCACATAACAAAACGACCTCCGCAAAGAGGTCGCCGTGTCGCTTACTCGCCTTTGAGTTCTTTCTGCAACTTTGCAATTCGTGCCTTTGTTTTTGCGTCCTTCACGGCCTTTACACGCGCCTCCTCTGCTGCAACTGCTGCCGCCTTTTCTTGCCTCTCGTCCTCCTCTCTTGCCTCCTGACGTCGCGCTTCTATACGCGCATTAATCCTGAGATCTTGTTTCTCTTCGTATTGGATATATTCTGCGCTACTAGGAAATGCTTCTTCAATCGCACGAATCAGCGCCTGTCCCTCCGGAGTGCTATTGTCCCAAGGAAAATCCCTCAGATCTATCTCGAGTGGAGCTAAACTCCCTTCATGACTTTCATCCTTACCCATCACCGAGTCGCGCGTACTAAATGAATCGTTATGTACCTCACGTAGGGCTAACATGTGAGGTTCTTGGCGGTCAGATTCAAATTGAAAATGCTTACCAGTCTCAGGTGTTGATGCAAGTTTATCAGTGATCTGTGTGATGACATTAACCAATTTATCCGCATCTTTAAATCGAGCATCATTACGACGCAAACTGCCACTCTCCTCACCTGGAATACGTGACGTCGGCATCCTTTCAAATACTGTCTCCACAGCCCCCGCAAGTGCTGTTGCAATACCCATGTCGCGAAACGCTCTTCCAAGCAATTCCATCTTTGCCTCAATCTTAATTTTTGCCTCGCGAATTTCTTTAAGCTCCTTAAGGTGCTCCTGAGCTGCACGCACTCGTTCCACCGGAGGGAGATTTTTACGGGCCTCTGCTGCTGCCTCCTCCGCTGCCCGCTCCGCATGAACTTGGTCCACTAAGTGATTACGTTCTCCCTTCATATCAAAAACATTATTGAATCCCTCACATTATCCACCCCACCCCGCATTGAGAGCAAGGAAATATGGGGATAACGCAAAAGCGGAGCTCAAAACCCCGTCCGCTACTCCTCGTACACCCCATGGTCACCAATACTGTGAAAAAATGCTTTGCCAGATTTTATTTCGAGGACGATACGGATTTTAAAGTCAACCCAAAAAGCAAAATACCCGCCGAGTCGGCCATGAAGTTTGTGCAACTTTATCGCTGGATCGTGCGGATCCTTCACGAAAAGTTTTGTTTGCCGTATTGCAGCTTCACGAACAGACTTCGGGAGCTTTTTCAGTTGACGAAGAAAGCTCGCGTAATAAAAAATCTCCATACGCTCCTACCGCCATTCCTTGAAGGAGCCGAGTTTCTTGGGCTGCTCTTTTTTATTCTGCGCGATTTGCTGCAAAAGATTGTTCTCCTCCCAATGACGAATGAGGTCACGAAAAAACTCGCTTGTTGACGCGAACTTCCCTGTCGCAACTTGCGCGCGCACTTTTTTTAGTGTCGTTGCCGGCAACGAAATGGTGACCGTAGAGGCCATAAGCATTGTTCTTATTTCTTCTTATAGCGTACATGAGCGATTATCATGCGTCAAAAGCAAAGGCGGGCACAAGGCCCGCCTTTGCAATCCGCGTTAATCTATTTCGCGCTGCGTTTTTTGATGATCTCTTCTGCGACGTTACGCGGCACCTCCTGGTACTCGCCGAATTCCATGGAGTAGCTTGCGCGACCCTGGGTCATGGAACGCAGTGATGTTGAGTAGCCGAACATTTCTGCAAGCGGGACCATGGCGCGCACGAACTTAATGTTCCCGCGGTCGCCCATTTCCTGAATCTGTCCGCGCTTGGCGTTCAAGTCGCCGACGACTGTGCCCATGAAGTCTTCTGGCGTGACTGCCTCCACCTTCATGACCGGCTCGAGAATGACAGGGTTCGCTTTGCGGCACGCCTCCTGGAACGCCATGCTTCCTGCCATCTTAAATGCTGCTTCGTTGGAGTCGACGTCGTGGTAACTTCCGTCAAACACCACTGCACGTACGTTGATAAGTGGGTAGCCTGCAAGAATACCGCGGTCCATTGCTTCACGCGCACCCTTCTCGATTGGCGCAATGAACTCCTTAGGAACACTGCCACCCTTCGTCTCGTCCTCGAACACGAAGTTCTCGCCTTCTGGGTCAATGAACGGCTCAACACGCAACCATGCGTGACCGTACTGACCGCGACCACCGGACTGCTTGATGTACTTACCCTCACCTTCCGCACTCTGACGGATGGTTTCGCGGTAGCTAACTTGAGGGTTGCCGACGTTGGCCTCCACGCCGTACTCGCGCTTCATGCGGTCGACCATGATTTCCAAGTGCAACTCGCCCATGCCGGAAATAATTGTCTGGTTGGTGTCAATATCGGTGCGGACGTGGAATGTTGGATCCTCTTCACACAACTTGGACAACGCAACACCCATCTTTTCCTGGTCGGCTTTTGTCTTTGGCTCCAGCGCCTGGCTAATAACCGGTTTAGCAAACGTAATGGACTCAAGCGACACCGGGTGGTCGGGGTCACACAGCGTGTTACCCGTTGTCGTGGCTTTAAGGCCGACGGCTGCAGCAATCTCACCTGCGAACACCTCTTCCACGTCTTCACGGCTGTTTGCGTGCAAGCGGACAATGCGCGACAAGCGCTCCTTTTCACCCGTCGTCGTGTTGAGCACGTAGCTCCCCGCCTTTACGGAACCAGAGTACACGCGGAAAAACGCCAGCTTGCCCACAAACGGGTCGGCAGCAATTTTGAATGCGAGTGCAGCAAACGGCGCGTCGTCCTTTGGCAAGCACTCAATAGCGATGTCGTGGTCGTCTGGGTCGAAACCTTTGATTGGTGGCACGTCGAGTGGCGACGGCAAGAGATCGACGACCGCGTCCAACATCTGCTGCACGCCCTTGTTCTTGAGCGACGATCCACAAAGCACCGG
>JBBTZZ010000003.1:0-3932 GCA_038061135.1 Patescibacteria group bacterium
ACCGTGGCGCATGGTTGGAATTTGAAACGGACGCAAAGAACGTTATTTGGGTAAAAATCGACCGTAAGCGCAAGGTCGCCGTGACGGCACTTTTGCGCGCGTTTGGCGTGACGACAAACGAGGAGATCATTCCATTGTTTTCGGACATCGACACCCACCCAACAAACCGCTACATCGAGTCAACGCTGAACAAGGACATTTCCACCAACGAAGACGAGGGTTTGCGCGAAGTCTACAAACGTATCCGACCGGGTGACTTGGCGACCGTCGACAACGCACGTCAGCTTATTCACGCAATGTTCTTCAACTTCGACCGTTACGACATGGGCGCGGTTGGTCGGTACAAGTTTAACTTGCGTTTTGGTCGTGATACGAGCAAAGAGACGGTAACGCCAGAGGAAAAGCGCATTCTCACCAAAGAAGACTTGGTGTCGATTGTGCGCGAAATCATCCGTCTCAACATTACGCAGGACGAACCGGATGACGTCGACCACTTGGGGAACCGTCGCGTGCGTGCGGTTGGCGAACTTATCCAGCAGCGTTTCCGCGTCGGTTTGGCGCGTATGGAGCGCATTGTGCGCGACCGTATGTCCACACAGGACATCGAGGCACTGACGCCAGCGAAACTCATTAACGCCCGCCCGGTGATTGGTGCGGTGCGCGAGTTCTTCATGTCGTCGCAGTTGTCGCAGTTCATGGACCAAACCAACCCACTTGCAGAGCTTGAGCACAAGCGTCGTTTGAGCGCGATGGGTCCTGGTGGTCTTAGTCGCGAACGTGCAGGGTTTGAGGTTCGTGACGTGCACCAGACGCACTACGGCCGTATTTGTCCGATTGCTACTCCAGAAGGTCCGAACATCGGTCTTGTCGGTCACTTGGCAAGCTACGCAAAGATCAACGAGTACGGGTTCATTGAAACGCCGTACCGCTTGGTGAAGAACGAAAACGGCCGCATGCGCGTGTTGGACGAGATCGTCTACGTCTCCGCGTTCACGGAGGAAAAGTCCGTCACATGTCCTGCGACCGTCCCGATGGACGAAAACGGCTACATTACTGTCGACTACGTGGAAGCACGTAAGTTCGGTGAGCCACGTTTGGTGCCGGTTGCAGAAATTACGTATGTCGACGTGTCGACCACGCAGATTGTGTCGATTGGTACTGCGCTTGTGCCATTCTTGGAGCACGACGACGCAACGCGCGCACTCATGGGAACAAACATGATGCGTCAGGCGGTGCCAACGGTACGTCCGCAGTCGCCGGTTATTGGTACAGGCATGGAGCGTCGCGCAGCACTCGACTCCGGCCACGTTATTGCCGCAGAGGAAGACGGTGAGATTGTGAAGTCCGATGGTGGTCAGATTGTTATCAACTACAAGGAGAAGGGTGAAAAGACGTACAAGCTGACGAAGTTCATGCGTTCCAACAACTCGACCGCAATCAACCAGCGTCCGACGTGTATGCCGGGCGAGAAGGTGAAGAAGGGCGAGGTCATTGCCGACGGTCCGTCGGTCGACAAGGGTGAGCTGGCGCTTGGGCAGAACATGCTCGTGTCGTTCATGAGCTGGGACGGTTACAACTACGACGACGCTGTTATTCTCAGTGAGCGCGTGGTGCAGGACGACCGTTTCACCACCATTCACTTGGAGCACCTCACGATTGACGTGCGCGACACCAAGCTTGGACCGGAAATTGTCACAAGTGACATTCCAAACGTGTCGGAAGAGAAGCTGAAGAACCTCGACGCAGAAGGCATTATTCGCGTGGGAGCCGAGGTAAAGTCGGGCGACATCTTGGTTGGTAAAATTACACCAAAGGGCGAAACGGAATTGTCGGCAGAAGAAAAGTTGCTCCGCGCAATCTTCGGCGAAAAGGCGCGCGAGGTACGCGACAGCTCGCTCTACTTGGAGCACGGCGGAAAGGGCAAGGTGGTCGACGTGAAGATTTTCTCGCGCGAGGCGGGTGACAACTTGTCGCCGGGCGTGATTACGTCCATTCAGGTGACGGTTGCCGACCTCCGCAAACTGCAGGCCGGTGACAAGGTTGCAGGTCGTCACGGAAACAAGGGTGTCATTAGTAAGGTTGTCCCTGTTGCCGACATGCCGTTTATGGCAGACGGCCGCACGGTCGACGTTATCTTGACTCCGCTTGGTGTCGTCAGTCGTATGAACCTTGGGCAGATTCTTGAGGTCCACTTGGGTCTTGCGGCAAGCACGCTTGGGTACAAGGTGGCAACGCCGGTGTTGTCGTCCATGCCGCAGCAGCTTATTCACGACGAGCTCGTGAAGGCCGGTTATCCGGAAAGTGGTCAGGTGCAGTTGTACGACGGTCGCACGGGCGACGCGTTCCACCACGCAACAACGGTGGGCATCATGTACATGCTCAAACTGAACCACATGGTAGAGGACAAGATGCACCAGCGTTCCATTGGTCCGTACTCGCTCATTACCCAGCAGCCGCTTGGTGGTAAGGCGCAGTTTGGTGGCCAGCGCTTTGGTGAAATGGAAGTCTGGGCGCTCGAAGCGTACGGCGCAGCGCACATGTTGCAGGAAATTCTCACGATTAAGTCCGACGACGTGCCGGGCCGTGCAAAGGCGTACGAGTCGATCATCAAGGGCGAACCAATCGTGAAGGTGAACATTCCAGAGTCATTCAACGTGCTTGTGCGCGAATTGAAGGGCTTGTGTTTGGACGTCGAACTGTTGAAGAACGGCAAGAAGATCGAGTTTTCCGAGGAGCATCGCACGAACCGCGACTAAGCGCGCCATTCTATGTCCATGAAATTCGATACCCTCAAGTCGACCGACTTCGACTCTATCCGCTTGCGTCTTGCCTCGCCCGAGGTTATGCGTGAATGGTCGTACGGTGAAGTCACCAAACCAGAAACCATCAACTACCGCACGCAGAAGCCTGAAAAACAGGGTTTGTTTGCGGAAGAGATTTTTGGACCAAGCAAGGACTGGGAATGTTTTTGCGGAAAGTACAAAAAGATTCGTTACAAGGGCATTATTTGTGACAAGTGTGGCGTCGAAGTGACGCAGGCTTCGGTACGTCGCGAGCGCATGGGCCACATTGAACTTGCCGCACCGGTGAGTCACATTTGGTTCTTGCGCGGTGTGCCGTCGAAGATTGGTGCAGTGCTCGACATGAGTGTGCAGCAGCTTGAGAAGGTGGTGTATTTTGCCGCGTTCATTGTGACCGACGTGAACGAGGAGGCACGTTTGCAAACCATTGACCAAGTAAAAGAGGAGTACAAGGCCAAGCGTAAAATGATCGAGGGCGAAAAAAAGCGCGACCTTACACGCCTTGAGGAGAAGCACGCGGGTGCACCAAAAATGCTGAAGGAAGAGAGCAAGCGCTTGGACGAGATTAGTGACGCAAAGCTGCTTGAACTTGAGGAGGACTTTACGCAGGTAGACAAAGACCTGAAAGAGATTAAGCCGCTCAAGGTCATTAGCGAGGCGACATATCACGACTGGTCGATGCGCTATGGTCACGTGTTTGACGCAGGAATTGGTGCAGAAGCGCTCATTAAGTTGCTGACGCGCGTGAACGTGGAGGAAACCATTAAGGTGTTGACGGTCGAGTTGGCAGAAACAGCGTCAAAAGCAAAGTACGACCGTATTATGCGCCGCTTGAAGCTGTTCCGCAGCTTTGAGAAGAATGGCATTCGCCCGGAGTGGTGCGTGCTGCGTACACTTCCCGTCATCCCTCCAGACATTCGCCCAATGGTACCGCTCGATGGCGGACGTTTTGCGACGTCGGACTTGAACGACTTGTACCGCCGCGTGATTAACCGCAACAACCGCTTGCGTCGCTTGTTCACGCTGAACGCGCCAGAGGTGATTACGCGCAACGAAAAACGCATGTTGCAGGAGGCGGTCGACGCACTCATTGACAACAGCGCCCGCCAAGCAAAAACCGTGATTGCGGCA
>JBBTZZ010000004.1:0-8837 GCA_038061135.1 Patescibacteria group bacterium
CCGAAGGTGGCGGTCCCGACAAATTTCCGCAGCACAACGCGCCTGTGCCTCAGGTGAATCTTCGCGACGCAGAAATGGAGGAACCGATGGCATTTGCCGTACCCCCACACAAAATTCGCCCTGCGCAAGAAAAGCAATCGAATAAACTCAGGGACCGTGACGCCGTAATTCTTTCAGGCTACGTCAACCCCAAAACACTACCCTACGAGTCCGCAGCGGCTACACGTGGACACGACGGAAAACCTGCGTCGCTCAAAGGTGAAAAGTCCGGAATAAGCTGGTCGGATGCAAAAGACCGTCGAATCATGGCGACAGCATACCCTGAATATGACCCACACTTTCCTGGTGACATTTCTCCTGAACAACTCCGCGCGGTAAATACCGAAGACACATTTTTATCGTTTTTACCTTACACAGAGAGTCCAAGCGTCATGCGCGTCATTGAGGACATTGAGCACATTCTTGCGGAGCGACGCGGGCTAGATAGACCATTCGAGCTCCAAAGCACTGATGTGTTTTTTCGTGTAGAGGCAATGGCGATAGCCACCGAAATAACCGAGTACGGATATCGCCCAATTTCTACAAGGGACGCCTTTCAAGGCGCCAAAGGTCTTACCGCACCAACAGATCTTCTTTCCGACGATAAAAGTGCGCGCAAATTCGAGGAACTCATCGTCAGTCGCCCCGAGTACGTCGAGGACGACATGATGGTCGACGCAGAACGAGAGTTTGGGTTGCTCGTCAATGAACTCAAAGAACTCCAAGAAAGCGGCGCGGCAGAGGACGTCGTGTTCAAAAAACTGCTGGAGCAGGTCAACGCATTCCCCTACCGTCAAACCGCCAACTCGCTGCTTAAAGCATTCGCAGGGCGAAGTCGAGAACATGCGCGAACAAAGCGTGGGTTTTTAGGAGAACTTGCACGCGCCAACGAACTTCCGGGACTCAACTGCGAAGGGCGCGCAAAAATGTTCGCGGGGCTCCTTGAGGCAATTGGCTACAGCCCGACGGAAGACATTTTCATAAACTGGCCGGAGCTGCACGTCCAGACGCTGCTCAAGAAAAAAGACGGCACGTGGTTAGCGTTTGAGGGGAATAGTCGTCGACCGTTCATTCAGACATTCACCGGAGAAACATCGGGAATCTGCACGCTCAAGGAATGGAAGGAGACGCTGTACGGTTTACCGAACGCGGCGGTCATTGCGTCCGTGAAGCCGAAAATAACAATCAATCAAGAGCCAAAAGAGGAAAAAGTTGAACCCGCGTGGAAAGAAACCAAACTCGAGAAAGCTCTTGGTGACGCACTCGACGTCGCAAAAGATATTGCATCGTTTTCTGCGTCAGGAATTGTTAAACTTTTTGCAGGGACACCGAACGAAGACGAACGCGTCGCAAATGCGTACCCTGCGTTTGAAGAAAACGCTGATACGGTAAAGAAAAAAACAAGTGGACTAAAGGAAACGACGCCGACCGATTACACTCCACATGGCCACGCCGACGTGCTCCGTAAAATTCTCTCGCCACGCATTGCTGCGGCAAAACGTATGTTTGGCGGCAAAGTTGGCGTCGTCATTGCCGCACTTGCGGCAGGCTGTTGGTTTTCTTATGGCGCGGCGCACCCAACAGAAAGCGACGAAACAAAACCGCCAACTGCAGACGAAGTGAAGAAGGAACGTAACGATTGGGAGGAGCTCGCGGAGGCGACGCTGCACGAAGTTGCCGTCGACACGTCACTCGCACCGCATGTGTTTGGCGAGTTCGACTTGGTGTTTAAGACGCAAGAAGGCACAGTGGAGCAAAAACAAGAAGGTGGCGAAACCGTGCACACGCTAAAACTTGCCGACAGCGTCCGCACCATGTCGCCCGACGTGTTCGTAACCATGGTCAAGAAGGACATCACCCAATGGGCCGCGGGCCGCGGAACGACGGACAGCACATGGGTAATTGATGGCAGAAATCTCGACGTGCATGCGGCTCAACGTGCAATAACGGACATGACCGCAACCGACGCGTTCATTGTCAGCGACGCAAAAATTGGAGAGATGACCGTCGTTGCGGACCAATCGTTTTCCGTCACGTGGCAGTTCGTCGGCGGTGAAGAGGACGACCAAATCACCCTGTCCTTCTCCGCAGCCGACGACGGCCCTGTCACCGCACGCGGTACGGAATGGCACTACACCATGCATCCACACGACGTTGCGGCACTTGCGACAATTGGAAAAATGGAAGACCGCATGCTCAAAACGACATACGACGCCACGGGCTGGAAAGCTCCGCTTACGACGACAACAAAGCGCTAACCTACAACACGAAGTTCACCATCCTCCCCTTCACTACAATCGTACGCGTTGGTTCGCTCACAAGGTACTTCGCGACCGTTGGGCTTTCTTTTGCTGTGGCGATGAGGGTCGCCTCGTCGATGTCGGCAGGCACCGTCACGGTTCCGCGCAGTTTGCCGTTTACTTGTACGGCGATGTTCAGCTCATCGTCGGCCGCAAGCGACGCGTCGGCAACAGGCCACGGCTGCGCTTCCGCAAATCCGTCCATGCACAACTTTTCCCACAGCTCATTGGCAACGTGCGGTGCAAACGGCGCAAAGACTTTCACGAACGTCGCAAGCGAATTCTTATCGATGCTCCCCGCCACGTACACCTCGTTCACAAATATCATCATCGCCGCAACGGCCGTGTTGAAACTGAACCCATCGATGTCTTTCGTCACCTTCGCAATCATCTTGTGCAACGCCCTTATTACCTCAGGACTTTTCACTTGAGCTCCCTCGACTTCGCTCGGGACTCCCTCCGGTCGCTTTTCACTTTTCACTAATTCTTCCATCCGCATGACGCGATCAAGGAAGCGACGCACGCCAATCACGCCATTACTGCTCCACGGCACTGGCTCCTCGAACGGCCCCATGAACAAAATGTACACGCGGAACGTGTCGGCACCGTGTTCACCCACAATGTCGTCGGGATTGACGACGTTGCCCTTGCTCTTGCTCATCTTCGTCCCGTCGTCGGACATGATCAGTCCGTGACTGTGACGACGTGCGTACGGCTCACTCGTCGGCACCAAGCCCTGGTCGAACAAAAACTTGTTCCAGAAACGCGAGTACAACAAGTGGAGCGTGGTGTGTTCCATGCCGCCGTTGTACAAGTCGACCGGCATCCATTGCTTCAGCAGCTCTTTCGATGCGAAGGCCGTGTCATTCTTCGGGTCAATGTAGCGCAAGAAATACCAACTACTCCCCGCCCAGTTCGGCATGGTGTCCGTCTCGCGTTTTGCATCGCCTCCACACTGAGGACATTTCGTGTTCACGAAGCTGTCGATGGTCGCAAGTGGCGACTCACCGTCGTCCGTCGGCTCGTACTTTTCGACATTCGGAAGTTCGACGGGAAGATCCGCATCGGAAACAGCAACCCACCCGCACGCACCACAATCCACCAACGGAATCGGCTCACCCCAATAGCGCTGTCGACTAAACACCCAGTCGCGCAACTTGTACTGCACGGTTTTCTTCCCGCCGGTTTTCGTAACGGCTTCGTCGAAACTCAACAACGGCGCATCAACAATCGGCAAACCAAACTTTTCCGCAAACGCACAGTCGCGTTCATCGTGCTGCGGAACGGCCATCACCGCGCCTGTGCCGTAATGACCAAGCACGTAGTCGGCAACCCACACCGGAACCTTCTCGCCGTTTGCAGGGTTCGTGACGAAGCTGCCCGTAAACACGCCTGTCTTCTCCTTCGTGTCATCGCCGCGTTCAATGTCCGTCTTCTTCGTCGACGCAGCAACGTACGCGTCAACCGATTCCCTCTGCTCGTCGGTCGTGAGCGATGCGACAAGCGGATGCTCGGGAGCTAGGACAACGTAAGTGACGCCGAAGATGGTGTCGGGACGGGTGGTGAATACCGTAATTTTCTCTGTCATCCCGACGATAGGAGGGACCCCATCGATGAGGTCTCTCGCTGCGCTCGAGATGACAATGTGAGAACTGGGATGACAAAGGGCAAAATCAATCTCCGCACCCTCGCTCCGTCCAATCCAATCCTCTTGCTGCTTTTTAATCTTTGGCAAGTAGTCGACGGTCGCCAAGTCGTCGATGAGTCGGTCTGCGTACTTGGTGATGGCAATCATCCACTGCGACTTGAGGCGCTTCTCCACAGGTGTTCCACAACGTTCGCACGCGCCGCCGATGACTTCTTCGTTTGCGAGGCCGCACTTGTCCTTCGGACACCAATTGATCGCGACTTCAGCTTTGTACGCCAACCCCGCTTTGAAGAATTGCAAAAACATCCACTGCGTCCACTTGTAATACGCAGGGTCGGTCGTAGAAAACTCACGCGACCAGTCAAAACTGAATCCCATCGACTTCAACTGTCGACGGAACGTGTCGATGTTCGTCTGAGTAAACGTCGCCGGGTGATTACCCGTCTTAATCGCGTAGTTTTCCGCCGGCAAACCAAACGCGTCCCAACCCATGGGGAACAACACATTCTTGCCCTCCATGCGCTTTTTTCGCGCAATCGTGTCGAGCGCGGTGTAGCTGCGAGGGTGACCCACGTGAAGCCCCGCACCGGACGGATACGGAAACTCAACAAGCAAGTAAAACTTCTCGCGAGCATCGTCGTCTTTTGCGTTAAACAACCCCGCGTCCTCCCACCGCTTTTGCCATTTTGCATCGATTGCCTTGTGGTCGTAGGACATATGCCGTGTATCGTATCGAAGAAAGGGAAAAGTGAAAAGGTAAAAGAAAAAAGGTGGCTCGACAGTTGCCAAAAACCCTCTAAACCTCTACCATCGCGATGCCCAACTACAGGAGGCAATCATGCACAAGCTCGCTCAGGAAGCTCTCGCAACAAAAGTCTCTCTCGCGTTCGCCGCAAACGGCGCGCTACTCGAAAACGGCCACTACGGCCTCGCGTCGGGGCGCCACAGCCCAAACTTCCTCGTCAAAACCAACATCGGCATGAACGTCGGACTCATGGAGGCATTTGCCTACCGGATCGCCGAACAGTTCATGATGGCGCGTATCGACGTCGTCCTCGTGCCCGGCACCGGGGCAATCTCGCTCGGTCACGCACTGGCATGGCAGTTGAGCGTCCTCACCGGACGGACCGTGTACACCGCGTTTGCGATGCGTCCGCCGGGTGCTGGCGAAGCGGGTCGAATGGTACTCAAACGCGGGTTCCCCGACGTCATAAAGGGAAAGAACGTCCTCGTCATGCAGACCATCGACGACGGCCAAGCACTCAGCAATCTCGACACGCTCGCGTGCCACTACGGCGCGCAAGACGTCATGCGGATGCTACCGCTTGTCGACACCTGCCTGAAGGATACCGAGTCACCAAAGGACATACTCACTGACCCTGGGCTTACCCGCACCATGGTGGAGCGCGTGGAAGTGCGGGGTGACAAACTGATCGACGTCGTGCTCGTGGAGGCAGGTCACGACATCGCGGTCGGCCACGCGCTGGCGCTCGAGATCGGCAGGCTGCAGGGCAAGGGCAGAACCCCGCAACTCATCTACGGCGAACGAGGGTACACAGGGACGCTCAGTGTAACGTACATGCCGCCGAACCTCGGAAGGCGCCTGCGCGTACTCGCTGGTGAAGACATCATCACCACGGGCGGGTCGCTCATCGAAACGAAAAGCCTTGGCGAAACGATCGGCGACGTCGTCGGCATGGCGGCGCTGTGGAACCGCGGTCCATTTCGCGACCCACGACTCAAGTCCCTCGTGACGCGGGAACTGCCAAGCTTCGAGCCTGGTAGGCAAACGTGTCCCCAGTGTGCTGACGGCGTACCCGTAGACCAACAGTACGGCCGCGGCCGTTAAACGAACGAGACACCCAACGTCGTGGGTGTCTCGATGTGTTTTTACTTGGGCATCGCCTCTTCAAGACGCTCAAGCGCGAGCAAAAACGCCGCGCGCCGGAAGTCGGTATTGTATTGCGTCTTTCGTTCCCCAACCGCCTTTGCCGCCGCATACATCACGTCCTTCAGTTTGGCGTGCACGTCCTCCGCGCTCCATTTTTCCCCCTTCATGTTTTGGTCCCATTCAAAATAACTCACCGTTACGCCGCCCGCGTTTGCCAACACGTCCGGAACAACCATCACACCGCGTGAGAACAAAATGTCGTCAGCTTCCGGCGTCGTCGGACCGTTTGCCAACTCGAGCACCACTTTTGCCTTTACGCGACCTGCGTTTTCCACCGTGAGCTGCCCCTCAAGCGCAGCAGGCACAAGCACACCACAAGCCACCTCCAGCAATTCATCATTCGTAATATTTCGACTCCCCGGGAAGTTTTCGACGCGTCCTGAACTCTTTTTGTATTCAAGCAAAGCAGGAATGTCCAATCCCTCCAAATTGACGACGCCACCGGCCGAGTCCGACACCGCAACCACTTTCAAACCGTGACGATGCGCCAGCGTCGCGAAGTTTGCTCCCGCGTTCCCAAACCCTTGCACCGCGGCTGTCGCGCTTTCGTCGTCCAAGAACAGCTGCGGCCGCAGTGCGTCAAACACAAACCAGCCGCCCATTGCCGTTGCTGTGTCGCGCCCCAAACTTCCACCGTGTTCGATGGACTTGCCCGTAATCACCGCCGGGTTGCCATACACCGCCGCAATCACGTCCATGTCATGACTATTCGTATTCACGTCCGGTGCGGGCACGTCGACCGTCGGGCCAATGTACGGCTGCATGAGCGTTGCCCACGCCGTGGTCAGCCTGTCACGCTCGCCTGACGACAGCGTCTTCGGGTCAACCGTCACGCCGCCTTTGCCACCGCCCATGGGAATGCCGACGACCGCGGTTTTCATGGTCATCCACGCCGCAAGCGCACGCACTTCGTCAATGTCGACTTGCGCATGGTAACGAATTCCGCCCTTAAACGGCCCGCGCCAGTTATTGTGCTGGACGCGATACGCCTCGAACGTGCGTGTCGTACCGTCATCCATAACCACAGAAATCTCCTCGTTAATCTCACGCATGGGCGACGAAATAGCCGTCAGAAACTCGGCATTAAACGAACGTAGCGCTGCCACACGGTCGATTTGATTGTGAAATGACGCAAATGGGTTCATAGTCGACGCAATATAAATCAAAGCGTAGCTTCATTGTACAAGCTAGGCTTTGATAAACAAACCCCTACCCTGTACACTCCGCACATGCTTCCTACAGAACTTACCGATCGTCTTACCAAGCAGTTTGGCTCGTCTGCCGTCAGCGCAATGCTGGCCGCATTTAAGGTTGAAAGGCCGACGACGCTCCGCGTCAACACGCTCAAAACCGACGACGCCGCAGTCATGCAAGTGTTTCGCGACGAGGCTATTCAGTTTGAGCGCGTCAAAACCATTCCGCACGCGTTCGTCATCAAAAATCGCGACGACCGAGAAATGCTCGAACATTCGCTGACGAAAGCTGGCCACGTGTATCTCCAGGGATTAACCTCGATGCTCCCGCCAATTCTCCTCGACCCGCAACCCGGAGAAACCGTGCTCGACATCTGCGCCGCACCAGGGAGCAAGACATCCCAGATTGCTGCACTGATGACGGCTCCCCTCCTGCCGGAGGAGGGGTCGGGGGTGGTGGGAGTCGGCCGTGTCGTCGCCTGCGAAGAAAACTCGATTCGCTTTCAGAAATTGCAAAACACGCTCACAATCCAAGGCGCCGCAATCGTCGAGCCACTTCTGTGCGACGCGACACTTCTCCCCCACGAAATGCCGGACGCCTTCGACCGCGTGCTCGCCGACGTCCCATGTAGCGCCGAGGGCAGAATTACCGGCAGCAAACGCAGCTACAGTTTTTGGAGCGAGAAGAACATCGTCGCGCACGCCAAACTGCAACGCCGCTTACTCCGCTCCGCATTCGGTTGCCTAAAACCCGGCGGCGTCTTGGTGTACTCCACCTGCACCCTCGCTCCGGAAGAGAACGAAGGCATGGTCGACTGGTTCCTTGCCGAATATCCGTCGATGAAGTCGGAGCCCGTCACCGTCCCCTTCGCTCCCCTCGTCACCCACAAAAACAAAAGCGTCACACTCCTCCCCAGTCCCGCCGCAGAAGGGTTCTTTGTTGCTAAACTCCGTAAAACTTGCTAAGCTCCTTCGTCCCGCATCCCGCGGGCAAGGAGGAAAGATGATCGACATCAACGAGCTCAAACGACAGATCACCGAAGCGCTGCGTGCCGGGATTCCCGTCATTGCAAGGTACACGAAGCTCCACACGGAACCGACTGGCCGCATCCAGATCGGCACAGCAAGGGTCGGAAGCGCCATCGTTCAAGAGGATGTATCGTTTCTTGGCGAGTCGTCGCCCACCGAGCGTCCGTTCGTTGCTATTGATAGCGACCCCGAGTGCACCTACCTCGACATGGTCATGGAGCCCGTCATTGCAGGAATCCGCATCTATGGCAGCGGACGCATCGACGACATGCGGAGTTACCGGATCGCAAAGGTCATCGTCACGCGTGACGCGGTACTCGCCGCCGTTGCGGAAGAGCAAACCATCATGGCCATACTCCACCGCATCGCGGAACTGAAATAGCTCTCGCAGCGCAGCCCCCTCGTGGAGCTGCGCTGAAGTGTTTAAAGAGGTAAGAGGGAAAAGAGAAAAGGAAAAAGGTGAGAGAGAAGTTGCCTATTATTACGGAAACTGCTAAGCTTCCTCGTCCCGCATCCCGCGGGCAGGAGGTAACGTGACCAACTTCGCAGCACGCATCATCGACGCACTCACCGCAGGCATTGCTGTACAGGTGAACTACGCCAACCACAGCCTGAACGACACCGCGCACCTGCGGGTCGCAACCTTCAATCGTGACCGGGTAAACGGCTCCATTCTC
>JBBTZZ010000005.1:0-6963 GCA_038061135.1 Patescibacteria group bacterium
CTTTAGCTCGGGCTATCATAGTGTCGACGTGACGGCTGCTGCTGATGCAGCGTCGAACACTTACAACGGCGCAGTTGCTGCAATTAGTGACCCATTCACCTTTACGGTGATGGCAAGCTCGTCGTCGACGACGAGTAGTACTGCTGCGGATGCGACGTATGACATTGATGTGACGTCGCCAGACGGTGGTGAGACGTTGACGCCCGGCAGCTCCCACACAATCACTTGGGACTCGACGTCAACCGGCGGTAGCGCAATGGGCTTTGTGAACATCAACCTCATGTACTCGGAAGATGGTGCGTCGACACAAACGACGATTGTAACCGCCACAACGAACGATGGTAGCTACAGCTGGACGGTTCCGGACATTGATACGGACGGTGCGACTATCCAGATTGTCGGTACAGACTTGGTGGATGCACTCGCAACAAATGAGTCTGACGATACGTTCACTATTGGCTCTGTAGATTCGACGGATGACACAGACGACGAAGTTACCGTCGACGAGGAAGACGAATCCACCTCGGAAACCACAGGATTATCCCCGGTCACCGGCGAGATGGAAGCAATCTCAGCTGTGAGCTACGGTGACTACGTGCGAAGCAGCTACTTCAGCACCGTGTACTACATTGACATGGACGAGGACGGTACTTTGGTCCGTCGCCCATTCATGGACGCACAGACGTTCATGACATGGCAGAGCGACTGGGATGACGTGGGTACCATTACGGACGCCACGCTTCCTACCATGGAACTTGGCGGACCAATGCTGCCAAAGGCGGGGATTGTCCTCGTGAAAATTCAGTCGGACGCACGCGTGTTCGCCATTGAAGGTGACGGCACAATCCGTTGGATCACGTCAGAAGCAGTTGCAATCGCAAACTACGGCAGCAACTGGGCCGACTACGTGATCGACGTCGCGCCAACAATGTTCCCACGCTTCACTCAGGGTGATGACTTGGACAGCGACGAGAACGGCGACACGGGCATCATGAAGACCCGCGCCGTAGTCAACATGTAATTCATTCACACAACAAGACGGGGGAACGCACAGTGCGCCCCCGTCTTTTGTTTTCTTTCTATGCGCCCTCTTATCACATCTCTTGCAGTAGTTGCCGTTAGCGTGCTTATTCCGTCGACCGCGTCGGCAATGGGAACTCAGTTCGATGTCCGCCCCGATCCGCTTGCACCATTCACAGTGATCGACCAGACTTCAATCATGCGACCTGCAGAACGTATGCTGCTCGTCACGTTCCCAAATGGCGGCAACGTGCTGACACCAGATGTTCGCGCGTCGGTTACATGGGAATCGACGAGCAGTGCAGGGTTCGTCAATATCGAATATTCGACAGATAACGGCGCAACGTACACAACAATCGCGCAGGGCGTGACAGACCTCGGAAGCTACTCGTGGCGCGTGCCGAGCATGTACTCGGCTCAGGCATTTGTTCGTGTAACGCAGACGGACCTTGTCGATACGTTTGCGTCCGATCGGTCGGACAGCGAGTTCGTCATCAACGGTGCAAAACCGACCGCAGTGTCACCGGTGACGGGTGAGTGCGAGGAGGTGTCGCCCGTTGCTCCTGGCGATTTTATTCTTGCTCCGTCGTTTCCGACTGTCTACGGCATTGATGCAGGCGGTAACCGTCGACCGTTCGAAACTGAGGAGATTCTCAACACGTACGACGGAGCGAAACGCATTTTGCCCGTGACCGACGCGACGTTGACCACGCTCCCACTTGGCGCGCCGCTCGTGCCCAAGCCCGGCGTGGTGCTCGTGCGGTTCGCACCATCATCGACCGTCTATGCAGTAGAGGGCAGCGCAGAATACCCAATCCTTCGTGCCATTGCTCGTGAGGAGATTGCGGTCAGTCGTTATGGCGATGACTGGAAGTCGCAGGTGATGACGCTCCCGGAACGCTACCGCAACTTTTACCACGGTGGGAGTGTGATTTATACGATGGAGTAACATGGGTGGGGCCAACGTGGCCCCACTTTTGCTTTGTCCGTGTGTCACCTCATTATAGGGCGAAGCGTGGCAGTCTCTCTCCTCCCCTTACCCCTCCTCGAAGAGGAGGGGAATCCTTGGTGTGTTATACTACCCCCGTATGGACGTCTTCAAGCTTACGAAACCGTCCGCGCACAAAGCGGGGGATGTGTGTCGCATTCCGCTGACGGACGAAGAGCGCCGCGTGTCGGATACACCACCAAAAATGTCAGAGATTACGTGGCGCATTTTTCGCATCATGGCGGAGTTCGTGGAGGGTTTTCAGTTTCTGTCGACCACAAAAAAAGAGGTGACCATTTTTGGAAGCACACGCATTCCACCGACGAACAAGTGGTACGGCGTTGCAGAAGCGCTTGGTAAACTTCTTGGAGAACATGGGTTTACTGTGGTGACGGGCGGCGGTCCGGGAATTATGGAGGCGGCAAATAAAGGTGCGTACGAGGTAGGTGCGGAGAGTATTGGCCTCAACATTCAGTTACCACACGAACAGCGTGTCAACCCCTACGTCACACGTAGCCGTGCGTTTTACTACTTTTTCACGCGTAAAGTGATGCTTGCGGCAAGTGCCCAAGCGTACGTCTATTTTCCGGGTGGATTTGGGACACTGGATGAGCTTTTCGAGATTTTGACGCTTATCCAAACAAAAAAGTCGGAACGCATCGCCGTTGTGCTCGTGGGTCACGAATACTGGGATCCGCTTGTCAACTGGTTAAGGTCGACGGTTCTTGGTACCTTTGACGCCATCAGCCCCGACGACGTGAAGATTTTCACTATTGTCGACACGGCAGAGGAGGCGTTCGACCTCATTAAGTCTTCACAGGAACGATCGTTTTTCTAACGTATGTCCGAGCGCTTGAACGCATTGGTTGCCGTCATCAAAAAACCTCACGGTTTTTCTGCGGCAATTGGTGAAGAAGTCATTGAGGTCAGCGCGCCGGTGAGTACGGCCGCGGTATTGTACGAAAAAATTCGCAACACACTTGAGTATCAAGAAGAACACTTGCTGCGTCGCAACGCTATTGCGCGTTTCTTGCAGCGACACATGGGCGAGGGTAAGCAGCTGTCGACGTTTGCGTCGGACCTGCTACGTGAACTTGTGTGGGCGAAGTATCTGCCCAACAAGGCCGTGCCGACACATTTGGCGGAAACGCTCGCGGCGGTGATTGCAAAGTACGAGGTGTTGCTCGCAGCGGCAAAGAAGCATAAAACCGAACGTGAAGTGATGACGGCTTGGGTACTGGACGCTATGGCGACGGAGGTGGAATACACGGTTGCTCCGCCGCACCACGACGAAGCGTTGGTGAGCTACATGTATCAAGAGATGCGTGAGCGTGTTGACTGGGACGCATCGTTTGACGCAACTGAGGAGGAGCGTGACTTGCGGTTGTTTATTGCAATTCATCGTGCACTTTTAAAGTCGAACAACGCGACACTGCGGTACCGTGTGCTGACGTTGTATTACCCTGCGTGGAGTGGGCCGTCATTGGTGTCACTTGCGCACGAAATTGCGGGCAACCTTGCGGCAATTACGCACAAGGTTGACTCAGAAATTTCGCATCTTGTTGTTGAGCGGCTTACGCGGTTGCTGCGTCGCCGTGCAGGCGTGTTTCGTGTACTGCGCGACGTCATAGAGCACGATGCGCACCATTTTCATGCGCTGACCGACGACCCGGATGCACTTGACCGCGAAGTTGGCCATGCATTGCACGAGCGTACCAAGGTGTTTAGGACGCGTCTTCGTCGTACCGTCGTACGCGCAATTTTCTTTCTGTTCATCACCAAGATGCTGTTGGCGCTCGTACTTGAAGTTCCGTACGACTACTTTATTGCAAAAGACACACCGCGCTACCCGCTGCTTATTAACATCTTCTTTCCGCCGTTCTTTCTTGCATTGCTGAGCCTTACCGTCAGCATTCCCGAAAAGCGGAATGAGGACGACTACCGTGCAGCAATCCGCGCACTTCTTGTTGGTGCAGACCACACTATTCTCAACTTCCGGTTCAAGCGCGAAACACACAGCGCGTGGTACACATTGTTTAACGTCGTGTACGCGGCAACGTTCCTGTTTGTGTTCGGGCTTATTGGCGCGCTTTTGCATCGTATTGGGTTCCACGCGCTGTCCATCACACTCTTCATCTTCTTCTTGTCACTCGTCACGTTCTTTGGTATTCGCATTCGTAATTCCACAAAAGACATTGTTGCAAGCGAGGCACGGAGCGGAATAATCGGCACTGCGTTTGACGTCTTCATGTTGCCAATTGTTCGTGCGGGGTCGTGGCTGTCGGTGAAGGTCGCGAAGATTAACATCTTCATTTTCTTCTTCGACTTTATGATCGAGGCGCCGTTCAAGGTGGCGATTCGTTTTGTAGAAAGTTGGTTGGCGTTTGTGCGCGAGAAGAAAGAAGAAATCTAGATATGAAAAAACGGCACGTCATGTTTCGTGTCGGTGTCACACTCGTGCTTCTTACGTGTGCGGTGTTCGCGACTGTCGCGAGTCTTGGGCGAACGCGATTACAACAGATCGATGGTGCGAAAGAGTTTGGTGTGACGTTTTCACCGCGCACGGTTCGGTATTATGGCGACAACGACCCAATTGTCGCGTTCGACGCAGTGTTGAACGACCTCGGTGTGCAACTCGTCCGGTTACCACTTTATTGGGATGACGTGGAGGCAACGGAAGGCGATTACGATTTTTCCGACGTTGATCCGTATATGGACGCCGCTGCTGCGTCTGGTGCAAAAGTAACGCTCGTCATTGGTATGAAAATACCGCGTTGGCCCGAGTGTCATGTGCCGGAGTGGGTCGGCGACAGTCCGCGTGAAGCGTTGTTTGACTACCTTGACGTTGTGGTGTCGCGTTATAAGGGCCACCCCGCGTTGTTGCGTTGGCAGGTAGAGAACGAACAGAATTTTCCGTTTGGCGAGTGTCCTGCGCTCGACGTGCAATTGTTTAACGATGAGGTTGCATTTGTGCGACATTTGGATCCTACTACGCCCATCCAGTTGACCGTGAGCGGGGAACAGGAGTTGTGGGCAGCGAATGCGGGACATGCGGATGTACTTGGCACAAGCATGTACCGGTTTGCGTGGAACCCGACGACCGGGCTTGTGGTGTTCCCGCACCCGCCAGAGTTTTATAAACTTCAAGCGCAGACTATTGCCGGTGCGGTCGACAATGTGGTTATTAGCGAGCTCCAAGCAGAGCCGTGGTTTGAGAACGGTGTTATTCCCGACGCACTTTCCGACCGTGTTGCATTGTTTACTGCAGACCGTTTGCGCGATCACGTCGACTTTGCACGACGCACAGGACTGTCCGAAGTCTATCTCTGGGGCGTCGAGTGGTGGTATGATTTGGCGCAGCGTGGTGACACAAGCTTGTGGGACGCGGCGCGAGAGGAGATTGGTGCTACGAATCACGAATGACATACGTCCGGCGGAGCCGGATCCGGCTCCGCCGGAAAATACGAAATTACGAAACGAAAATCTCAAGCAATAGGCGGAGCCACTGCGCCCCGCCTTCGAAAAAGCTTCTTGCTCTGCGGTCAATACGCGTATGGCAACCATAAAAACACACACATACGACGTCATCGTAATTGGTGGCGGGAGCGCGGGGTTGGCTGCGGCGGAAGCTGCGGTGTCGACCGGCGCGAAAGTTTGTATTGTGGAGCGCGAGGCGTTGGGCGGCGACTGTCCGCACTGGGCATGTGTGCCGACGAAAGCGTTATTGCGTTCGGCGGTGCTGTACAACCAGCTGCGGCATGCGGGCGAGTTTGGCATTACAGCAATGAACGTGCAGTTTAGCTTTCGTGCTATGGCGGCGCGGCGAGCGCGTGTCGTGAAAACGGTGACGGGCGACGATAAACGACTGTTTGCACGCATGAAAGAGGCGGGTATCGACGTGGTGTACGGCAGTGCGGCGTTTGTTAACGCGACGACCGTTGCGGTGGGCAAGAAGAAGCTCACCGCGAAAGCCTTTGTCATTGCGACGGGCGCGGAGGACGCTGTGCCGCCGATTGCGGGGATTAATGATGTGCATTTTTTGACGTCCCGCGATGTTACGCAACTGCGCGTGTTGCCAAAGTCTGTGTGCGTTGTTGGCGGTGGTCCGGTGGGTTGTGAGTTTGCGACGTTGTTTTCATTGCTTAGGAGTAGGACGACCGTCATCGAAGCTGGTAAGAGTTTGTTGCCGCGTGAGGACGTGGACATTGCCACGCTTGCGGCTGCGTCGCTTCGGGGTCACGGTGCGACGGTGCTTACAGGCACGAAAGTGCTTGGCGTGGTGCGCGTGGGCAAAAACATTCGCGTAACGTATCAAGTAGGCGATAAGCCCCGTACGACCGTGACGGTCGCCGCGCTTGTGCTTGCGGTGGGTCGACGTCCGCGTGTGCACGGTTTGGGACTAGAGAAGATTGATGAGCAGTCACATATTTTCTACGCCGGTGACGCGAGTGGCGGCATGCAGTTTACACACGTGGCGCATTTTCAGGGTACATCTGCGGGGCTTGCGGCAGTTGGCAGGGGGAGAACCGCTCCGAGCCTCGTCATTCCTCGCGTCACATTCGTCGAACCCGAAGTGGCGAGTGTTGGCGTGACAGAAGTAGAGGCGCGCAAAACACATCGCGGAATTCGTGTCGCAAAATTCCCGGTCGGTGCGCTCAGTCGTGCCGTGATTGACGACGAACGTGACGGTTTACTTAAAGTTATCGTCGGCGCAAAGGGAAAAATTCTCGGTGCCCACGTCACGGGCAACCGCGCGGGCGAAGTCATCCACGAACTTGCACTCGCCATGCACGCGGGCATTCCGTTTGCCGACGTCGCTGCAATGCTGCACGCATTCCCGACGTACTCCGAAAGCATTCCTGCCGCGTTCGACTATCTTGTATGAAGAAACATCTTCCTCTTATCTGGTCGCTCCTCACGCGCACACGTCCCATGTGGGGCATGATTCCGTTGCG
>JBBTZZ010000006.1:0-3015 GCA_038061135.1 Patescibacteria group bacterium
TCCACAAAGCACCTGGAAGATGCTCATGCTGATCACACCCTTGCGGAGTGCCTTCTTGAGGTCGTCAACGGCAATTTCTTCGCCCGCCAAGTAACGCTCCATGAGCGCGTTGTCCTGCTCAACAATGGCTTCCACCAACTTACCGCGGTACTCCCTTGCTTTGTCCATGTACTCCGCGGGTACGTCAATTTCGTCCACCACTTTGCCCATGTCGTCGCGGTACATGTGCGCTTTCATCGTCAAAAGGTCGATGATGCCCGCAAAGTCACCCTCAACACCAATAGGCAACTGAATCGGGTGCGCGTTCGTCGTCAACCGTTTGTGAATGCTGTCCAAGTCCTTGTAGAAGTCGGCACCGGTGCGGTCGAGCTTGTTGATGTAGCACACGCGCGGCACACCGTACTTGTCGGCCTGGTGCCACACGGTTTCCGACTGCGGCTCTACGCCTGCAACGCCGTCGAACACGGTCACGCCACCGTCGAGCACACGAAGTGAACGTTCAACTTCAACGGTGAAGTCCACGTGACCCGGCGTGTCGATGATGTTAATGCGGTGGCCTTTCCAGAAACACGTCGTCGCAGCAGCCGTAATGGTAATGCCGCGCTCCTGCTCCTGCTCCATCCAGTCCATGGTTGCCTCACCCTCGTGCACCTCACCAATCTTGTGCTTTTTGCCGGTGTAGTAGAGCACGCGTTCCGTCGTCGTCGTTTTGCCGGCGTCGATGTGCGCAATAATACCGATGTTGCGAACGTGATCGAGTGGATAGTCTCGTTGCATAGAAATAATCGAGGTGGATCGGCTGGTCAGTGGATTGGCTGGTCAGTTTCTGACCTGCTGAGCTCCCGACCCGCTGATACCTACCAATTAGCGAGCCAAGTGAGCGAATGCACGGTTAGCTTCTGCCATGCGCTGCACGTCGTTCTTTTTGCGCACTGCTTCACCTTCACCTTTTGCGGCCGACATCAGCTCCTCGGCGAGCTTTTCGCTCATCGGGCGACCCTTCTTGCTGCGTGCGGCACCGAGCAACCAGCGGAACGCGAGTGCGTTGCGGCGGTCACCGCGCACCGGCATTGGCACTTGGTAGTTTGCGCCACCGACGCGCTTGCTCTTCACCTCAACCGTCGGCGTGACGTTGCTGAGTGCGGTCGTAAAGACGTCCATTGGATTGTCCTTGGACTCTGCGGCGATAATGTCAAAACAGTCGTACACCACTTTCTCGGCGATCGACTTCTTACCGCTCTTCATCACGTAGTTGATCATTTTGGTAACGACAACGTTCCCGAACTTGTGGTCGGGAATCATTACTCGTCGGGGGGCCTGTTTACCACGCATAGGGTAGTTCGTCACCGCTTCTTCCCGGCGTTGCGGTACTGCGGAGTGACGAAATTAATGTTTTTTAAGGTGGTAGGTGGTAGGTAGTAGGTGGTAGGTAGTAGACACTCGTCCTACTCCCTACACCCTACCTCCTACTTCCTGTGTTACTTTTTTGCTGCGCCTTTCTTGGCCTTTGGCTTCTTGCTGCCGTAGCGGGAACGACCGCGGTTGCGACCTTCCACACCCGTTGCGTCGTAGCGACCACGAACAATGTGGTAGCGCACACCCGGCAAGTCCTTCACGCGACCGCCGCGGATCATGACAATGCTGTGCTCCTGCAAGTTGTGACCTTCGCCTGGAATGTACGCAGTCACTTCCGTACCGTTACTCAAACGCACACGCGCAATTTTACGCAATGCGGAGTTCGGCTTCTTTGGCGTCATGGTGCGCACCTGCACACACACACCGCGCTTGAACGGAGCGCCTTTGGCAAGCACCGTGCGCTTGCGATGAAGCGAGTCCAGCGTATACTGGAGCGCCGGCGATTTGCTCTTCGCCTTGTTGCTTGTGCGACCCTTGCGGATCAATTGGTTGATAGTAGGCATAGGCTGAAAACCCACCCAAGCGGCTTAACCGACTTAGCGGGTCTTCTGAAACTAGTAAATGTGCCGGAAGCCTAACATAAGCGGAAAAGGAGGTCAACGCGACACCAGGAAAATCACACCCCAAGTTGACCCCACCGCAAAAATTTGCTAGTTTCAGTGGTGCTTCGGCACACCTTCACCCCGCACCAAGGAACGAACATGCTCATTTCACTCATTCAGCCGCGTGCGCCGTACGGACTGCACCCGTACTTGCCGAACGGCATTCTGAACCTCGCGGCGCGTCTCATGGATGCAGGCTGCAACGACATCGACGTCGTGGACTGCAACATCCACAACGGTCTCCCGTACGACATCGCGGATGCGGACATCATCGGCGTCGGCGTGCTCGGCACGCCGTACATTCCGGAAGCGCTGTCCGTCGTACGGGAAATCCGCGCGAAGGGCGTCGCACAACGCGTGGTCGTCGGCGGTCAGGGCGTCATGCGGCTCACGCACGAGCAGTTCGGCCGCATCTTCGCGGGACTCGGCGACGTCGTGATCGCGACGAACGACACGGAGATCGCCAACGCGTTCGGCGTCCCCGCACTGCCATCGGCGTACGACACGTCGATGGACGTCGCTTGCCTCGCGGTTGTGCCCCGTCACTGCATGGAAGTCTACCTCTCGCAGGAGTGGTGTCTGTTCACGAGCGACGGTTGTGTGTACTCGTGCGGATTCTGTGCGGCGAGCAAGGGACAACGGGAGCAGTTCCGTCCGACGCGTGCCGTGGAGAAAGAAATCGCAGTACTCGCCGCGATGACGCTCAGCATCGGGAAAACGTTCGCGGACGTCTACCTCTCGAGCCTCGACATCACGCAAAACCCGGAGCAGATGGAGGCCGTGCTCGCAGCCGCATCAAGCATGGCAGCCACGTACGGTGTGCAACTGCGCATGCGAGGTCTCGCCACGGCGAAAACCCTCGTCCGCGCAATACGCAACGACCCCGACATCCTCACAAGGTGGCGGGACTACGGTGTACACACCATCGGCATGGGCGTCGACAACAGCGGCAAGTCGGTGTGGTTCCGTGAGCACAAGGTGCACAACACAGACGCGG
>JBBTZZ010000007.1:0-9198 GCA_038061135.1 Patescibacteria group bacterium
CTGGAATAATAAATGTTGGTTCAAAAATAATATATGACGCGTAATCACCCCGTGTACTCACCAAAATATTAAGGTCCCCCTGCTCGCCCAGAATACGACCAACCAGGATGCTTTTCGTCTGTGCGACACCACGCAACACCGCTGGGGCGCTTACTGTAGGTGGAGAAATGCTTATAGCGAATGCTATATGTGCCGAGAACATGGATACGAGCAGTGCGCACGCTGTTGCGGCGATAGTTGCGGGGATTCGCTTGCCGTGTCGCATAGCTATTTTGTTATAACTGCTATCAAGATGAGTATCATGACAAGGAGAACAGCGAGCAACGACACCAGCTTTGTTCTGTCGACCATCCGAGAGAAATTTGTATACGACTTTGCGTACGACCCGTCGTCGCGTGGCGGGTAAAGTCTTGCGAAGCTCTTTGACTTGTCCTGAAACAGTACAGCGGGAACTTGGCGTGGGCTGTCGGTCATGAGAAATGCATGCACGATTGTCGACACGAGAAAGCCCATTGCGAATCCCCAAAAAAGTGGGTAGTCCGTCACCGACATAAGCGTATCTTTCGCCTCGCGCAGTACCGCCTGCAGTCCCCAGATAAAATTGTACATATCTATCAGGAATGACACGTGTAGTATATCATGTTTACACAAACTATGATGCTTACATATCTGTGGAAAACATTTAAAGTTGTTGGGGGAATTATTTTTATACTTCTCCTCACAAGAACATTCATCATCGAGACCGGGCGCGTGAATGGTGTTTCAATGCTCCCGAACTATTTCGACAATCAAAAATTCTTCGTAAATAAATTCGCGCTTCTCGTTGCACTTCCCGAACGCGGCCAGGTGGTTCACGCAAACGACCCTGTGCACAATGATCTCCTCATTAAACGCATTATTGGTCTACCTGGCGAACAGGTGCGTATTTTTCAGAACGTGGTGTCTATCACCGATACTGAAGGGAATGTCATCACGCTCGGTGAGCCGTACCTTATTCCAAATACCATCACACGGGTGTGGAACCAGACGTCGAGTGACTACCCCGTTCTTGGACCTGACGAATACTTCGTACTCGGTGACAACCGTGAAGCAAGTGCTGACTCACGGCATTTTGGGCCACTTAAACGTAGCGACATTATTGGGCTCGTTATCCCGCAAAGAAATTAGCGTCGAACAGTTGCACGCTTTTGCCTGTAGAAAAAGGTTATAGCTACTACCGTCGTAATGCTCAGTGCAATCACCAGAAGAGAGTTTTTTATGCGTGGTTGAAGCACGAGAATGTTCTCTTGATTTTGATGTGTGCCCACTTTTACGGTTGCTGTATACGTGCCAGATGGTGCGACGCCGGACATAACAAACTCCGCTGTTTGTGTACTCGCCCCTCCTGGAGGAACGACATCATGCACCGTAAGCATTTCCTGGTACTGCGTCATGCCGTCTTGCGTCACAACAACTCCCGTAGGGATTTCCGTCAACGGGTTCATTCCGCGATTCTCTACGTCCCAGGTCATTGTGAGTCTTGTCCCACCATTTTCCGACGTCTGCTTCATGGTCGGTGCACCCACATACACTTCGTCAATAATCGTAGGATAATCTGGAAGGGATATTGTTACTGACGGGTCCGGCCTTTCCACAACCGAAATATGCAGCTCTACTTTGAGACCAAATCGAATTGCCACCGCCGTGTCACCCAATTCCTCCTCCTGCGGAACAACGACGAATGTAATCGTGGTGTCATATTCGCCAATAGCCACCGCAGACGCGTTGATGTCGTACGAAAAGACTGCAGTATTCTCACCATTCAAAATGGTTAAACCATCCTGACCGTGAAGATCAATGAGACCAGACTCCTCCTCTTCTTGCACATGAAAAAGAAGATCGCCTCCCGGCTCGGAACGCGAAAGCACGAACTCCTCATGCAGCACGTCACCGCGATAGATTACCGGCCTGTATGTTGACGAAGAAATGCCTATTGCCTGTGCAGACGCGTGCCTGGGAGCAATGCTCATTACTACCAACGCCACAAAAACTATTGCTCGTATTTTCATAATGAAGTATTCGGTCGCAGTGCAACGGCAATGCCCCATGCTGCCAAGGCGGACAGTAACAGCATGACAAGAATTATTGTGAGCCAAAGCTTTTTTGTTTCTCCTACTGCGTAAAGGTGCTCATTCTGTACCGTGCTCGCTACCACAATTATTTCGTCCTCCTCTGAAACAATTTTGCCAATGAGATCTTTGGTGCTAATAGGGGCAGCTTCTTCATCACTTCCGCTATAGACATCGACATTTTCAAAGATTAACGCGAGATCGCCGTCCACCAAGGGACGAAAGTGTAGCGTTGCCACATAGCCACGCGTACCAATAAACGGAGCCTGTGCTGCACCAAGGAATTCAAGAAGTCCATCCCGTGTCGCACTCTCATATACCTGTGCGTACGGAAAAATAGAACCCGCAGTGTCCGCCCAACTAAACTGCAACGCGCTTGTGTCAAACGTGAATGCCATGTCTGTCGCAAGGACACCCGTCGCCCCAGTGTCAGCAAGCACATAAAATACGATGTCGTCCTCCGACGTATCTTCCTGCACTGCGGCTAATTTAAATTGGTACTTCCCCACGCTTTTCCCTTGCTCAAAATACATGACCACTTCGTCGGTAGTAAGTGGCGGGCCGGGAGTGATGGGCGGCGTAGGCCTCTCCTGAGTGTCAATAAAAATTGAGGAAATGAAAAGAACAAGGTCACTCAGGCCAACCTCGCCATCACCGTCTATATCACACGTGCCTATACAAGCCCCGGAATCATACGCATCCATGAACGCATCACCGTCTTGCACGTTAATACTCTCATTACCGTCGTAGTCGGACGTCATTTGTGCGCTCTCCGTAGTGCCCACTGTTTCGCTGGCGGTTGTCGTCGTTGCTACTGATGTTTCTGTTGCTGCGGGTTCCGACGTCGCAGGTGCCTGCGTTTGTACTTCTGAAGCGTCGACTGTCACACCCTCTGTTTCAGTCGATGCAGTGCCATCCGTTTCTGACGCAGTATTCGTACCGACCGTTTCGCTGCTCGCAGGCAACGTAGTTCCGGAGTCGTCTGTAGTTGATGTATCCGTAGTACCACCTCCACTACTCGCTCCACTTCCACCACTACTTCCGCTACTACTGGTGCTACTTCCGCCACTGGTACCCGTGGCGGTACTTGCAACGGTAAACCACGCGACTGCAGTAACACCGCGTTTAATACTTACCGTTGTGCCGCTCCCATCAGCTACACTACTCGTAAGGTAAAAAGCGACTCGTTGCTCGTGTTTCCCTCCCGTTGCGCTCCCCGGAGCAATAACAATAGTGTATTCCACCGCATCTGCATCCGCTGGCATCGTGATACTTGCTGCACCCGTCATACACCCGTCGCAATCGCCGTGAAAATCGGTCTCAAACGTCAACGCGCCGACCTCACCTGCACCGCGCTGAAGTCGCACCGTTTCTGTTACGGAAGACGCGCTCGTGAGCTCTTCTGTCACAAAAAACTCCGGAGGGGAAATGCCAAATGCGTGTACTGACTGCGCTGATAGCAAAAAAGAGAAGATTGCTCCAACGAAATATGTAACACGGGAAACACGCATATGCACGGTTACAACGCCAAAGGAAACGTTACCGTAAATGTTGAGCCCTTTTCTGCTCCCGCACTTTCTGCCACTACTGTTCCCTGCATTGCCTCGGTGAGTTTTTTGCACACATACAGTCCGAGCCCTGTTGTAGTTTTCACTTTTTGCGACGCAGAACCTGTCACAAATTTTTCAAAGAGGTGGCTCATGTCTTTCTCGGTTAACCCGTGCCCCGTGTCACGCACAGCGACGGTGACATTATGGCCGTCCTCACGCACTTCTACCGTCACCGAACCAACGTCGGTATATTTGATAGCATTATCAAGTAAATTCATGAATACTTCCTTGACTTTTTCCGGGTCGACATTCGCCGTGATGACTTTTTCGGGCAGCGTAAAATTGACGGCAAGATTCTTCTCATCCGCTTTTGCTCGAAGGAATTTTACCAAAGTATCAAGCGTGCCCCCGATATCCACGCGCTCCAGTCGTACTTGCAACCTATTTGCCTCAATACGAGAAACATCGAGCAGGTGGTTTACGAGCATAATAAGCTGCTCGGTACCTGCCTCCATTCTCCCCAATGTTTCCGATTGCTTTTCCTCGAGCGGTCCCAACATACCGCCCTTCAACATTCCAATGTACCCCTTCACGACTGCAAGCGGCGTGCGCAACTGGTGAGACGCAATGGAAAGAAATTCCGTCTTCATTTCGTCGAGCTCGTGCAAGTGACGATTTGCGACACGCAGCTGTTTTGTTGTGCGTTGTAAATGCTCGTACGTTTCGGCTTTTTGTATCGCAATAGTAATAAGCCCAAGGAGCGGTTGAAATGTTTCACGTTCATACCGTGTAAGCCCCTTACCCAATCTATCTATACCAATAATCAAGGCACCAATTGATTGCTCCTGAAAAATAAGTGGCAGGATGAGTATGCTCTTCATCCTTGATTCCAGAACATATTGCTCAACCTGCTCGTCGGAGGCATCCAACAAAAATACATCGCGCAGTTCATGTGTTATTCTTCGTCGACCGGTGCGAATGGCACGTGCGCAAATATTTGAACGCGAGGCAAGATTTACCGGAAGCATCTTCTCGACGTCGGGAAAAATTGTTTCTTTTGTCTTTGTGCACGCAAGTGACTTCCAGTGTAGCGTGTTCACCGAGACATCACACAGTCCTATTGCAACAAAAGGGTAGGAAAACTCCCCGTCAAGCGCGAGCACAATTTCACGTACCATTTCGTCTGTACTCAGAGCGCGAATGGTGACGTCGCTCATGCTATGCAAAAGTGATAATGTTTTATTACGTACCGCAAGTTCGGCATTACGAATATATAATTCACGATTTGCGTCGTCGAGCGAAACCTCATGTCCACCAGTTTTCACCATACGTTATTTCAATACATCGGGAACATCCTGCGCAGGGGTACTTGCTACCAGCGAACGCACCGCGTCACGACAGACTTCACGTGACGCTGGACCGAAAAGTTTTTCGTATCGTTTTACCAATCCCGCAAGAACCACCGAACCTGAACCTGATAGGACTACATGAGTATGACTACGTACAGTCAACCCCTTTACCTCACCGGCGACGCTCCAAGCAAGCGGTCCAATAATAACCTCCTGTTCGTGAATGATACGCATGGCGAGGTCGTTTGCATTCGACATAAACGTACTTATTCTTCCCGTACAAATGGGTTCAGACCGACAACGCCAATGCTGAGTGCGGTCATTGCAGCCATAAACAAGAGGTCGACCCATCCTGCAACGTAGAATGTTTCCGTAGTTGTTGTCCACGAGAATGCAAAGTCCGCAAAGTAATTGAGGACAAAGCCCGTCACGAGCATGAGAATTGCATAACGATACCGTCCACCAAGATATTTGAATGACAGCCCGTAAATAAGTAATGCAAAAGAGAGAATAACCACGTCACCAATGGGATACGCAAGGTCGAAAAACACTTTAACAATTCCACTCGACAGGTCGAGTTCGCCCCCACGAGCGACAGTGATAAGCAGATAATACGAAACAATACTCACGAGCACGGGGATGGTAATGAGTAGTAATTTTCCCTTGAGACTTCGTAATGAAAACCTTGCCCCTGTCGCACGTGAAAGCTGAATTGCTCCCGCTGCCCACAGTGGCCAGCTAATGACGTATGCAGCGTCTGCAAGCGAGGGGTACGGCACATACACCGCACAAAAAAAGTTGTAGTACGCCCAAATAAGACCACCAATCGACCAACTCACAAGACCGAGGGAAAGAAGCCCTGTCGCGCGCCCCATGACACTTTTTTCTCCTCCCCATCGAATTGCGTTTCTGAGGCCCAGTACCCCACCCACAAGCGGAATGAGTCCAAAGACTAAACCGAACGCGTAATTCTGGCTTGTATCAATCAGGTGGAATGTATTGATTGCAATCCACCAAAAAAACATGGCCGTAAACCACACCAAAAACCACTCAATCTGCGCCGTTGTCGCTTGGGGCTTTTTTCCTATTCCTAACGCCATATGTTCACAGTATACAACAACTGACGATAATTATCATGCCGTCCTCTTTCGTCTGGGGAGGAAAAGTATGGCAGTAATGAGTCCATTCACGAAAATGAGGTAAGGAATGTACACCGCGTCTGCAACTCCCCATGTACGCACCGCTAAAATATTCAGTACACAAGCAAAAACCGTAAGAGCCCACGCGCTTCGTGACTCAGATTTTGGGTCGATAATTGCTTTTTTTATTGTAGGAATGGCACCAATAAAATCCGCAACAACGCTTGCCGCAAGCGCAAGTAAAGAACTTCCACTTACTCCCCACAGTACAATAGTGATGAGTACCGCGGATGCACAGTAGGTGTCCGAACGCTCCCATGTGGAATACCCATACCGTATGGACAGTAGCGCGATCACCGCAAACATCAATGCGTACGCCACAGAAAGTCCTGCAGCAAATACCTCCCCACTTGCAATGTAACTCGCAGCAAGAATGCCTTGCACCGCAGTCCAGATCCAAAATGTTGACCTACTTGGTCGCGTCCGTGCTCCCGTTTTTTTATCGAGAACGAATATTGAATGGATATATATGGACTCCGAAAGCACAATGATCGCAAACGCTGCAATACCGAACACATCATGTGCGGCGAACCCATTCATCATATTTTCACCCCTCGGAAAAACAACATTTTTTCATAGCCCTGTGCACGATCTACTGCGGTTGTTGCCAGCCGTTCTTCCAAAAACTCAACATGAAACCCCGCTTTGGCAGCACAGACGCGCAAACTCTCCGCCGTGGTATGCAAACACGCGAATGTCTCGTCGCCGCACTGCCATGACTGCGTTTCGCACAACGTCACCAAAGTGAGCGTCCCGCCTGTTTCCAGGACTCTCTGCGCTTCATGAAGAACCGCCATAAATTGCTCCGGTGTTTCTACGTGATCCATGCCAAAACATGAGACCACAAACGCGAATGACGCGTCTTCATACGGCCATCGTGTAGTAATGTCGTGCGCCGTGAGCTGACGAAATTTTTTTGCAGTTTCTTGTACGAATGTTGTAGCAGCAACATCAACAAGCCCGTGCCAGCGCGCCACCTCATGGTAACGTGGTGCTGTGCCGTCCTCTGAAGACGTCGCGAGTATGCCACGAAGATAGTCAATGGAGTCTTCCCGAACGTCGATGCCGTGAAACTCACCTACATTTGGAGAAAAGAGCGACCAGTAAAATGCACTTGGACCACAAGCGACATCGAGAAGCTTGCCTGGTGCTCGCGCTTGCTGCGACTCATAAAGGAATCTGCCAATTTCTTCGTTTTCCTCTGAAAGACTGTCATAATACTCGTCCATGTATGCGTTGATGTAGTCTGCAGCAGTAGCGGGCGATGGAACATTCATATGCAACCTTAATGGGCAATCGCAGAAACTGAAATACTACTTGTGCAGTTACCGCCAACACCAATGGGTACAGAAATATTCCAATACACCACTTTTGACGGAGACGGTGTGCCATCATTGCCGTATCCAATATACACGTTCGTATCAACGGCCTGCGACGTAATAACGGTCGACGAGGCATGTGTGAACCCCACGTCCGTGAGCGCCCATTTGATACTATTCACAGGGATTGAACCCGTTTGACACTGAAATGGATTTGCCATGAGTACCTCGACGTCCGCCTCAGTATTCCCACGTTGCACAAGTGTCATTTCTTGGTTGTTACCCGACGTGCTCACATCACCAACGCTGCGGGCGCCAAATGGCAACGTTGTAGGAATGAATATACTGAGGAGCGAAGGTATTTCCTTGGTCACCGAGGTATCTTCACCAAAACTCTGCCCATCAGAAACGTACACATACGCAGCCCAATTCTGCGCTGCGAATGCACTACCCGCTGCAGTAGCGTCTGCATAATAATGCAGGTCCAGCCGACAAGAAAATACTTTCTGGTTGAGATCTTCGTTGTTTACAAGGGAACATGAAGAATTCCTGTAGCAGGCATTGCCATCACTCGAACAGCCACTCCCACCCGCTACTCCGCTACGATAAAAAACACCGAACACACTCGCGATTTCGTCTCGTCCATCTAGATCTTCAACAATACCGTTCAAATAAATAGTTTTGTCTGCTCCTGCAACAAGGTTGACGTTCCCGTTGGAAAAATCATCAGTAGTCCCCCCGGCGGTACTACTCGTCACCACAGAAACAACCGTTGGTGCGACTGCCGCTCGCACAGGAGAAAGCGACGACACACCGTAGACAGCAATACAGAGACTTACGAGTACTATTATTGGAAACTTCATATTTTCACCGCACGTAAATAACGCTTGAACTTCTTTACTCTATTATCTCACGCGTGCTACGCTTTCGTCCATATATGACACAACGCTTTTCTGTAATCCCTGCGGTATATCTCATTCTCGAGCACGAGGGAAAAATACTCCTCCTTAAACGCGCAAACACGACGTACATGGACGGCTGGTACAGCTTACCTGCAGGCCATCATGACGGCGGCGAGTCGTTGACGGCGGCGATGTGTCGCGAGGCGCGTGAAGAGATTGGCGTCGAACTTGCCCCAGCCAACGTACATTTTGCCCACGTCATGCACCGTGAAAAGTGCAATGACGGCGAACGTGTCGACTTCTATTTTGCCTGTGCGGTATGGGCGGGTGACATAGTAAATTGCGAACCAGAAAAATGTTCAGAACTTCTTTGGTGTGACCCACGCGCACTGCCGCAAGAAACTATTCCCGTCGTGCGCCAGGCAATTGCATCGTGGTTAGCGGGAGCTCCCTACTCCGAAGCAGAAGGATAAACACAAAGTCTCAACCGAAGTTGAGACTTTTGTGGTGGACCGTATCGGGTTCGAACCGATGACCTTCTGACTGCCAGCCAGACGCTCTACCAACTGAGCTAACGGCCCTCATACTTTTTCTGGCTTGCCACGGGATTCCAGCGAATCCAGCCGCGTAAAGCCGTCCTCATTCGAGGCCGTCCACGCGGCACGGAAAATTCTATATACGTGGGCTGGAATTTTCCGTGGTGGACGCCGGGGGACTCGAACCCTCGACCCTCTCGGTGTAAACGAGATGCTCTAACCAACTGAGCTAGGC
>JBBTZZ010000008.1:0-5712 GCA_038061135.1 Patescibacteria group bacterium
CGGTCCGGTTTACCTCGTGTTTGCACCCTGAGCTTGACCCGCAAGGCGTTGGTTATCACATTAACCAAGCGTTGCTTGCTATTGGGAGCGGCGGGTTGTTTGGTCGTGGGTACGGACATTCCTTGCAGAAGTTTCAGTATCTTCCGGAGGTTGCGGGCGACAGTATTTTTGCAGTGATGAGTGAGGAGTTGGGGTTCGTGTTCATTGTTGCATTTCTTGCGCTGTATACCGTGTTTATTTTTCGCGGATTAAAAATCGCCGACCGTGCGCCCGACCCGTTTAGCCGTTATTTGGTCGTTGGAATTATGGTGTGGATTGGTGTGCAGGCAATTGTGAATATTGGTGGTATGGTGGGGCTGTTGCCGATTACGGGTGTCGTGTTGCCGTTTGTGAGCTATGGCGGAACCGCGCTGGCGGTTTCGTTGACGGCAATGGGCGTTGTGGCGAATGTTTCGCGGAGTCAGTGAAAAGAGGAAAGTGAAAAGAGAAAAGTTGGCTCAGCAGCCTAATTCAGGAAAAGGGGTGACGCTAGCGGGGACCCCGGAGGCGCGCCGAACGAGCATCGCGAAGTTCGAGCACCTACGGGGAGCGACGCGGCAGGACCCCTCCATTTTCCTTAACTATGACCGACCAAAAACATTTCTTAATGACGGGTGGTGGAACGCTTGGGAGCGTCACGCCGCTCCTTGCGATTGCTGCGGAGTTGCGCAAGCGCGACGCGCATACGGTGGTGTCGTGGGTGGGAACACCAAACGGTCCAGAGCGGCTTGTTGTTGAGAGTAATCGCATTGCGTTCTACTCGTTGTCGTCGCCGAAGTTGAATCGGTATAAGAAATGGTTGTGGCCGCTGTTGCCGTTTGGGCTTGCTGTGAGCGTGGTGCGCGCATTTTCACTTTTGCGTACGCTTCGTCCCGCAATGGTCTTTACAGCCGGGTCGTTTGTGAGTGTGCCGGTTGTGCTTGCAGCGTGGGTGTTGCGTATTCCCGTGTGGGTGCACCAGTTGGACGTACAGCCTGGTGTCGCAAATAAAATAATGGCGTACTTTGCAAAGCGGATAAGCGTGACGTTCGACGAAACCGCGGTTGCATTCCCAAGCAAGAAAACGCTTGTCGTCGGTGGCATGTTTCGTCACGCGTTGCGTCTGGGCGACAAGCAAACGGCAGTCACGCGGTACGGATTCGACGCGACGTTACCGACGGTGCTTGTGATGGGTGGCGGGACGGGCGCGGTGCAGATTAACGACGCAATGGCAACGTTGCGACGCGACATGGTGACGCACGCGAATGTGCTGCATTTGGTTGGTCGCGGAAAAATGCTGTCGGCGCTTGAGGAGCAGGGGCAAAACTACACCGCACTCGAGTTTTTGAACGAGGGTATGGCTGATGCGTACGCCGCTGCCGATATTGTGGTGTGTCGCTCGGGATTGGGAACTATTTGCGAGCTTGCGGCACTTGGTAAACCCGCGATTATCATTCCGTTTCATAGCTTTGAGTTTCCGAACGCGAAGGCGCTCGAGGAACGCAACGCCGCAGAGGTACTGTGGTACATGACGCCGCAAATACTTTCGCAAGCAATAACGCGTTTGCTCGAGCACCCGGAGCGTCGCGACGAGTTGAGCAAAAACGTCCGTGCACTGTTTGCGCTCAACGCGGACGAACGGATTGTGCATGAGACGCTTTTGATGCTTGTGTAATCGGACGCGATGAATCGCGTTCTTACGTCATATGAAAAATGAACATCCTCTCGCACCCCTTTGGAAAGGTATACTTTGCATGGCGCTTGGTGTGCTGATTATTTATTGGGTGTTTCATTCGGGCGGCAAGACTTCAGATGTTACGCCTCAATCTTCAGATGGCGACGAAACGGAAATCTGCGCGCAGATCATCACACCGGCCACAAATCCTGACACTGGTGAGGTCGTCGATTTCCCCACACCGTGTGACGTGCCAGAGGGGTGGGAGGTAAATTAGGTGGTGACACGTTTCGTGTTGCCCGCGTCGACGGTGTTGGCGGCGAGTACGAAAAGTACGCGGAGTATAATGACTGCGCTAAAGCCAATACGCACGGTCGCCGCTGGCCACAGCACGGTGAGGTACGCAAGAATAGCGAGCATGGCAACGCGTCCAAGGTTGAGGAAGATTTCGCGGTCGAGCAAGTAGCATGAACGGTCGCCGTTGCATTCGTTGTCGATAGTTTTGTACAGAATGCTGTTGATTGCCGCACCACGTGATGGCCCCATAAGACCCGACACGATAGTGTAGAAAATAATCGTCCATGCGGTAAAGTGGAGTGTGACGACGAGACCCGCGAGGCTGATGATGAGCAACCATACGCGTAGTGTCATGGAGCGCGGCGTGTGTGCGTATTTTTTTCCGACGACGTAGGCGGCAAGTGCTGCGGCAAGCGCGGAGATAGTTTGTAGCGTACCGATGGCGTCCTCCATGCCAACAAGTGTGAGAGCAGCAAAGAGTGGAATGGTCATGTCGACGGCATTCATGAGGCCGTTAAAAAAGTCCATGCGTCGGAGTGCGTTCCATTGTTTGGAGGCGGCACGAAGCAGAAGATGTGTGCTCTGTTGTCGTGCGCGCGACGTCATAATGTTGCTTGCGGTGATTCCGGATGCAAGAAGGAGTATGAATCCGAGCGCAACACTTACTTGGTAGCCAACGTGTGCACCGTAGACAATAAGCCAGCCGATTGCTGCGGGTGCAATGATGGACGCAACTGTGGCGAGTACTTGTTCGAGTGTGAAAAATGAAAATTGATGTGCGCTTCGTGTCATGAGCGATGTAAAGTAGTTTCGGTTTGCCCAGTACATGCCTGCGGATATGCCGAATGCAAGGCCAAGAAGTACGACAATGTTTTGTGCGGACGGCACGAGTGCGACGAGTACGATGGGTACAATGCCTTGAAGGATACATGCAAAAGAGTACAGCCGACGTGCGGTGACGTAGCGAAGCAGTGCAGCGTTGAGGAGAAAGCCGAGCGACAAGCCGGTGTAGATGCCGAGATTGTATAAAATTACCGTGGTGCTATTGTTGAATGACGTGCGCCAAAGGAAGGTGTTGGTGTAGACAAGAAAGATGGGGGAGGCAAGGCCGAAAAGAAAGAAGGACGTCAGGAGTCGCCGCTCTTTCGCAGTAAGCTGTGCGAGGTAGGACTTTTGATCTTGAAAAAAAGTGCGGAAGGGCATAAGGTTTTGTAAGTATAGCAGAGTACTTCTGCGAGGCAGGCGCATACTTGATTTTTGCTCGGCTCCATGCTATTCTAGCCGCGTTCGCGCAGAAATGCGCTGGTAGCTCAGTGGTAGAGCAGGGGCCTTTTAAGCCCAAGGTCGCGGGTCCGATCCCCGCCCAGCGCACCAATAAAACCCCCGGCTTCGGTCGGGGTTTTATTGTGCGCTGGGAGAACGCCACCTGCGTGGCGTTCGTCGGGGAGCGGACGCCGGAGCCATGTGCGAGCACCAGCGAGCACGGCGAGGCGGTGCCCAGCCCGAGCCGAGCGACGGCGAGGTGAGAGGCGCGGGCGATCCATGAAGGTAAAGACATGACTCCGTTCGCGTTCGCTTCGTGCTACACTATACAAAGTTATGCGCCAAGTGCAGGAGGGAATTGCGTATGGGGCAATGTCGCCAATGGATGTCATGCGGTCGCTTGGCGTCACGCGGGCGGGTTTGTCGTCGGCGGATGTTGCGGCGCGGCAAAAAGAGGGAGGGAAGAATGTGTTGCCCAAGCCGCCGGGCAGGCGAGCGTGGCGCGTGTTTGCGCAACAGTTTCGTGGCGCGATGATGATGGTGTTGCTTGTTGCGTTTATTGTTGCGAACGTCGTTGGGCACATGGACGACGCGCTACTTATTTTGTGCGTCATCGCGCTGCACGCATGCCTTGGGTTTTTTCAGGAGTACCGCGCTGACCGTGCGTTTGAGAAACTTGCCGCGTATTTGCCGCGTCGTGCGCAGGTGTTGCGCGACGGTGTGCCCACCGACGTTGCTGCGGCCGACGTTGTGGTTGGCGACGTGTTGTTGCTCGACGCGGGTTACCACGTGGTTGCCGACGCGCGTGTGTTAACGGCGACGGCGCTTGAGGTGAACGAGGCGGCGTTGACGGGGGAGTCAGTCGCTGTTGCGAAGCAGATGAACTACGAACTACAAATTACGAATCACGAAGGGACTCGGAGCACGATGCTCTACGCCGGGACGAGTGTTGCGGCGGGGAGAGCAACGGCGATTGTGACGGCGATTGGTAGTCACACGGAGTTTGGGAAGATTGCGGCGTTGACGACGACGGTAGAGAACGACCGCACACCGCTCGAGGCACAGCTTGCGGTGTTTTCACGTCAGTTGGCCATTGTCATTTTGTGTGTAGTTGGCATTGTCGGCGTGTTTGGCGTTGCGCGCGGCATTCCGTTTGTCGACATGTTGGTGCTTGGCATTGCACTTGCGGTCGCGGCAATTCCGGAAGGACTGCTCGTGACGCTGACGGTTACTCTTGCGCTTGGCATGCAGCGGATTGCGCGAAAGCGTGCGGTGGTGCGCACGTTGGTTGCTGCGGAAACACTGGGAAGCGTGACCGTGCTGTGCGTCGATAAAACCGGGACGCTGACGACGGGGGAGATGACCGTGACGAAGTTGGCGACGGGAGAAGCTAGTGAAAAGGAAAAAGTGAAAAGTGAAAAGCGGCTCATCGACGCGCTTGCGATGGTGAATGCGGCACGTGACGTGCAACGTGACAGCCACGAGTATGTGACGGGGAGCATGACAGAAAAGGCGATTCATGCGTTTCTCAAGGAAAAGATATGGAGAGATGAAGAGAATAGAGATGAAGAGCAGCGCTCGATGATCGGGGAGCTGCCGTTTTCATCGGCGAACAAGTTTTCGGCGCGGGCGTTTCGTGACGGAGATGGAGGGCGCATTGTTGCTATGGGTGCGCCGGAGGTGTTGCTTGGGCGTGCAGATTGTACGGACGCAGAGCGAGGAATGTTGATGTCGAAGATTGAACAGATGTCGGGACGTGGGTTGCGGGTGTTGATGGTTGTAGAGAAAAGTGAAAAGAGAAAAGAGAAAAGTACGCTCGAAGAAACCGACATCGTCGACATGCACGTTGTCGGACTCGTTGGCCTTGAAGACGCGGTGCGGGTAGATGTTCCGGAGATGGTGCGCGTGGCGAAGGCGGCGGGGATTCGCGCCGTGATGGTGACGGGCGACCACCCGCGGACGGCGCGTGCGGTGGCAACGTCCATCGGGCTTGTGGCCGACAACGACGCGGTGATGACGGGTGTAGAAGTGACGCGTTTGAATGACGTTGCGCTTGCGGCGCAGGTTGCGCGCGTGAATGTGTTTGCGCGAATTTCGCCTGCCGACAAACTGCGGATCGTGCGTGCGTTGCAGCATAACGGTGAAGTGGTTGCCATGACGGGCGACGGCGTGAACGACGCGCCGGCACTACGCGCGGCGGACGTCGGCATTGCAGTGGGGAGCGGTACGGACGTTGCCAAGGAGGCGGCGGATATTGTGCTTTTGGACAATGGTTTTGCAACCATCATTGCTGCGGTGCGCGAAGGACGTGGACTGTTCGATAACATCCGCAAAGTCGTTGTCTACCTTATGGCAAGTAGCGGGAGCGAACTTGTGCTGATGCTTGCCGCAATCGCGCTTGGGTTGCCGCTGCCGTTACTACCCATTCATATTTTGTGGATTAACATTTTGTCCGACGG
>JBBTZZ010000009.1:0-5857 GCA_038061135.1 Patescibacteria group bacterium
CGATTTTCTCGAGTGCGACAAATGCGGCGTCGAGCAAGTCGCCGCACGCAATACATCTGCCTGCGCTAATGGCGATAGGTTTCGCAATCGGCCAGCTGCGCCATGCTTGACCTTCTACACTCATGCGCAACTCTGCGTTGTCTGCTTTGTTGCCGACGACAATAACAGGCTTGCCGCTTGCACGAAGTTTCTTTGCAATCTCGATGTCGTCTACGGTAGGGCCAACGGGAACGTCGACCAAAAACATAATGACGTCCGCTTGTGCGATGGCCATTTCTGACTGCTCAATGACGCCACGTTCAATCGGGTCGTTCGGGTCAACGTCCAGTCCGCCAGTGTCGACAAGGCGGACGACTTTTCCGCGCCACAAACAGTCGGCTTCGAACCGGTCGCGCGTGGTGCCGGCGATGTCGGAAACCAGCGACTTTTGCTCCTCGATGAGTTTATTAAAAAGCGTCGACTTTCCGACGTTGGTACGGCCAATGAGGGCAATAGTAGGAATAGCGGGCATAATCGTTCCTCGGTGGCATGTTACCTAAGTGCCAATGAGGCCGCATCCTCTCCTACAATGATAAGAAAGTCAACTGTTTCGTTTGCTGTGACTAGCGTATTTCCGGGGGTTTCTGTGGTGGTGAGGTCGCTTGGGACGACGCTATTGTCGTATACCCAGCCCTCGCTTGCCATAATGACGTCTGCGCCCAGGAACTCTTTGAGCGCCGAAAGCTCCGCAGCTTTGCGGCCAAGGGTAAGGTCGTAAATGGTGGTACGAGCGACGGTTTTGCTCTGTGCATTGCCGATTTTGACGACGTCGAAGTTTGATCCTTCCAGCCGTTGCGCGGTGACGTATGCTAGTCCGGAGACGCTCGTGCCGTTTTGAATTTCTACAGAAACCGACGGTGTGGTGGGTGTGACAGCGACCGTGGGCGTTGCGGCGGGTGCGTCGCCAACCGTGAAGATGTTCTCGGCAATTACGTGCAGGTCCGACCAGTCGTCGTGGCGCGGGAGGACAATATAGCCAGGGCCGGGGAGAATAGTGGTGGAGTACAAGGGGCCGCTGGCTGCGGTGTCGAGCACTTTGAGGGCGATGGCGTCCGTGTGAATGTTGGGTGCGTATTGCGCGAACTTCATCATCTCCCAAAACGACATGTTGGTTGCAATGTTGTTGCTAATGGTGCTCAAGATGCGCGTGACCTTGCCGGGGTTGAGCAAGACGCCGAGTGACAATGCGCGGTCTTTGACGGCGAGCAAGATTTTCTGCTGACGTGCGGCGCGTGCAAAGTCAGTGCCCTCGCCGTTGTTGCCGTGGCGGGAGCGTGCGTATTCGAGCGCTTCGTCGCCGCTTAAGTGCTGACAGCCTGCCTCGAACGTGACGATTTTGTATGTGGGCGACCCTTCGTATTCGGGGTATTGGTTGTCGGTAAACGCACGGTCGACGCAAATGTCTACGCCGCCAAGCTGGTTGATGACCGACGAGAACCCATCAAAGTCGACGCGGATGGTGTAGTGCACGGGCTGGTCCAAGATTTCGCTGACGACCGCGGTTGCGAGGTCGAGCCCTTTGCCGGTGCCTGCCTCCTCTCCGTAGGCGTTTGCGGCGTTGATTTTGCTGTTGCCGTAACCAGGGACGCTGACGTACAGGTCGCGTGGAATGGACAGCATGCCGAGTTCGTTCGTCGACGGTTTGAAGCTGCCGAACACCATGGTGTCGGACAGCTGTGCGCCGTCGTGACCCGCGCCACCAACGCCGAGGAGGAGGAAGTTCACGCGGTCGCTTTCTTCGCCGGTGAGCGACTTGTCGCCGCTCGTGACAAGGCGCGCGAGGGAAGATGAGAACGACGAGAAGAACGACAGACCACCGACGTCCTTTTCGTCACCGTGTGTGATTTGCGCAATGCGGTAGGAGAAAAACACGCCGACGAGCGCAGTGACTACAAAGAACCCCGCAAGGTAGCGACCAGTACGCGAAACACGGGAACGCACCTCGCGCTCCGTAGGAACTTCGTATTTTTTTTGCAGAAAATCGACGGTGTGCGGGTCGCTCATACGGAAGTAACGAGGAACGAGTAGGCGAGTAGCAGGTACGATCGGAGTATACGCGAAAGGCGCGGTTTGCGGAAGTGTCGTTTTTACACAAAAAATCCCCAGCCGAAGCCGAGGATTTTTTGGTGGATGTTGGTGGGTTCGAACCACCGACCTCTGTCGTGTGAGGACAGCGCTCTAACCAGCTGAGCTAAACATCCGTGTATGCTTGGTGGTGAAACCAAGCAAGAAGTGTAGTGGGATGAACGGAGTTGAACCGTCGACCTTCGCCCGGGATGGACGACGCTCTACCGCTGAGCTAACCCCACGTAGCAACACCATACTACGCGTTTTGTGGGGGAAGTGCAAGGGCTGCTCCGAGGCTTGCACAACCCGAGTTTTGTGGTATAATGCGTATAATTTTTGCTAAGGTTGGCTAATACGCGTATGCTTTTTCGCCGTTCGGGAGACACGACGCCGGTGTTTGTGCGATGGTTTGGCCCGAGTGTGGGTGCTGCGGCGCTGTTTATTGCCGAGATTGTCCAGGTGGTCGCGGTTGCACTCATTATCATCTTTGCGGTTCGGTACTTCCTTATTAAGCCGTTCGTCGTGAAGGGCGCGTCCATGGAACCGAATTTTTACGACAGCGAATACCTCATCGTCGACGAACTCACGTATCGGTTCCGACAGCCGGAGCGCGGCGAGGTGGTGGTGTTTCATCCGCCGGAGCATCCAAACTCCACAGAGCAGAGTGATCAATACTACATTAAGCGCATCATTGGTCTCCCCGGCGAGACGGTGGAAATTCACGATGGAGTGATTACCATCTCCAATACAGAACACCCGAACGGATTCGTGCTCGACGAGAGTTACATTAGTGAGTACACGGACGGTGACATTCGCCGCGTGGTGCCCGTCAACGACTACTTCCTCCTTGGCGACAACCGCACCGCAAGTTTAGACAGCCGCGTGTTCGGCCCTGTGCCGATTGACAACATTGTTGGCAAGGTGTGGTTCCGTGGGTTCCCCCTCGACCGCGCCGCAACGATCGCTTCCCCTACATACACTATTGAATCGCAGTAATTGTTTTCATGGATATCGATATGCCCAAGCCTGCAGAAACGTCGCAAAGCGCGGCACCTGTCGAAGCAAAGAAAAAAGGAGTAAAAACGCCGGAGTTGGTGCGTGGTTTCCGCGACATCATGCCGGACGAGCAATGGTACTGGAACCGCGTGGAGGAAGTTGCGCGCGACATTACGAAGTCGTACGGTTTTGGCCGCATTCGTTTGCCAGTTTTGGAGTTTGCGACGCTGTTTGAACGCACGGCCGGCAAAGAAAGCGACGTCGTGAGCAAGGAGATGTACACGTTTGAGGACCAGGGCGGCGACCGCGTGGCGCTGCGCCCCGAGGGAACGGCGCAGATTGCACGTGCGTACATTGAGCACGGCATGGTGAACCAGCCGCAGCCGGTGAAGTTGTGGTACGTGGAAACGTTCTTCCGCCACGATCGTCCGCAGTTTGGTCGTTACCGTCAGTTGGCGCAGTTTGGGTTTGAGGCACTCGGGAGTGGTGACCCGGTGATTGACGCGCAGGTCATGCTCATGGCGCATCGTTTTTACCGTGGACTTGGCGTGGAAGCAGTTTTGCATGTCAACACACTTGGTAACGTTGCATCGCGCCGAGCGTACGTTGCGGAGTTGGTCACGTACTTCAAGACGCACAAAAACAAATTGTCGGAAGTCGACAAGCGCCGCTTGCTCAAAAACCCGTTGCGGTTGCTCGACTCCAAGGAGCCTGGCATGGACGAGATTAAAAATGGTGCGCCGCAGATTGTCGACTTCTTGGACGCCGACAGCAAAGCACACTTCATGAAAGTGCTTGAATACTTGGACGAAGCCGACGTGCCGTACGTGCTTGACCCGTACTTGGTACGTGGCCTCGACTACTACGCGCACACCATTTTTGAGGCGTTCGTTGCGGACCCGAAGTCGGAGGAGATGAAAGGCTTGGCACTCGGCGGCGGCGGTCGTTACGACGGGCTGGTGCCGATGTTGGGCGGTCGTGAGAACACCGGTGCAATGGGCGCAGGGCTGGGGATTGACCGTACTATCCTTGCCATGAAACAGGCCGGTGTGTACCAGCCTGCGGAGGAGAAGCGTGTGGACGTGTTCTTCTGTCAGCTGGGCGACGCGGCACGACGCAAGGGCTTGGCCGTGTTCGAGAAGCTGCGCGAGGGCGGCATTGTGTGCGCAGAAGCGTTTGGCAAAGGCTCGCTCAAGGCGCAGATGGAAATCGCGGACAAGCAGAAGGCAAAGTTTGCACTCATCCTTGGCCAGAAAGAAGTGTTGGACGGGACGGTCATTCTGCGCGACATGGACAGTGGCGCACAGGAGATTGTCGACGTGACGAAGGTTGTCGGCATTCTCGCGCGTCGTCTTGTTGGCAAAGCAAAGCTGACGCTCGTGGAACAAACCGCACTGACTGCCGAACAGCAAGAGGCTGCGGAGTACGAAGCGCAACGTGCCGCAAAAGGCATTCGCTCGGGTCGCGTGACGACGGTGAAAGAGGAAGCGCCAGTCGAAGTGAAAAGTGAAAAGGAAAAAGTGAAAAGTGAGCCAGAAGAACAGCCAAAGAAACGCGGCCTGTTCGGACGCGGGAAGAAATAATATGAGCATAGGCGGGGCACGGTGCTCCGCCTTTGTGTTACGATAGCTCTATATGCACCGCAAACTTCTCTTGTTCGACTTCGATGGCGTAATATTTGATAGTTTTGACGCCATGGCGCCGCTTGTGACGAAGCATTGGGGCACAACGGAAGAAGAACAGCGTGCGGTGCACGACGCAAACGTGTTTACGGCCAAGGACGAGGAGACGCCGGAAGAACGTGATGCGGAAGAGGCACGGATTGCCGCATTTTATGCGGAAGCTGATCGTGTGTTGCCCGACATGTGTCCGGTGTTTCCTGGCGTGCGCGCCGTGTTGCCGCAGCTCGCGGTTAACTATCGATTATTTGTTGTTTCGTCATCGCTATCGAGTACGATTACGAAGGTCCTTGAGCAGTGTAGCCTCGCAGATTGCTTCTCCGGCATTTACGGCATGGAAAACGAACGAAGCAAGGTGAAGAAAATTCATACCATTCTCGCTGCAGCGGGGAAGCATCCGCGTGAGAGTCTGTTTATTACTGACACGCTCGGCGATGTTCGTGAAGCACGCACGGCAGGTGTCGACGCGATCGCCGTCACCTGGGGGTTTCATGACCGCGAGCGTGTTTTGCAGGGCGAACCGTGGGACACGTGTGACGACCCCGCGGACTTGCCGGAGAAGATTGGGAGGTACTTCGCGGGCTAGTTCGTGGAGCAAAAGAAGGTGTGATAGACTATATTTACTATGGAATCAAAAAAACCATTGACGCTCGATGACCTCGCTTTGCTCGTGCAACAGGGCTTTGCTTCTGTATATACGAAGATTGATACAACAAAGACGGAACTCGCAGAAAGGATCGATGCCACGCAGGAAGCGACAGCTGTTTTGGTAACCGAAATGAACGAGCGTTTTGATGACGCGCAAGAAACGACGCAGGGACTCGCAACACACATGGACGAACGGTTCGACGCGCTCATGCCGTCGGTTGCATCGAAAGACTTTGTGGAACGCAAAGCCGAAGCACAGTCGACGAAGACGCATATATTGGTGAATATTCTCAAAGCGAAAAATGTGCTTACGCCACAAGAGGCGACAGACGTAATTCGGGCGTAAAGAACAAAAATGACCTCACGGTCATTTTTTGTTGTATCAGCCAGAAAACCCGCGAGCGGAGACGGCGTCGTGAGGATTTTTA
>JBBTZZ010000010.1:0-3568 GCA_038061135.1 Patescibacteria group bacterium
CCGGACGAGCATCGCGATGTCCGAGCACCTACGGGGTGGCGAAGTGACAGGACCCCTCCACATATGAGCGACTAGGACTCCATCTCAAGGTCGATAAGTTTGTTCAGTTCCACGGCGTACTCAAGGGGAAGTGCACGGACGACGGGGTCAATGAAGCCGTTCACGAGCATGCGGCGGGCGTCGTCGGTGCCAATGCCGCGGCTGGCGAGGTAAAACAGTTCGTCGTCACCAATGCGGCCTGCGCTTGCCTCATGCACAACGGTCGACGTGGCGTTCTCTACTTTCATGGTCGGTAGCGTATCCGACTTCGAGGCGGGGTCAAGGAGCAGCGCGTCGCACACCACGCTCGACGTCACCCCGTCAGCCTTTGGCGCAACGTGCACATAGCCGCGGTACACCGACTTCCCGCCGTCTTTGCTCACGGTCTTGCTCCGTATAGTCGACGACGTGCGTGGGGCAACGTGAATCATCTTCGCACCGGTGTCTTGCACTTGCCCTTCTCCCGCAAACGCAACGCCCAAAAAATCGCTTCTTGCTCCCTCGCCGCGAAGTACACTCGTGGGGTACAGCATGGTCATGCCGCTGCCAAAGTTGCCGTTGACCCACTCCATTACGCCGCCTTTGTCGACAAGTGCACGTTTGGTGTTCAGGTTGAACGTGTTCTTGCTCCAGTTTTCAATCGACGAGTACCGAACGCGTGCACCTTCCATCACATGGATCTCGACGCACCCCGCATGCAGCGACTGCACGTTAAACCGCGGCGCGGAACAACCTTCGATATAATGTAGTTCACTCCCCTTGTCCGCAATGATCAGCGTGTGCTCAAACTGACCGCCGTGCTTCTCGTTCATGCGGAAATACGCCTGCAAGGGAATAGTCACCTTCACGTCCGGCGGCACGTAAATAAACGTCCCGCCACTCCACACCGCGGCGTGCAGCATGGCAAACTTGTGGTCGTGCACCGGCACGCACGTCGTCATAAAAAACTTCTCGACCAGCTCAGGGTACTTCTCCACCGCCTCGTCCATGTGACTGAAAATAACGCCTTGGTCTTCCCATTCGGCCTTCAGGTTGTGATAAATCGTCTCCGAGTCAAACTGCGCGCCAACACCGGCAAACATTTCCTGTTCCGCCTTGGGAATCCCAAGCTTATCGAACGTCGTCCGAATGTCCGCGGGCACGTCGTCCCACGTCGTTTTCGCAACCGTGTTTGGTCGCACAAAATAGACGAGTGCGTCAAAGTCGATCACCGACAAATCCGGCCCCCACGTGGGCAGCGGTGCCGAAAGAAACTTCTCAAGCCCCGCAACGCGCTTTGCCAACATCCACGACGGTTCGTGCTTATACAACGAAATTTCCTCGACAAGCGCACGCGACAACCCCGGCGCCGCAACATACTGCGCCGCAACATCACTCGCCGTATCAAGCGTTGTCCGTAAGTCGCTCATATCGCAGCAATCCTATCGTGAAACCCCCTGAACCGCAACGCTTCGAGGCAAGGGATTTTTCTGCTATACTTCCTCCGTATGGATCCGAGGTACAAGGGGACGGTGGTGGAAAAAATCACGCCACTGATAAAAAAAGACGCCACGACGGCGCTCAAACGCCACGGTGTAGCACCGGAGCAATATGCACTCTGGCTATATAGGCGTGCAGTGCTTGGCATTGGACTGGAAGTCGCCCTTGTATTGGCGCTCTCCGTTACAATACTCGCCGCGCTCATCGTGACACTCATAAATCGTGACGGCGTGGTACTCGACGGTAAGACGATGGTGATGATCGTGAGCATCGCAGGAGTTTTTGCGCTCATTTTGTCGCTCACTGCGTGGAGCATGCGTCACAGCAGCGGCGTCGTCACACAACACCTCGCAAGTGAACGTTTTGCGCACAAAACAACGGTCGACTTCATCACGCACTTGCCGCACGCAACGCTCATAGCCATCAAGACATTCGAACCCGACCTCACACATTTCCAAACACACCGCACCGTTTTCCGTAAACCACCTGCGCTCACCATTGTGCAGCAACGCCGGATTGCGCTTCTCCGCCCATGGCAGACCCTTGCCGGCTGGACTGCACTTGGCAGCTTTGCGTTGCTCTTTTTTGTGGGCGAGCACGGTCTCAACGTTGTCAGCGCGCTTGTCGTCACTACGGTCGGCGTGTGGCTCATGCTTCGTTCATTGCAACTTGCCATTGCCAAACAAATCGTCGACCACAAAAGTGGACTGGTCACCTTTGGCACACCCGCAAAACTCTTATCGGTTTTCCTGATCGCATTCAGCATCGCCATTGTCGTCATCGGTGCCGGCGGAATACTCATGACTGTTTAGTTCAACATCGCCACGCTGATCATGTTGTTTTCCGCCACCTTGTCGCGTCGCCATGACGCAAAGACGGGGTGGCTATCGTTTTCTGTACACACGGCGCATCGATTGTCGACCGTAATTGCCGACGAAGGAACGCCGAGGTTTTCTGCTTGTTGACGGAGTACCGCATGAAGGTCAATTGCGTCGCCAATTCGTGCGGACGAAGGAAACTGTTCGGCAAGGTCATCACTCACGGTAAAATGACATGGCTGAATGCCGGGACCGAGATGCACACGAAGCTTACTCGCAGGCACGCCAAACTCTTCGGCCGCAAGCAAAATAGCGTTCGGGAGAATTCCCACAACAACACCCCGCCAACCTGCGTGGAGCAACGCAACGACGTTCCTATCATCAGTAACGAGCACCGGAACGCAGTCTTGATGCGTTACCACAAGCGGCAGGCGTGGGCAGTCGGTAATGAACCCGTCGATATTCTCGATGACGGTTCCTGCGTCGTCCTCCGTCACCAACGCAATCTCATTCCCATGCGCCGACGTCAGCATGACCGGTGAAAGGGCTTCAATTTTTTGCGATCGTAAAAAATTGAGGCGTCGTGCCTTCTGTTCGTCAGACATGCTCTGCGTCTGCCCCATTGCACCGTCTGCAAAAAGAGATGTAAAAAGCTGCGCGGTCATAGAAATGCTTTGCAAAATGTTCTTCGGTGATGCACCGTCAGCCCGTGCACAAGAATAGCACTCCGATGCTGTGCCGTCGCGTAGCCTTTGTGTTGTGCGAATCCGTATGCAGGAAACTGAGTTTCAAGCTTCGTCATTATTTCATCGCGATGTACCTTTGCAATAATCGACGCAGCCGCAATGGAGAGGCAGACGGCGTCACCATGGATTATTGACTGTTGAGGGACATCGAGGCCTGGGATGATGAACTTACCGTCGACAAGAACCCCAACCACCCCCACCCCCTTCCCTCGTTCCTCGGGACATGCCTTCGGAAGGAGGGGAACCGCGGCACGGCGCATCGCCTCCAAACTTGCGTGATGAATGTTCATGCGATCGATTGTTACTGCATCAACTTCACCAACGGCAAACGCAACTGCATGCTCACGAATAAACTCCGCAGCACGTTCGCGCTGACTTTGCGATAACGTCTTACTATCCCGCACAAGCGACATCCAGCCCCTCCTCAATTCCCGCGGCATCACCACCGCCGCAGCAACCACCGGCCCCGCCAAACACCCTCGCCCC
>JBBTZZ010000011.1:0-1028 GCA_038061135.1 Patescibacteria group bacterium
CGGCTAAAAATCCTCACGACGCCGTCTCCGCTCGCGGGTTTTCTGGCTGATACAAGAACACAAAATGACCATATGGTCATTTTGTGTTTGTAAATGATTGCTTACCGCAGCGAAAATATCACTGCGTAATTGAGGAAATGTGTGAATTGTGGTACCAAGGAGTCTGAAGATTCTTCACTTTTGCCCTATGAACACCTTTGTCGCAAAAGCAGGTTTCGCAGTTATTGCCGCAGGAATGGCGTTGTCGCCGGTTGCCGCGTTGGCACATGGCAAGCATGTTCCGGTGCGTCGCCATCACGTGGTGTCGATGCATGCGTCGATGCATGACGGGTCGCGCGTGAACATCTTGGACCGCGTGTCGACATGGAAAACGAACGGCGGTGTGAACGTGGCAGGTGACGGAACTGTAACCTTGACGGAGAACGGCAGCGAGAGTGAAGACGCGTACAAGGACGTTGCGGTGCACGGACGTGGTGGCGACATGGCAGTGTTCCGTGCAGAGACAAAAGCAGAGACGGTGCGCGCAAACGACATCACCGGACTTCCGTACCTCTACGCATACGCCATGAACAAGGACGGAAAAATCCTCGCGTACTTCCAGGGTCAGCACATGCTGCACGCTGGCACGGCGGACTCGTGGCAGGTGAACAGCGGGAAGTTCCGCATTCCGGAAGGCACCGCGACCATTCGCTATTTCTTGTCGCAAGCAGAAAAGCAGGGGAGTGCAAAAAACGGTGACGACGCAATGTTCCGCAACATGTCGCTCAAGATCGTGAACCGCTAAACTATGCGAAGGCTTCTTGCGGGTGGGGTGATGCTGCTTCTGCTCGGTGCGGGTTGCGCGTCACCGTCGTCGAATCCACTTCCCGACGAGTTTTGGGCGTATGGCACGTGGCGCTTTGACGCGGACGAAAGCGTCTACACTGCTGCGCCAAAAGGCGTCGCGATGCTCACCATGCACTTTACCGCACAGACCGCCGACCAATATCTCATTGAAGGAACGCTCGACTACGACACGTTGACGTTGT
>JBBTZZ010000011.1:1038-2762 GCA_038061135.1 Patescibacteria group bacterium
TGACGTTGTCGTGTACGGCGTTCGGAGAGGGGAGTGATGTACACCCTACTTGCCGCGGAACGGATGAATGTGCGGTCGTCGGAACAACGCAAGGCGTGGTGACGGGCGTTGCGGTGGTGCGTGACGGCAAATTGGTGATGACGCCAAAATGGGTCACCAAGCCCGATGAAGCAGTGACGTGGACGTGCAACTCCACGACGTCGCCAGCACAAAGTGGGTGGTCGGTGTGGATGACGATGGGCAATCTCGGTGCAAAGATTATCGACGAAACGTGGAGTGTCGACCTGGACGGCGCCGCATTCGTCGACGACTTGCCGACCGACGTGGCAACGGACGAGAAGACGATTATGGCAACATTCGACACGGTCGCGAATGACGTGACGGCAAAGGGCGTCATTGGGTTCTACCGCGCACTCCCTACAAGTGAATAAAATGAATCGCCCGGCCACACCATACGATGGGGCCGGGCGAAGTCGTATGTCGACGATGGTAAGTGACGCTATATAACACATTTCCCGCCGAATCCGTTAGCGGGATAGGCGGGAGAGAAAGGCGGTGAGTTGGTCGACGGCGGTTGGGCTTTCGGGGTCAAGAGTGGTGGGAGTGCTCGCAACGGGGACGACGTAGGCGTGGTCGACCATGCCGCGGAGCTTCTCTGCCTCGGCGCGGGGAAGGGTGAGGACGACCGTGCCCTCGCGCAACGCCTCGTCGAGGTCGTACATACGAATGCCGTATGCATGACCATCGTGTGCATAGTGCAGTACGAACGACCCTGCCGTCACCGCGCGGTCGAACTGCTCCTGCGTCACGTAGCGGTAGCTGCCGGGCCAGTCGTCGGCGTGCGGTAGTCGCGTCGTCAAAAGCGTGACGAACGTGCTTCCTTCCGTGCGCGTGCCAGCCGTTTGTTGAACAAGCGCTGCGTTCGCAACCTCATTTTCGCCGACAAGAATCACGACACGTCCTTGGATCTTGCTGTGCATGAATGCCTCTGTGCGCACGCAACCTAGCGCAAAAATTGCATCGCGTCAACCGTGGCCACGGGTCGGTCGTCGTGCTATACTCATGGCGTTTTTCGTTCAAGACGTCCCCGCGGGCCGTCTCTACCTCTATCTTTATTATGGCCATTACGCTTCACGAAGTGCACGCACGGTTGAAAGAGAAGAAGGCAAAGAAGCGCGACATGAACAGTATGGTGAACGACCAGTTGTCCGTGCACCCGCGGTACCAGGAGATTGTGGAGGAGATGACGAAGCTGCGGGAGGAGAAGAAGGCAATTGAGAACGAGCTGCGCACGCCGAGCGACGTGCAGGAAATTGAGGCGCTTAAAATGGACATTCGCGGCGACCACGAAATGCTTGCGGACATTGCGCTCAACCTCTATATTGCAAACGAACCCGTGGAGATTTTGGATGAATACAACGTAAAGTGGGTTCCCGTGTTTGCGGTGCGGTTTAAGAGGGATTAAGGGGATCGCTTCCTCGCACATTCCTTCACTCGCCTCGGGTCTATTGGTTGGCAGAAAATACACGGCGTCTCGTCGACGGTCTGCGCCGTCGCACTCGACGATTTTCTGCGCAACCAGACCCTCGGCTCGTGACGGAATGTACTCGGAGCGATGCAGCCTTGGTTGTCACCGAGTGAGGCGTTGCGGAGGGAGGCGCATGTTGCACAGCCGCAGCGAGCCCCGTCGAGCGTCGCGGCGGAGCACATAGGCCGCACGCGCA
>JBBTZZ010000011.1:2772-6978 GCA_038061135.1 Patescibacteria group bacterium
CCGAGGTGACAACACGGTTTAGGGTCACTAAAATGACAACATGATCGGTATATTCGACTCTGGCTACGGTGGGCTGACCATTATGCAGGCGCTGCGGTTGCGCTTGCCGGAGTTTGATTATGTGTATTTGGGTGACAATGCCCGCGCACCGTACGGCGTGCGGAGCAAGGACGAAATTTACGAGCTGACGCGCGACGGTGTTGCGTGGCTTTTTGCGCGCGGTGCCACCGTGGTTATTCTTGCGTGCAACACCGCAAGCGCAAACGCACTGTCGCGTTTGCAGAACGAGTGGTTGCCAAAGTATTTCCCGGACCGTCGCGTGTTGGGCATTTTGGTGCCGACGGTAGAGGCGGTGACGGGTGCGGCGTGGCAGGGACAGGCGGTGAAAAACGGCGCGCCAACGAATGCAGTAATTTTCGCGACGCCGGCAACCGTGGCATCACACGCCTACACGCGCGAGATTACCAAACGCAACCCCGCGGTCCACGTCGTCGAGCAAGCGTGTCCCACACTCGTTCCGCTTATCGAACAAGGTGCACATCCCGACGTCATCAAGGCCGAGGTGACGAAATGCGTCGACGAAGCGCGTGCGCAGTCTGCCGTGTGGCCGCCGGACGTGGTCGTGCTTGGCTGCACGCATTACGCACTTATTGCGGACCTCTTTAAGGCACAAACTCATGGCGCAGTCGTCTACGCGCAGGGCACGCTGACTGCCGACGCGTTCGCGCGCTACCTCGAACGTCACCCCGACGTTGCCGCACGCTGTGGACAGGGTGGGACGTGGGATGCGTTCACGACCGGCGACGCAGGGGCGGTTTCTACGCTGGCCACACACTTCTTTCACGCACCGTTTACTTTTGCACACGCACACGTTGCGCCGCACTTGTAGAAATAGCCTCACATAGCATAGAATGCTGCCACTATGGCAATGCTTTCTGGTTCTCGCACAGGTCGACTACGGGCTCGCACCGTCACAAAAGGACGTTGGTCGAGTGTCGTACTTGTCGGCGTACTCCTTTTCTTTAGTGTCTTCACTGCGTTTCCCGCGCCGTGGAACTCCGCAGTCGCAAAAGTCGGGCTGACCGCGCTGTCGTTTCCGTCAAAAGACTTCACACTTGGGCTCGACTTGAAGGGCGGCGTACACTTGTTGTACGAGGCGGACATGAGCAACATTGCCGACGCAGAACGCGTCAGTGCACTGGAGGGTGTGCGCGACGTCATTGAGCGTCGTGCAAATGCGCTTGGTGTTGCAGAGTCGCGCGTAGAAACAACAATCGAGAGTGGACATTATCGCGTCATCGTGGAGTTGCCGGGCATTCAGGACGCGTCTGCTGCAATGGCGCTGATTGGTGAAACGCCGGTGCTCGAATTTAAAACACCGACAGCAAAGATTGAAACAGAACCAACGGTGGAACAGAAACAGCAAATTAACGCTGACCAAGAAACACAGCGTGCCGCGGCACTTGCCGTACTTGACCGCGCACTTGCGGGTGAGGACTTTGCTGCACTGGCAACCGAGTTTTCAATTGACGCATCTACCAAAGACACAGGCGGTGCACTCGGATTCCTGTCGGCCGACAACGAAATCTACGGCGAGTTGGTGAGCAACTTTGGACGTCGTCAAAAAACGGGCGTCGTCGATGGACTATACGAAAGCGGCAGCACCATGCACATCATGCGCTACCTTGGCGTGCAGACAGAGAGCGAGCTTTCTGCGTCGCATATCCTCATTTGTTTTGCGGGTGCAACCAGCTGTACGGAGTCGCGCACCAAAGATGAGGCGCGCGCACTTGTCGACAGCATCAAGGCGCAGGCGACGGCAGACAACTTTGCCGAACTCGCGCGGACAAACTCGAGTGACCCAGGTTCTAAGGACGCGGGTGGCGACTTGGGCTTGGTGCGCAAAGGCATGATGGTACAAGGCTTTGAGGATGCGTTGTTCGTACTTGCGGACGGTGCAATCTCCGATGTCGTCGAAACCGAATACGGCTATCACCTCATTTACCGCGCATCGTCGACGCAGTACCAGGCGTATGACTTGGCGCACATTGAAATGCCATGGACAACGGCAAGCGACGTCGTGCAGTCCGACCCATGGGAGAACACCGCACTCTCCGGAAAAGACGTGACACGTGCAGAGGTCGCGTTTGACCCACAAACCGTCGCACCGTATATCTTGCTGTCGTTTAGCAGTGAGGGCGGCGATTTGTTCGCGGCGTTGACGGAGGCAAACGTCGGCCAAGTTATTGGTATCTTCTTGGATGGCGAGGCAATTACGACGCCGGTCGTGCAGGGTGCTATTTACGGTGGCCAAGCGCAAATTACGGGCAGCTTCAGTGTGAATGAGGCCAAGCTGCTCGCACAGCGACTGACTGCTGGTGCACTTCCTGTGCCGATTAGTCCCGTGTCGCAGCAAACCATTGGTCCGACGCTTGGACAGGCGTCGCTCGACGCAAGTGTGCAAGCCGCCCTCATCGGGTTCCTGCTCATCTCGCTGTTCATGGTGCTGTACTACCGTTTGCCAGGTGCACTCGCAGTGGTTGCATTGACGGTGTATGCGTTCGTCAACCTTGCGCTCTATAAACTCTTTGGCGTCACCATTACGTTGTCGGGTATTGCAGGGTTCGTACTGTCGCTCGGCATTGCGGTCGACGCGAACGTGCTCATCTTTGAGCGTCTTAAAGAGGAGCTCCGTGCCGGTCGCGACCTGCCAAGCGCAATTAAGGAAGCTGCAAGCCGCGCATGGCCGTCTATTCGCGACGGAAACGCGACCACGCTGATTGCAACGATGATTCTCTTTACCATGGGCACCAGCTTCATTAAGGGCTTTGCGCTCACACTGACGGTCGGCATTCTTGTGTCCATCTTCTGTTCCATGGTCATCACGGTTGCGTTGCTTGCCTGGGCGGCACGTGCAAAGAAGCTGCGTACACGCTCCTTTTACCTTGGCTTGTAATATGCAATTGAACATCATCGGTCACTCCAAACTTTGGCTTACGGTATCGGGCATCATTCTCGCGACATCAATCGTGTGCGTTGCGGTGTTTGGGCTGAACGAGGGAATTGACTTCACCGGCGGATCGCTCATGAACATCACGGTGCCCGAGAACGTTGCACAAGAGGCGGTGCGCGCTACGGTTGAGCACGCGGGTTTCCCGCCGACCGTGCAAGAGGCAAGCGACGGAAGCATGCTTGTGCGTGTTGCACCGCTGACGGAAGCGGAACACCAAACGATCCTTGCCGCACTCCGTACCGATTTTGGTGACGTCACCGAACACGAATTCAATTCTGTTGGTCCAACAATTGGGTCAGAGCTGAAAAAGAAAGCAATCATCGCGATTGGTCTGGTGCTCTTGCTTATTGCCGCATACATCGCGTGGGCGTTCCGTCGCGTTGCCGAGCCGGTTGCAAGTTGGAAGTACGGGCTCATTACGCTTATTGCTGCCGCGCACGACGTCATCATTCCGCTTGGTGTGTTTGCGGTGCTGGGCAAGTTCTTTGGCTTCGAGGCCGACACGGCGTTTGTTGCCGCACTCCTCACTATTCTTGGCTACTCGATTAACGACACGATCGTCGTGTTCGACCGCACGCGCGAAAACCTGTACCGCCACCGTCACGACGACACGACGTTTGCCGCAACAGTGAATGCGAGCATCATGGAGACCCTTGCACGCTCGCTCAACACGACGCTGTGCGTGCTGCTCCCCGTGCTTGCCATTGTCATCTTTGGCGGCGAAAGCACGCGGTCGTTCTCCGTCACGCTACTTGTCGGTATCCTCGCCGGTGCGTACTCATCCATCTTCGTTGCAAGTCCTTTGCTCGTCATGAGTGAGTTCTGGGGAAAGAAGAAGTAATTGTTACCATACAAAAGTCCTCAGCACATGCTGAGGACTTTTGTTTACGACAATTGACATCATGCACAGCTGCGTTTCATATGCGGAGGGGAGGTGTGCTACACTGTAGCTAATTATGCTCGGCATCGTCCTCAACCTCCCGCCGTTCGTCGACACCTACCTGGCGTCGTACACCGTGCCGGAAGTCGCGTCACACGTGATGCTGTTTTTTGGATGGATCCCCATCTTCGGAGTCATCATTTTGGGCTTCACGCAGGTGTGGATCGACTTTAAGCAAGGTCAATACTTTCATCACCTTCATTGGACACTGCTCAACGTGAGTGTTCCCGCTGGCGCGATTAACACGACAAAG
>JBBTZZ010000012.1:0-5443 GCA_038061135.1 Patescibacteria group bacterium
ATACTAACGCAAGAATTCTCTCACTCTCGCCGTCTCCATGCGTTCGTCGACAATATCACCCAGCACATCTTTTTTCACTTCAATCACGCGCAACCACACACTTCGCGTACCGTCGTCATTTTCAATGACGTCCTCTGCTTTCACAATCCAAAACGCGCGGTGCGTTTGCACGATACTGGACACCTCATCGACGGCAATGCTTTTTGCGACGGTGCGTAATTCTTCCGGCAAGCTTTCAGGATCGACATAGCCGATGTCACCGTCCGTCAGCACCGCGTCACCCTCACCGTACTCGGCCGCTAAGTCCGCAAACGCAATGCCTTGCTGCAGCTTGAGCTGAATGCTTTCCATGCGCGCGCGAGCCATTGCTTGCAGTGACGCGTCGTCGAACGCGGCTTCTTCGACCGCAATGTCGCGTGCGTAGACGTCGACGGCGTAGCGCTGTGCATCGCGTTGTGTCCAGCCGGCGATTGTTGTAAGGGCGGCGAAGTCAGCTGATCGCTCCCCCTCCAACTCCCCCTCTGCAAGGGGGAGAGTTCTTGGGTGAAGCTCGTCCGCAAGTGCGTCGACAATCGCCGAGCGTTCGGCGAGCATGAGTGCGCGTGCCATCGACTCGTTTACGGGAACGTCGGACAGCGCCTCAAGCACATTCGCACGCTCCACAACCTCGCGGTACCAAACAATGCGAGAGCCTGTCCCGAGCGAAGTTGAGGGATCGACGACTGCCGCAGGAACAGGAATGACGCGCGCCGCAAACCGCGCAACGCCGTGATGTGCGTGCACAACAAGAAACGTCGTCAGCACTGAAGCGACTGCAACACCAACAGCGGTAAACGCGAGTGCGACAACAACAGGCGTTCGCGAAACGCGTGTTCCTGGTGTTTGGAGCGCTGCATGCCCCGCCTGTGCATCGTCCCGATACACGACGGTCATAGCGCAGCTACATCGTCAAACGCGTCCCGGTCAAAAAAGTACTGCCACCATCGGACGACGTTGCTCTGGGCAGATACGACATCTGAAGCCTGAAGTCTCTCGTCTAAAGTCCCTCCGCTAGCAATAATGGCAAGTTCCTCCCCCTCCTTTGCCAACCCATGCTTCCGTCGCGCCTCGCCCTCCAAATAATATTCGCTCGACAACTGCTCAATGACAGACAGTGACTCTAACTGCTTGCCTTGCAACGCGTCGTTTTGCGCATTCAAGTCCGCAATGCTCCGCTCAATTTCCACGTTGCGCAAATACTCACGGCCAAACCCCAACACCAAAAACGCGAGCACCGCGACGTTCACCAAAAATATCGTGCCGAATTTTTTAAACCTGCTTGTGTTCATACGCGCTTCCCCTTACGGAGACATTGTACCTCATGCAGCAATTGTTGTACGCGTTCGGGGTTGCGCACACCCGTCAACACAAAAGAAAACGCATGTTTCTCTGCCATGTCGACGCGAATTGTGCCGACACCAAGCAGTGCGGCGACAACAGAATGACGCGGCGCACTCACCACGGTGACGTCACTCCACGACACCGCGGTTGACACCGCACGTGCGAAACCCGTACGGCTCACGTCAATGCAGCGCAACGTCGTCGCAACAATCGCCGTGCCCTGCCAGGACAGTCGCAAGCGGAGCAAATACACCATTCCCGCAACCGTCACAACTGCGGCAAAACCCACACCAAACATGCCCATGCGCAAAAGCGGAAAAAAGAAAAACGACGGCAACAACGTCCATGCCACACCAAACGCAAACTGCGGCAACAACGCACGCACGTCGCGACGCACCACGGCGCAACGTTCCTCGCCGTCATACAACTGCACGCCAAGCAAACTCGTCATAGCGCGAAGCCAGCTTTTGCAAGTGCACGACGCGCCGCGTCACGGTCGTCCCACGCAATTTTTTTTCCACCCGCAACTGCCATGACGGGTTCCGACCCTTTGCCTGTCACTAACACCACGTCGCCAGGCTGCGCCTGCGCAATCGCAAAGTCAATCGCATCTTGTCGGTCGTCAAACGTAAACAAATTTTCGTTGTCGACTTTCCCCACTGCACGCGCACCGTCAGCAACCGCATGGATAATCTCGGCCGGGTTGTCGTCATACGGGTCCTCATTCGTCACGATCACCACGTCATCCTCCGTACCCGCAAGTCGACCAATAGCATCACGGCGTGCAACGTCACGACCGCCACCCGCACTACCATGCACACCAATAATCCGCTTGACGCCAAGCGCGCGCACTGACGCAATAAGCGCAGCAATCGACGCGGGTTCGTACGCGTAGTCAACAACAACCGTAAACGGCTGACCGCACGTAATACGCTCGAACCGTCCCGGAACAGACGCGAGCGACGACGCCGCAGTTGCGAGTTTCTGAAGCGGAATGCCAAGGCTCGCAAGTGTCGCAATGGCGCATAACGCATTCTGTTGCTCAAACTGCGCAAGCAGTGGGACGTGAAACTCGACGTCGCGCATCGTCATGCGTAATCCCGAGCCGTCGCGAGTGACGCTCTGAACATTCTTCCATCCAAACCGCACAACGCCATCCGCCGGAAACGACGCAAAGTACTCTGCGTGCTCGTCGTCCTGGTTCACAACAATGGTTTTGTCGATAGTCTTTCCGTCAATGATTTTCTTTGGCCGCTTCGTCAAATGCGCAAACAGCAACCCCTTCGCCGCCTTGTAATTCTCAAACCCGCCGTGCGACTCAATGTGCTCTGGCGTCAGGTTGGTGAACACCGCGACGTCGTAATTCACGCCGACGTGACGGAACTGCGTCAACCCTTGCGATGACGTTTCCACCACAGCATACGTACACTCCTCCTGCACCATGTCGCGCAACATGCGTTGCAAAAAGAAACGTCCCGGCATGGTCATCTTCATGCGGTTCTCAATCACGCGGCCGTTGATAGCAAACCCCGCGGTCGACGTGTACCCCACGCGTTCGCCGCACGCCGCAAGCAACTGCGCAATCATCTGCACCGTCGACGACTTGCCCTTGGTTCCCGTCACACCAATCACCACCAACTTGTCCGACGGATTACCGTACGCAAACGCCGCAACACGCGCCATGGCGTAATGATACGGCAAGAGGAGCGAGGGAGGGATGTGGGATTTGAGAGAGTGCAATAGTGACATAGGAATCGTTACGGAAGTACGGAGCGAGAGATCCTTCGTTGCACTCAGGATGGGAGTGACGCAGCCAAATTCTGTTAAAGGGGTGGCGTCGGGGGAGTCCCCTGTTGCGGCGCGCAGATCTGGCGGGTAAACATTGGTTGCCCCGACAGAATGAGCACCCAACAGGGTACCCGTCGACAGGACCCGACAAATGATAGGGACGAAGTCGTGACAACGAGAGTCTCCAACCACCCCCGACCCCTCCTTCGGAAGGAGGGGAGTTCTAGAGCGTCCTCACCTCTTCGCGAAACTGCTCACCGCGGTCGAATTCGTTCTTGAACATGTTAAAGCTTGCCGCGCCTGGCGACAAGAGCACAATATCGCCCGTTACCGCTGCGGCACGCGCCTTCTGCACCGCCTCTTTCATGCTTTTTGCATGGTCAATATCCACTTTACCCGCAAGCCCTGCCTCAATAATGTCACTTGCGTCACCCGGAAACAGAATGAGTTTTTTGCACGTTGGCGGAATAGTGGCAATGAGCGACGCGAAGTCCATCTTCTTGTCGACACCGCCCGCAATAAGAATGACGTCGTCCTTCACACCGAACCGCTTGAGCGCAGCAACCACGGCGTCTGGTGCCGTTGCGGTTGTGTCGTTAATGTACGTAATTTCGTCGACCTCGCGCACCAGTTCTTGCCGGTCGTCGACGCCCTTGAACGACTGCAACACTTCTTGCACATCCACGACGGCAACGCCACGGAGTAACGCCGCACACGCACTCGTCAACACATTTTCCAAATTATGCTCGCCCTGCAGTCCGACGCTTGCAAGCGGCACAAGCACGACGCCTGTTCCGTCGCGACGGAACACCACACTGCCGTCCTTCACGTAACAGCCGTCGTGGTCTTGATACGTTTTGGAACACCAAAATAATTTCCCTTTGACGCGCGGCTCCATAGCACGAACGATGTCATTGTCAAAGTTGAGTATCGTAAACTGCTCCGGCGTTTGGTGCTCAAAAATAATCTCTTTGGACTTTATATAGTCCTCGTAACTTGCGTAACGATTAAGATGGTCCGGAAACACGTTCGTGAAGACGGCAATGTCCGGGCCTTTCTTTAACTCCGTCAGTGCAACAGGCAAACTTTCCAACAACCACGATGACAGTTCGACCACCACCGGCGTCGCGTCGGGGCGCACCAACATTTCGTCGAGCGCCTCAAGCGGCGAGATTTTGACGTTACCCGCAATCACCGCCTTGGGGTCCAACTTTGCGAGCATTGCGCCCGTCAACATGGTCGTCGTTGTTTTTCCTTTTGTACCCGTCACTGCAATAATCGGGTGCTTGTAGTAACGGAAAAACAAACTCACATCGCTCTCAATGGCGACACCTTTCTCGCGCGCAGCCTTCACAAACTCCGACTCACTCGGCACGCCCGGGTTTTGCACGACGCAGTCTACGTTCACGAAGTCCTCGACGCGATGTTGTCCCAAAATAAACAACGGCTGATAAATAGTGCGATTCGGAAATTGCTCTCTGTATTTGTTGTACCACTCCATGACCAGGTCGACGGACTCCTTAAGCTCCACGTCGGTTTTAAGGTCGGTAATGACGGTTTGCGCGCCGTGTCGCATAAGCCATTTGGTCGCGCCAAGCCCGCTGCCCTGCGTGTAGCGCCCAAGCCCCATCACGGTCACAATCGCGTCCTGAAAATTCTCGATTTTGGAGAGGTCCATAATACGTGGATTATAGCACAGAGCCGATAGAATTCCCCTCCTCTTTGAGGAGGGGTAAGGGGAGGAGAACGCGTATCGAAGTGAACTCCCCCTCCAACTCCCCCTCTTCAAGGGGGAGAGTCACTAGTTCCGGAATGACGAATGCGGCGGTGCCAACATGGACTTGCCGGTTTCAATTGCGATGACTTTGACGACCGCGAGGACAACGAGGAATGGGAGTGCGTACAGCGGCAACGGCGCGAGCCCGAACACGGACTGGAGCGGCACGACAAACACCGGAATAAACAGGAGCACCATGCTCGATACAACTGCAAGGAACAACCAACGGTTGCGAAGCAGTGACGACGCGAATAAACTCCGACGGAAACTGCGGAGCGCAAAAATGTACAGCGTCGACGTCATGCCAAGCGTCACAAAGATGAACGTGCGAATCATCGCCTCGTCGACACCCGCGCGTGACAACAAGATAAGCATAAGCACCAGCACGCCGTCCGTCACCAACCCCGCAATGACGATCGTCGCCAACATGTCACCACGCAGAATGTGTTCGCCACGACGGCGCGGATGGAGATCGTATCGCCGACACACGGACTGCAG
>JBBTZZ010000013.1:0-1586 GCA_038061135.1 Patescibacteria group bacterium
GCGATTAACACGCCAAAGGGCATGGAGAACTTTTTTAATAACCTCGCAGGTACCAAATCGGCAATCACGTGGAAGGAGTCACACCTGCAGGGAAAGTTCCAGGCGTACTTTGCGTTTGAAATTGTGGGTTGCGAGGGCGATGTGCAGTTTTATATTCGTACTCAGGAGAAGTACGTTGACATGGTGGAGGCCGCGCTGTACGCGCAGTATCCAGAAGCACATATTCATATTGTCGACGACTACGTGCACAAAATTCCGGACAAATATCCGAACGACACGCACAAGCTGTTCGGAAGTGAGTTCGTGTTAGCAAAGCCGCAGTTCTATCCCATCCGCACGTACGAAAGTTTTGAACACCAGGGCGAGAAGGACTTCCGGTTTAAGGACCCCATGCTCAACACCATCGAGCTGATGGGTAAAATGGGGAAGGGCGAATACTTGTGGTTGCAGTTTCTTATTATGCAGCCCGATGAACAGGACTGGGCAAAGGAGGGTGAGAAGTATTTGGACAAGATGATGGGCAAGGAGGAGAAGCACGCTCCGCCAGGCATTCTTATGCAGGCGGGAAGTGCGTTGGCAAGCCTACCGGGTGCAGCACTTCGCCAGGCAACGGGAATAGGGATTGGCGGCGATGCACACGACGAGCACAAGTCCGACGACTTCCGCATGTTCAAGATGACGCCAAAAGAACGCGAACTTTCCGACGCAATTGCAGAGAAAATTGGCAAGATTGGCTGGTATTCAAAAATTCGCATTATCTACATTGGCCCTAAAGACCATTTCCGCAAGCCAATGATGGCAAGTGCAATCAAGGGTGTGTTTCATCCGTTTGCGCACTTGGGCATGAACAAGCTCGGGATGCATAACGCTGCAACACCAAAGGACGACTACTTCTGGATGGAGTGGCAGTATACGTACAAAATGACGCGACTCGCGGCGCGTTACAAGGCACGTTCGTTTGCAGGCGCGACACCGTACATTCTGAACTCTGAGGAGCTGGCGACGCTGTTCCACTTCCCTGCATTCGACGCACGTACACCAATTTTGACAAACATTGGTGCACGACGTGGCGAGGCGCCGACGACATTGCCGTTTGCACCGACCGACGCACCGAACATGATGATCCACGGTGGCGATGGCCATGCAGACAACGCGCCGGGTCATCACAAAGAGGAGGCGATCGATACCCACGCGCTTTCTGTGCCGACGCCGCACATGACGCCGCAACCAGGAATGCCGGCGCCGCTGCCACCGGGACTCGACTTGGCACCCACCGCGATTGACGATACCGATGACGCTCCGCCGAACCTTCCTGTCTTGTAATATGACGGTCCGCTACCCGCACGACCACGAAAATGACATTGTCTATTTTGGACAAACCAATTTCCGCAATGCCATGCGGAAGTTTGGCATTAAAACGGACGACCGACGCCGGCACATGTACGTCATTGGTAAAACGGGCATGGGTAAAACGACGTTGCTCGAGAACATGATTCTCGCGGACATTTACGCGGGACATGGCTGCTGTTACGTCGACCCGCACGGTGACACCGCGGAGCGTCTTATTGACTTTATTCCGTCATGGC
>JBBTZZ010000014.1:0-8425 GCA_038061135.1 Patescibacteria group bacterium
GTCGTTCGTGTGAATGGTCGACAGCATGACGTGGCCAGTGAGCGCGGCTTGAATGGCGATCTCTGCGGTGTCCAGGTCACGGATTTCACCAACCATAACAATGTCCGGGTCTTGTCGGAGAATGGAACGCAAGCCTTTTGCGAATGTGTAGTCTTTGCTGTAGTCAATCTGGCTTTGGTTCAGGCCCTCCACTTTATACTCGACTGGGTCCTCGAGTGTGATGATTTTGACGTCTTTGGTGTTGAGTTTCTTCAAAATTGCGTAGAGCGTCGTCGTTTTACCGCTACCCGTCGGCCCGGTCGTGATAATCATGCCGTTGGGTTTCTCCACCTCTTTTTGCAGCTTCTTTAACATTGGTGCGCGGAATCCGAGTTCCTCAAACGCGAGCGAGATGCTGTCGGGGTTCAATAAACGCATGACGACCGACTCGCCGTAGGATGTCGGAATAGTGGATGTGCGGACGTCGATGGTTTTGTTTTTTTGAAAAATACTAAACCGTCCGTCCTGTGCTTGGTCCGTCACGTTCATCTTTAAGCTGGCGATGAGTTTGATGCGGTTAATGATGCGCTTCCATTGCTCGCGGTCGAGGAGCGCAACCTCCTGCAAAATGCCGTCGACACGGAAACGCACGGCAATGCCTTTCTCCTCGGCCTCAATGTGGACGTCACTTGACCCGAGTTTCACGGACGCGGCAATGACTGCAGCGAGAATGTCGGTGACGTTCGCTTTTTTGAGTACTTCGGAGATTGCGGCAACGTCGGTCATGGATGCTTCGAACTTGTCCAGTTCCGACTCCGTAATCTGCACGCCTTTGACGACATGCGTGATTTTTGGCAACGCTGCGTAGAGTTTTATTGCTTGTTCCAGGCTTTGTGTGGAAATGGTGTACACACCGACGTGCGTTTTGTGCCGTTCACCCAGTTCGTACGCAAGTTCCGTAATGGCCTTGTTGGTGGGGTCGACAGCACCCAAGCGCAATTCCGGGCCGGTAAAGAGGAACGCCACGGCTTGGAGTGTTTTCGCTTGTTCCTCCGGCACGAGCACGAGTGCGTCGGCGTTAATAGGGAAGCCCTTGAGGTCGATATACTCGAACCCACTTGCGCCGGCAAATTTTTGTGTTTCGTCTTCCTTTTGCTGGAGGCTGATGACGCCCATCTTCTCAGAGAATTTTTCGGACGTTTCCGCACTTGCAAGAACGATTTTTTGACTCGCGGGAATTGCGGGGGCGGCAACAGGCTCGGGATTTGGGTTTGTGTGTGGGGTTTGGGTAGTTGGCGGTATGACGGGAGCAACAACAGGCGCGACGGCCGAGATAGGCTGTCGTTGTTTGAGGAGGTCGGCAATGGAGGGAAGGCTGCCTGGCATGGGAGGGGTTAGCGGCGAATGGCGCGGCGAACGCGAGTTGCAACGTGTTCAATGCGTGGGTGCGCCGGTTTTTTGTTCATGACGGCAACAAACTCCGTCCACGCGCTGTAGTTGAAGATTGTCGTCATGCCGCCCACGAACACAATGAAGCACACAAGGAACAGTGCAGAGAGGCCAAAGAGTAGTGCGACGGTGACGATGGACGTAATGCCTGCAGAAAAGAGTGACATGAACAGTTGTGCGAACACGAGGAACACAACGCCAAGCAGTGCGGTGATAATGAAGTTGAGAATGAAGAGAATAGCCGCAAGCTCCATGGTGAACAGCCAATGCGTGGTAAAGAATGTGGTGGCCTTGTGCAGACCGTCGAGAATACTCGTGTTGTGGCGAATGATGTGCACAATGGTGAGAATACCGATGGACGACAGCGCGAACACGAACGGGAGCAGCACGAGGTACGTGCCGAATGCAGCGAATACGCCAGCGCTCTCTACGGCGGTAATTATTTGACGGAGCACAATGCCGCCACCCAACAAGACGATGCTTGTGCTTAGCCACAAGAGTGCATCAGCCGCGGCAATACGCCAAAGGTGAATGTGACGGAGTTCGCGAATAAGTTCTGTGAGCCCCGGGTGTGGTTTGCCTTTTGCGTGACAGTGACTGCCTTGGAGGAGTAAGTGCTGACTGCCGACGACGACAAATACACCAATGATAATGAGCACTGCAGCAGCAAGAAGTGTGAGAATAATTTGCGACGGTGTTCCCGTGATCAGTCCAGCGAGAAATGCTTTACCGTATGCTAAGCCGTTCCATGCGTCCTCAAATGTGCTCCATGCAAACGCGCCGGGCTCTAATTTAGGCGCCATGCGAAGCACGTCGTTGGTGACTGCGCCGGTTTGTGCAACGCCCGCCAAGAAGCCAAAGAGCCACAAGCCTTTGTGTCGCCACGTTGCGCGTGCGGCTCTACCGAGCACGTTGCGGAAAACGGGAGTGTAGTCGTGCATAATTCCTCCGAATATGTTGTCGACAAGTATAACACAAAAAACTCGAGCGCGATGCTCGAGTTTTTCTTGCTATGCTTTTTGTATTTCTACTTTTGGACGTTTTTGCGTGGGACCAATGAGTGCCTCGAACGCTTCTTTCTCGATCGTCTCTTTTTCGAGCAGTTCCTTTACAACAAGGTCCATGCGCGGGCGTTGTTCTTTGATAATCCGTTGTGCAGTCGCAAGTGCGCCCTGGAGGAACGCGTTGATTTCTGTGTCGATCTGTTCTGCGATCTTTTCGGAGTAGTCGCGGTGCTCTTGCGCCTGACGTCCCATAATGTAACCACCGTCTTCGCGGTCGCCGTAGGTGCGGGGGCCAAGCGTGCTGCTCATGCCGAACTGTGTGACGAGTTCGCGGGCAAGTGCGGTGGCTTTTTGTAAGTCGTTGCTTGCACCGGTGGTGAGGTCGCCGAAGATCTCCTGCTCGGCAACGTACCCGCCGAGTGTCATGGCGAGGTCGTCAATGAACTCCCGTTTGCTGTGCATTTTGCGGTCCTCGTCCGGAATGCTCATGGTGTAGCCGGCAGCACGACCGCGCGCAATGATCGACACTTTGTGCACGTCGTCGCAGAAGGGGAGCAAGTGACCGACAATCGCGTGGCCTGCCTCGTGGTACGCAGTGACGAGGCGTTCGTCTTGGGAGAGAATGTGGCTCTTGCGCTCCGGGCCGATCATGACTTTCTCAATCGCGTCGAGGAGTTCCTTTTGCGTTGTCTCCTTCTGGTTTTTGCGTGCGGCGAGAATGGCGGCTTCGTTCATGATGTTCATGAGGTCGGCGCCGCTCATGCCAATCGTGCGCTCTGCAATGCGGTGCAAGTCGACGTCCGCGTTGACGGGTTTGCCGACGGCGTGGATGTTGAGAATTGCTTCGCGTTCCACTAAGTCCGGACGGTCAATGACGACACGGCGGTCAAAGCGACCGGGGCGGAGGAGTGCGGGGTCGAGTACGTCGGGGCGGTTGGTTGCAGCGATGACAATGACGCCGATGTTCGGCTCAAAGCCGTCCATTTCGACCAGGATTTGGTTGAGAGTTTGTTCGCGTTCGTCGTGCCCGCCGCCAAGTCCTGCGCCGCGCTGACGGCCGACGGCGTCAATCTCGTCAATAAACACAATGCACGGTGCGGCCTTTTTTGCACGGGTAAACAAATCACGCACGCGGCTCGCACCAACGCCGACGAACATTTCCACGAACTCGCTACCGCTAATGTGGAAGAACGGCACGTTTGCTTCGCCGGACACGGCGCGAGCAATGAGCGTTTTACCGGTGCCTGGCGGGCCCATGAGCAACACGCCCTTGGGGATCTTTGCACCGAGGTCGGCAAACTTCTTTGGCGTCTTCAAGAACTCGACGACTTCCGACAACTCCTCTTTGGCTTCCGTCGCACCGGCAACGTCGGCAAATGTCACACGGTTCTTCTTGTTTGTGGTTTCTTTAATGTTTGCTTGGCCGAACATCATTGCCTTGCTGTTTGCGCCTTGCATTTGGCGCATAAAGAACCACAAGAGCGCACCGAACACAACCACGAAGAGCAGCGTCGGCAAGAAGTTTGTAAACAGCGCCGCAGCCGCGCTTGGCTCCTTCACTTCAATGTGCACCGCGTTCAGTTGTTCTGTCGTCACACCGCGGTTGGTGAGCATTTCCGTGAGCGACTGCTCCGGTTCCTTTTTTGCGGTGTACGTCGTGTCGTCGGTCGCGATCACCGTCAACGAGTCGCCCTCGACGACAATGCTCTTCACGCTTCCCGACTCAACTTTTTCAATAAGTGCCGACGTATCAATCACGTCCGGCTTCTTTGCGCCGACGTTCACCGTAGAGAACACCAGCCCAAGCGCAAGAAGCGCAAGTACGCCGATGAGAATGTTTTTGGAAAGAGGTTTCATAGACAACAAGGAATAACGAATCGTAACGATTTTGCCTGAAACGCAGCGTTTCGTCCAGCTGTGCTCCATAAACAAAAAACCCGCTGTACGCAGCGGGCTTTCTGTTTGGCGTTACGCCTTTACTTCCTCTTTCTTTAGTTCCCTCGTAACCTCGGGACTCCCTTCGGTCGCTTTGCCTTCTTCCTTGAGGGAAAGGCCGAGGCGGTGTTCGTTCGCTTCGATGCTGACGACGCGGAACTTCTTGGTTTCGCCGACCATGCCGAGCTTGTTCATGTCCTCAATTGGCGTGGCGGAGAGTTCCGACACGTGTGCAAGACCCTGAATGTCCTGGTCGAGTTCTACGAAGAAGCCGAACGGGTTTACTTTGATGATTTTTCCTTCGACCCATTCGCCAATCTTGTAGCGCTTGGCAACGTCCTTCCATGGGTCGTCGATGAGCTTCTTCATGGACAAGAAGATTTTGCTGCCTTCAATGCCGATGATTTCTGCGCGGACACTGTCGCCAACCTTGAGGACGTCCTTCGGGTGGTCAATGCGCTGCCACGCAATCTCGGAAATGTGCACCAAGCCTTCGAGCGGGGTCGACGCGTTCTTTGGGAAGAACTTCACGAATGCGCCGAAGTCTGCAATGGCCGACACCTCGCCGGACACGACGTCGTTCACGCGGCATTGCGCAATGACGTTCTTCTGCTCGTCTTCCCACACGGCTTTCTCGCTGACAATGAGCTTCTCGTCGCTCTCGTTCACGTCGAGAATCTTCACGCGCATTGTTTCGCCCACAAAGCTCTTGAGCTTCTCGAGGATTTTCTGCTTGTCGCCACCTGCAACGCGCGGGTAGTGCTCGGGTGCCAACTGCGACACCGGGAGGAAGCCCTGCACGTGGTTGACGCGCACCAGCAAGCCGCCCTTGTTTGCGTCGAGTACCTTCACGCCGACGGGTTCACCGCTTGCGCGCAAGTCGTCCAAGTCGCCCCAGGCTTTCTTTTGGCCTGCGTAGCGGAACGACAGCTCCATCTCGCCGTTTTCGTTTTCGAGGTCGACCACCGTTGCCTCTACCGTGTCGCCGGCGTTGAGGTTTTTGTAGACTTCTGCTTCTGTAAAGAGCTCGCGACCGCGGACCACGCCGACCATAAGGCCGTTGACGTCGACACGGATTTCGCGGCCTTTTGTGGAGAGTACGAGGCCTTTTACAAGGTCACCGACTTTGGGAATGGTGACGTATGCGCCGCCCTCCAGTAACTGCTCCATTTGGCTGTTTGCCATACTTTTTTGCTCTGACCAGGAGGAAGTCGCTTACGCGCTCCTGCCGTTCAGACGTTAAGGTTGGTTAAAAGTGAGGCAAGAGTAGCGGAATATGCCACGCTCGTCAACCCGTGCTACCATATACACACTATGTCTCACCCCCACGAATATTTGCTCAAGGAGTTCCAGATTTCGATTGATAAGTTGGTGCCGTTGACGCCGCCAGCGGTTATTGACGAGGCGAAGAAGCTGCATGAGGAGCTTGCGGGGAATGAGGCCGCGACGGAAAAGCAGGTGCATGATGCGCTTGTGTATGTTGGCCGTAAGGAGTTCCCGTACCGTAAGGCGTACGAGGAGTTGTGTGCGGGCGACGAAGAACAGCGGTTGCAGAAAGACGTGTTCGAGCGTTTGGAGCCGGAAGTGCGGGAGAAAATTCACAACGTCACCCACCACGGCGTCCACGTACTCGACTACGTCAACAGCCCGTTGTTTGAAGAGCAGTTGACGGGCGACGAGCGTTACCAGGTGGAGCAGGCGATTCTCATGGCGCACGACGTCTTGAACAAACAGTGCAGCGAACGGGCAACAGAACGTGAAAAAAGCTACGAGGAGTTGGTTGCCAAATGGAAGGCGGAGGAGGAGCGGCTGCAGGGGCTTATCGACACCTTGCGTGGCTTTGCCGACCGTGACGCCAAGTGGCACGACGAAATTCTCGGTCGTGTTGCAACGTTGGAAGAAGGTTGGTCTGTCGTTGAGCGCGACCCGACGGAAGAGGAGGTACGCAAAGAGATTGAGTACTGGACGGACGTGTTTGCAGGCGAGGAGGGTGACGACGTACCGTCCGTTGACGCAGTTGCGGAGGTCTAGAGTATTTGTGCCCCGTGTGCTACGCTAGGGGCGTTATTGGTTCTGTTTTTGTATGCAAATTTCTTGGAATGGTTTGGGGAGTTACACGTTTGCCATGAAAACCGCGTCTGGCGACGTGACGGTCGTTACAGATCCGTTTGCAAGTGGCGACGTAAAATTTCCACGGTCGTTGGCAGCGTCGTTGGTCGTGTCGTCGTATGACGATGCCGCCGCGCATACGTTGGACGCCATTGTGCCGGAGTACCCGGAAGACAAGCGTAATCCGTTTCTTGTCGAACACGCGGGCGAGTTTGAAGTGCGTGGTGTTGCGGTGACGGGCGTTGCCGCACCACGGAAAGACGGAACGCTCCACACCATTTACCGCATGGACGCGGAGAACATGCATATTGGTTTCTTGGGTGCGCTTGACCGTGTGCTGACGGACAAAGAGGTGGAGGCGCTCGGCACGGTCGACGTGCTCATTATTCCGACAGGCACGGGCGTGTTGAGTGCAAGTGCATGTGCAGAGGTGATTGCGCAAATTGAACCGCGCCTTGTCATTCCGTCGTACGCAGAGGACACGAGCGCGTTTTGTCGTGAACTGTCCGCGCCCACGGAGTCGACACCAAAGTTGAAGCTGGTACGTGCAGGGTTGCCAGAGGAAGACATGAAGATTGTGACTATAACCATGTAATATGGCGGAAAAACGCATCATCGTTGACCACCAACACGCGCTGCGACAGCACAAGGCATTCGCATTCATGGTGATTGTGTCGCTTCTTGTGGTGCTTGCGGTGTGGTTTGTGCAAGTGAAACTTATGGTGCGCACCGTCGACTTTACCAAGCTGCAACAAAGCGTTGCCGACGCACAGGCGGTGTTCGGAAGTGAAGAAGTGAAAAGTGAAAAGGAAAAACGACCGGAGGGAGTCCCGAGCGAAGTCGAGGGAGCTCAAACGAAAGATGGAACGGAGGCTGAGGATTTATCACAGCCTAGTGTGGATGCAGCATCTGAGAGTGCAGTGCGAGCGGAAGTTGCCGCGCGGGCAGCAGCAACGCTTGAGGATGGTGGGACAGCGACGAGCGAAACGACTTCTACTCCGTAACAATTTATGGCTGCAAAAAAACCGGACGCAAAGAACGACGTGGCACAATCACCTGACGCGGGGCTGGTGCCAATTGGCGGTAGCGTGCACATGCAAAGTATCTCCGACGAGATGCGACGTGCGTATTTGGACTACGCAATGTCCGTCATCGTTAGCCGTGCATTGCCGGACGTGCGTGACGGAATGTAGCCCGTGCACCGCCGTATTTTGTACGCCATGTGGAGCATTGGTTTGCGTGCGAACGCAAAGTTCCGTAAGTCCGCAACCATCGTCGGTGAAGTGCTTGGTAAGTACCACCCGCACGGCGACAGCAGCGTGTACGACAGCATGGTGCGCATGGCCCAGGACTTTAGTTACCGGTACATGTTGGTGACGGGGCAGGGAAACTTCGGTTCCATGGACGGCGACAGCGCAGCGGCCTATCGCTATACGGAAGCCAAGTTGTCACCAATTGCGGAAGAATTGCTTTTTGATATTGAAAAAGACACGGTCGACTTCCGCCCCAACTACGACGGCAGTCACCAGGAGCCAAGCGTGCTCCCCGCAAAACTGCCTAACTTGCTCGTGAACGGCACGCTCGGCATTGCGGTCGGTATGGCGACCAACATCCCGCCGCACAACATTAAAGAGGTGTGTGCTGGCGTGCTCATGTTGATTGACAACCCAAGCGCGACGCTCGACGACTTGTTGGAGGCAATTCCTGGTCCGGACTTCCCAACAGGCGGCATTGTGTACGGCGCAAGCGACATTCGTACGGCATACGCCACCGGTCGTGGCGGTGTGGTTGTGCGTGCAAAAGCGGAGATTGTAGAGGGCAAAAAAGGTGACGAGATGATCGTCATTGAGGAGATTCCGTACATGGTGAACAAGGCGACGCTTATTGAGAAGATTGCCGACTTGGTCCGCGAAAAGAAGATTGAGGGCATTCGTGACTTGCGTGACGAG
>JBBTZZ010000015.1:0-5693 GCA_038061135.1 Patescibacteria group bacterium
CCGTGCAGCCAAGAAACCCCGTGCAGAGCGTAGCGGCGCACGGGGAGCTTCATTTCCTAGTGTCTCCAGGGCGAGGTCCACGAGACGTGCGTCGCGGATGCTGCTTGTGTGGAAGTTTATGGGTCGCCAGAGTGGAATGAGGATGTTACGTACACCAGCCATTTTTCGAAGTCCTGCGCGAACATCGCTATGCAGGATTGAGGAGAGAATGAGTGACGGATCCCACGGGCAGTAGACGTGGAGTATTTCGACGTGGTGGTGAAGGGGAGGGGTGACGGTCGGCATGTCTGCTTGGCAGAGGACGACGCGCTTCACTGACGCGGGGAGTGTATGGCGATGGCAGTACTCCATGAGAAGTCGCGCGCCGAGTGAGTGGGCGACGATGACTTCTGGCTGGTGTGTAGTGAGGAATGTTTTGAGATTCGACATTGTTCGTTCTGTGATCGCGTGTTGCTCCTCGTTACGGTAAAGCGTGAGTATTGGCATAAGCGCCAGTGTCGCAAAAAACGAAAGTGTGCGCGGAATTCCCCAGCGGAAAGTTACGGCGTGTGCTTGGTTTATGAGCGTACGAAAAGCGGTAAAGCCGGCGTCTGTAGCCCGGGCACTACGGAAACCCTTTGTGGCGAGTTCGGTTGCGTAGCCGGGAATGAGGGCAATACGGAGCATAGAGAAGGGAATCATACACGGGTTATCGTGCGGCGTAATCTTGACGGTCGAGCGAGTCTAGGCTATAGTCCTGCCAACCTTTTGAAAGGAGGTTGCAAAAATTTTATGTCTACCATTGAAGTAAAACGTAAGAAAGGCGAGAGCTTTGAGGCGGTTTTCCGTCGCTTTACTCGTCGCATGCAACAGAGCGGCAAACCGCTCACCGTTCGCGCAAAGCGTTATTTGGCAAAGACGCCAAGTAAAAACCGCACGCGTGACAGCGCAATTCGTCGTTTGGAAATGGGCGAAAAGCGTGAGTATCTCCTTAAGACCGGTAAGGTCAAAGAAGAAGACTTGCAGCAAGGTCGCCGTCGCTAAAGCGACGGCCTTGAGTCGCGGCCGGAGTCCTGAGGCATTGTCCGAAGGAGCTCAACAGAGCACCCGTCAACAGCGGGTGTTTTGTTTTCCGCGGTGCGCGTGATAAACTTCTTTCAGAAAAAAACAATCGTTATTCCGTATGTCCCTCGTCGACCAGATCAAAGAAGACATGAAGCAGGCGATGCGCGACAAGAACAGTGTGACGCTCGACACCGTGCGCATGTTGTTGTCGTCGGTGAAAAATAAAGCAATCGACATGGGGCACGAGCTGGAAGACGTGGAGGTGATGGCGGTCGTGAAAAGCGATTTAAAAAAACTCAAGGATGGCTTGGAGTCGTTTGTGTCTGCGGCGCGTGAAGACTTGGCGGCAAAGGTGCGTGAGGAGATTTTGGTGCTCGAGAAATATTTGCCTGCGCAGGTGACGGACGGGGAGTTGGAGGAGAAGGTACGCGGTTTGCTTACAGAGCTTGGAATTACTGACGTTGCGGACATCGGCAAAGCGATGGGACAGCTCATGGGCAAGTTGAAAGATGCGGCTGACGGCAACCGCGTGCGCGCGATGGTGGAGAAAGTGTTGAAAGGCTAGCGTTTTTTGTTGTCGCCCGGAAGGAGATTGAGGAATTCGCGCCATGCGGCGCCTGGAGCGTTCATGATGTTTGTGAGTAGTGGGACTTTTTGTTTGAATGTGGGCAGGGCATGCCCAGCCCGTACAGCAGGATGCTCGGGTTGGAAATTTGCAGGCTCCGGTACAATGTTCATGGTATCGACGCGGTGTGCGTTGCCGAGGATTTTCTCCCACGCAGCGAATGCGCGTGCCTCGTCTTGCGAAGGGTGCGCCCAATGACCTCCGTCGAGAATTTTTGTGAGATGGTCGTTGAGTGACGCTTTCTCGAGCGTCGTGAGTTTTGCTCCGAGCTTTTGGCCGACGTGTTCGTCGAGCGCGTGAAGAAAATCATCCATACGAGTAGCAAGTGTGGCAATTTCTACGCCCCTTCTTGCTTGGAGGTGTTCAGTACGCGTTCTGTCGTTCGCGCCAGTTTCTACCAATTCACTCCCGTGCCGTTTGCTGACCTCGTTGAGATGACCAAGAAACCCATATTTCCGAATGATGGTCGGTGTTGCTTCGGGTTCGCCGTTGCCGCGGGTGAAGCGGTTGAGTGTGTCGACAAGGTCCTGTGCGTCAGCATCTCTCCTTGCGACAGTATCGATGACGGTGGGGTCGAGCACTGCGAGATGCATGTCGATTCGACGTAACGCTTCGCGATCGATGGACTCGCTGTCATGTGTAGCGCGGAGCTCTTTCCATGCCTCGAGAATTTTCCCAGGATCTTGCATGGTTTCCACTGTGCGTCGTAACTCCGCTTTTCTTGTTGCTTCGTTGTTGAGACGCGTTACCTCGGTCACGCGTTCCGTTGCCTCCCTTGAGCGTTCGGCGTCAACGGCGCGCTGTTCCGTTGTCCTCGTGTCGTCGACACGGAACTTAAGCACCTGACATTTATCTGGTCCCAGTGTCTTTCCATCTTTGCTCATATTGCATACAGTATAGCATATGTACAACGCAATCCTGGCCGACCTCGTGCATTACTCTGTGCCGAAAGAACTCGCGCTCGACCGCATGGCGGAGCTGGAGGAGTTGACGCGCACGTTCGGCGGTGTTGCCGTCGTCAAAACCATTCAACGTCGTGCGATGCCGGACAATCGAACGTTCATTGGTAAAGGCAAGGTCGATGAAATTTTAGCGCAAGCAAAAACGCTTGGTGCGGATTTGCTGATTATCAACGAGGTACTTAAACCGCAACAGGTGTTTAATTTGGAAGAGGCGTTGCGACCGGCGAAGGTGAAAGTGTGGGACCGTGTCGATCTCATTCTGCAGATTTTTGAGAAGCACGCGCGGACGGCGGAGGCAAAGCTGGAGATTGAGCTTGCACGGTTGCGCCACATGGGGCCACGGATTTTCAACATGGGTGCGGAGTTGGGCAGGCAGCGCGGCGGCACGGGAACGCGCGGTGGTGCAGGCGAAGGCAACACGGAGGCAATGAAACGCCACTTGCGCGAGCAGGAAAAGGCGATTCTTGCGAAGCTCGCAAAGTGTCAAAGCGTGCGCAACGAACATCAACGTAACCGACAGCGCCACGATAAGAAAACCGTCGCGCTTGTGGGGTACACAAACGCGGGGAAGACGTCGCTCCTCAACGCGCTTGGCAAACGCAAGGAGTATGCCGCGGATAAACTCTTCGCCACGCTCGACACGCGCGTTGCCGACGTCTACATTCCGGAGCTGCAAGGCACGGTGTTGCTGTCCGATACCATCGGCTTCATTCAAGGCCTCCCGCCGTCACTCATCAAAGCATTCGCCTCGACACTGTCAGAAGCCGCGAACGCGGATTTGTTGTTGCACGTTGTCGACGCAAGCGACCCGAAGCACGTGGAGAAGATGGCGGTAGTGGACGGTATCTTGGCGAGCATTGGGCTTGCAGATAAACCAATGATTGTGGTGATGAATAAAATCGATCAAGTGAAAAGTGAAAAGGAAAAAGTGAAAAGCGGGACAGAGATCTTTGTGTCTGCGGTGCAAAAGACAGGACTCGATGACTTGAAGTCAGCGATCGCGAAGAGCCTTGCTTGATGCCGACACCTGGTGTCGGTTTTACCCAATAGCCACCGGGCATTTACGAATAAAAGTGCCTCGAAAGCATCTTTTTCATGCTGACACCAGGTGTCGGCATATTCGACAAAAACATTGACAAAATGTCATTTTTCTGCTTTTATATTAGGGCAATTGTGCAACATTCCGGGAGTACACATGATCGAAGAATTTCCGACTTTGACGCCGTTCGAGTGCGAAATCGACTACCACAAGACCGAGGAACAGCTGCTCGAGGAGAGCAAGGGAAACGTGCAACCGGGTCCTTCGACGGTAGAAGGTGGTATGGTGCGTCGTAAGGGTTATCTCGCGCAATTTGGCGAGAGCGTGCCTGATGCTGCGGTCGATGCATGGTGCGCTGCGTACGGTAAGCGTCGGGGCACGCCGCATGAGACGCTTGCAGTCTGTCTTTCCGACCCGTCGCTCCAGCGCAAGCACCCGATGGTGTCCGGTCGCAGGGGCAGCGCGATCATCGTGTTGCGCGGCGGCGAAGGAGCAGGACGCTACGTCAACTCGGACTGGCATGACGATGTCCTCGCCTGGTCCGCGAACTGCGCGTTCGTCATCTTCGACATCGAACCCCAACCCGCGTGAAGCGTACGGCCGGTAACCCCTCGAGGTTACCGGCCGTCGTGTTTTTTTATTGTGACGTGTGATGAGGAGTTTCTCCACATAGCACCATCTGTTCCGACGTGAAGCGTGATACAATATTGTCCATGCAGGACTTAACGTTGGAATTGTGAAAAGCATTCGCGCTTTCTTGATGTTTGGGATTGGGCTTCTGGCGCTGCCGACGGTTGCGTTTGCACAGGACTCCGCGGAAACGGTCGCGAGTGCGGCGGGGCTTGGGACGCAAAGTGTGTTGACGACGATTGGAACGATCATCTCGGTGATCCTGGGTTTCATCGGCGTTGTATTTCTTATTCTCCTTATATACTCCGGTTGGGTGTGGATGACGGCGGGCGGGGAAGAGGAGAGAATTAAAAAAGCAAAACGCACGCTCATCAATGCGACGATTGGTATCATCATCACATTCAGTGCGTACGCAATTGCGTCGTTTGTCCTGAACGCGATTGGCGACGCGACGAACACGAATAGTGACGGCAGCAACGGTGGCGTGACGGTAGAGGCGTTGTCCGGTTCGCTTGGCTCTGGCCCAATCCGCGACCATTACCCGTCCCGCAGCGCAACGGACATTGCGCGGAACACGCGGATCATGGTGACGTTCAAGAGCGAGATGAATGTGTCGTCACTTATTTCTGGTTACGACAGTGACCCAACCGCAACCGCGCTCAACACCGATAACGTGCACATTTATGCCCGTGACGCTGCGGAGGGCGAGGACGCGTTTTTGACCGACGTTACCACGTACGTTACCGAGGACTTGAAGACGTTCGTGTTCGACCCGGCCGACTACTTGGGGAGCGCAACAGAAAACACGTGGTACACGGTGTCGCTTGGCACAACCATGTTGGATGCAGACGGCGACGACATCTTTACGGGGTCGTATTCCGGTGGGTATGAATGGAGCTTTGAAGTATCGACCACGGTGGACATTACGCCACCGACGGTAACAAGTATTATTCCAAGCGCAGACGGTGAGTACGACCGCAACATTACCGTAGAGGTGACGTTTGACGAGGCGATTGATCCGACAAGCTCGACGGGTACGCGCACCGCAACAAGTGGGTTCCAAAACATCCAAACCGTGGGCGTCAGTGGAAGTCCGGAACCGGGGAGCTATGAAATAAGCAACAGCTACCGCACCGTGACGTTCACGCCAAGTGACGATTGCGGCGGCGAAACGAACTCGTGCGGCGAGGCAATGTACTGCTTGCCAGGCGGCGAGGCGATCACGGTGACGGCGAGTGCAGCAACGGCAACAGTCGACCCACCGCAAGCGGACAGCTTCCCGTACGACGGCATTGTCGACGCGGCAGCGAACAGTTTGGACGGTAACGACGACGGCACCGCAGGTGACGACTACACGTGGAGCTTTACGACGACCGACGACATTAACCTGGAA
>JBBTZZ010000016.1:0-3219 GCA_038061135.1 Patescibacteria group bacterium
AGCGGTGACACGCTCGTGATGGTCGGTACGCTCACGCTTACGGACGGTATCGCCGACGGCAACAACTTTGAAGCACAGGGAAGTGTGGCGATTGGCGCGGGGTATGACGGCGGTACGGCGTCACTCAAGTTCAGTGGCGGTGCGGCGCAGTCGCTCAACCTTACGGGCGTCGAAAGCATCTTTAACGGCGACATCGAGGTGGCAAAGTCCGCAGAAACGCTCACGCTCGGCAGTGCGCTCACCATGGACGCCGTCGGACAAGACCTGACGATTACGTCTGGTACGTTCTCAACCAGCGGAACAAACTACGGCCTCACCATTGCGGGCGACCTGCTCATGAACGGTGGCACCACGGCGCTGAACGCGTCGACGGTTGCGGTGACGGGAACTGCACGCTTGAATGGCGGCAGTGTGACAAGCAGCGGCGGAAGCATGACGGCAGGAACGCTCCAAGTAACAAGCGGCACCTATGCACAAGGTACGCAAACTGTTGCGCCGACGGCACTTGTCGTTGACGGCGGCACATTCACGGGTGGTGGCGGGAGCATGACGGCGGGAAGCATTACGCTGTCGTCGGGAACGTTGACAGCGCCGAGCGGCACGTTGTCGGTGACGGGCGGCTGGACGCATACCGCAGGCGGAACATTCACGCACAACTCCGGCACCGTCGCCTTCACTGGAAACAGTGCGACCATCGACGTCTCGTCAACCGAATCGTTCAGCGCACTCACCATCAACAAAACGGGCGGGCAGACGTTAACGATCGCAAGTGGTGACGCACTTGTTGCGGCAGGCGTGTTGACGTTGACCGACGGTGCGTTTGCGACGGGGAGTATTACTGCGCAAGGCAACATTGTCGTCGGTGCGGGTTGGGACGCGGCGGGAAGCGGAACGGTGAATGCCACAGGAACCGCAGTGCAGACACTCGATGTTTCCGCAGGCGCAGGTTTGCTCGACAACCCACTTGCCATCAACAAAGCAGGCGGCAGCTTCACCCTCGCGTCCGCGTACACGCTCGATGCGGCAACTGCAGACCTCACACTCACCCTCGGCACGTTCTCAACGGGAAACTTTACGCTGACGACAGCAAGCGGCTCTGACATCGCGGTAAACGGCGGCACGATGAATACGGGTACGTCGACGATGACGATTGCGGGCGGTCTCACCGTCGCGGGCGGCACATACAACGGGAACGACGCAACGCCAACGTTCAGCGGCGCGGTGTTACTTTCAAGCGGCGCGTACAACGGGAGTACGAATGGTGACACGTTCTCGGGCGGCCTGACGATTTCCGGCGGTACGTTCACCGCAAGCGACGCAACGACGACGGTCAGTGGCGCATGGACCCACACGGGCGGCGGAACGTTTACACACAACAGCGGTACGGTTGCGTTTACCGGTGCCGCAGCAACCATCGACGTTGCAACTACAGAAACGTTCTCGACCCTCACAATCAACAAAAACAATACTGCAACACTCACCATTGCAAGTGGCGACAGTTTGGTGTCGACAGGAACACTCACGCTCACAAACGGCGCAGTCGGCACAGGTACGCTTACGCCGCAGGGCGCGGTGTCGGTTGGTGCAGGTTTTGACGGCGGTGACGCGACAATGTCATTTGGTGGGAGCAGCGCACAAACATTCACGTTGACGGGCGCAACGGACAAATATAACGGCGACATTACGGTTGCAAAAACGTCCGGGACGGTCACACTCGGCAGTGCGCTCGTGATGGATGCAGCCGGTCAAGACCTGACCGTTACGACAGGTGGCTTTGCGACGGGTGACAACGCGCTCACCGTCGCGGGCAACGTCGCAGCAAACGGCGGAACGCTGGGCTTTGGCGCAAGCACCGTCGACATGAATGGCAATCTCACCGTCGGCGGCGGTACGCTGACGCTTGGTACAGCGGCCGTGACACTTGCAGGCGACGCTACCTACACGTCCGGTACCATGACGCCAAACACAAGCACCGTGACGCTCGACGGCACCAACCAAACACTTGCAGGTGCAACGGTGTGGTACAACCTCACAAAAAATGTCACCACTGCCGCGACGCTCACATTCCCATCGTCAGTGACAACAACTATCGGCGGGACGCTTGCGTTGACGGGTGCCGTCGACCAGGTGTTGTCCATTCGCAGCAGTACAACAGGCATACAGCACACGCTTTCTGTGGGCACGGCCGGAACGTATGTGTACCTCGATGTGAAAGACAGCAACCCACTTACGACACTCACCTGTCTCACGTCGTCGAGCGGCTGTGTGAACTCTGGCAGCAATGCAAGTACGTGGAAATTCACTGCGGCGAGTGGAGGAACCGCAACGCCAAGTTTGTCAGGAGGCGCGGGCTCTGCGGGTACCGTCGGCGACGACTCCGTCCCCACAACCGTGGGAGACTTTGCAGAATTGCGTGCGCCAACAATTACGCTTCTCGCGCCAAACGGCGGAGAAACATACAGCCCAGGGGAGAGCATAAACATTATTTGGCGCACCGACCGTATCGTCGGTATTGTGAATGTACTTGTCTCGTATGACAACGGGGCTTCATTTGAAACGCTGGTAAAAAATGAACCAAACTTTGACGTGTATACGTGGACAATTCCAAGCAGCGCGTCGGCAAGTAAGGCTGTGGTGAAAGTACAGGGCACGGACTTGTCGGTGGTCACCACGGAAGACAAGAACGACACGGCGTTTACTATTGCAGGCACGCCGCTTGTGACGGTCGACGACGGTGCGTACACCGACGACTATGTAGAGGAGATTACGGAAAATGCGGAGCGCATCGTTGCAATGCCGACCGCGGTTTCGGTACACGAGCTCATTAAACTTGCGGACGATGGCAATGCGGCAACGACGGCGGACAGCGCGGTGTATTACGTAGGTGCCGACGGCAAACGTCACGCATTCCCGAACCAAGCAATCTATAACACGTGGTATTGCTCGTTTGACGACGTAGCGGTTATTTCGTCCGCAGATATGGCGGCAATTGCGCTTGGCACAAACGTGACGTACCGACCAGGCGTGCGCATGGTGAAGTTCATTTCCGTACCCAAAGTGTATGCGGTTGACCGGTTTGGTGAGCTGCACTGGGTGAAAACAGAAGCAATCGCAACGGCACTGTACGGCAGCACATGGAACAGGAAAATCGACGACCTCTCCGACGCATTCTTCGGCAACTATGAGTTTGGCGACGACATCATTACCGCCGACGACTTT
>JBBTZZ010000017.1:0-14055 GCA_038061135.1 Patescibacteria group bacterium
GGTTGCCGGGCTGCAATACATTTTGTCACGCGGAAACCCGAGTGCAGTCAAGCAGGCAAAGGAGCGGATTGTTCAGGCAGTGGTCGGCATTATTCTCCTTTTGTCAGCATACACACTTGCGCGACTGCTTGACCCCAGCCTCGTCAATTTGGAGCAGCTTCGTGTGCCCATGGTGAAAGAAGTGGTGTTGCTCGACGAAGGCAGTAAATGCGAAACCCTCGCCCTCGCCGGAATAGAAATCGACAGCGTTGCGGGAGCGAGCTTTGTCGACAAAACGTGTTCGTACGAGAAGGGTGCTGTGCAGGGCATTGTCACCGACATGGCAAACGTTGACCCCAACGTTTCAATCGGGCAGTGGAAAGAGGGGGATAAGTGTGACTATAGTAAGTGTAGCCAGGGGTCAACGTGCATGTCGACGGGGTGTGTTGAGTGTGCGTCGGTGGCAATTAAAGGTGCATGGACAGAGGACGCAACCAAATGGAGCGCAACGGTAAACGTTCCATTTACCGACTTAACACCATCAACAAACAACTGTGACCTGATGAGCGATACGGATAATCTTTGCATGTATACCGCAGGTGGAGATACATTATTAGCAAATTTCCTTCCATCTTGTGTTTCTGTGCCAATAGAATGCAATAAATTGAAGTCAGATGTAAAAGCAGGGACAGATTCGTGTGCACTCTATGGCAGTAAAATTAAGGAGAAGCAATCATATTGGCCATGGCCGAATATTGTAGGGAAGAATGTATTACAAGAGTTTACGATGGAGGAATATGCTAAAGTCGACCCTTCGATTTATGAAACAGTATGTAACAGTGATCCATGTGAGTTAGGTGCAATCGGTGGAATGTCGTGTACATTCGTTGCGACGAGTGATGGAGGAAGGTGCGAATCGCAATAGAGAAAAACCAAAACGCTCAGGCACGTGCCTGAGCGTTTTGGTAAACTTGAGTTTATTTCTTGCGGCCAACAACCACTTCCTTGAGACGGCGGCCAAAGCCTTTGATGAACGACAGCTTGGCGCGGCGGACCTGGAGCGTGCGGACGATCTCTACCTTGACGATGTTCGGCGACTTTACCGGGTAGATTTTCTCCACACCGAAACCGTCGGTTTCTTTGCGAATGGTGAAGCTGCGCTGTGTGCCGGAACCGCGGATGCCGAGGACAAGGCCCTCAAAAATCTGCACGCGTTCGCGGCGCTCGCCTTTGGCGTTGAAGTCTTCAATCTTCTCGTGGACGCGAATGACCATGCCCGGCTTAATTTCCGGCATTGTGACGATTGGCGTGGTGTTTTCTGCTTCGGTCATATGAAGTCTGAAAGTCGGAAAGTCTGAAAGCTGAAAGTGCGAGAATACTAGCGGAATAACTGTTCGGGGTCAAGCATGGGGGAGTGCCGCGAGGATCTGTGCCGCAACCTCAGCCGGTGGCGTATGCGTGGTGTCGATCACCAAGTCGTAGTTCTCATGGTCAAGATACGCGACGCCGTAGAGCGTTTTATACCGTTCGTTGTCGGCGGCAAGGCGCTTTTCGATTGCGGTTTTTACCTCGTCGATGTTCGCGTAGTCGGGCTCGTCCTTACGACTTTCGGGGTTTGCCTGTTTTGCATTGTAAATGCGCTGTGCGGCTACCGTGAGGTCGACGCTGAGAAACACCTTGAAGCTCCGCGGAATAAAGTGCCACGCCAGGCGGCTGTCGATGATGAAATTGTCCTCTTTCTCCGCAAGCGTGGTTTGGTATGCGTCCACCTGGTGGTCTACCTCCGGCTTCGTCTTCGCAAACTCGTTGAACGCACCAATCGTCATGCCATGCTCAACGGCCAACTTACCAAACACATCGCCCATGGAGTAACGCGTCAAGCCAAGCTGCTCCGCGAGCATATTGCGAATAGTCGTTTTGCCAGAGCCAGGAATGCCGGTGAGGGAGATAATCATATTCGTTGTTGCGAGTGCAAACCCAGTGTCATCCCGAGGTACGAGGGACCCCATCGATGAGGTCCTTCGTCGTCGGACTCCTCAGGATGACAGTGATGTTATTTGTGATGTCGTTCCCGAAGTTCGTTGAGGAATGTTTGCAACTCCTTCGGCAACGGCGCGGCAAACGTTTTCTCCTCACCGCCAGGGAGCGCAATCTGCAGTTCGCGTGCGTGGAGGAATAGTCGACCGAGCGCAAACTGTTTGACGCCTTTTTGCGTGTACAGCGTGTCGCCGGCAACGGGGTGTTGCATGGCAAACATGTGCGCACGAATCTGGTGCGTGCGGCCGGTTTCAATGCGGACGTCGAGCAGTGTGCAGTGCGGAAAGCGCTCGACGACGTCGTAATGCGTTACCGCCTCGCGACCGTCTTGGCTATTTGGGCGTGCAGCCATGCGACCACCTGTCGACGACCGAGCAATAGGGAAGTCAATAACGCCAAGGTCCTTTTTTACACTCCCGAGCACGAGTACGGTGTACGTTTTTTTGGTGAGGCGTTCCGAGAACTGTTGTTTGAGCCATGTGAACGCGTCTGCAGTTTTTGCTGCAATAATCACGCCGCTTGCTTCGCGGTCCAAGCGATGCACCAGTCCGCCACGCTCCTTCTTATCTCCAACGTCAGCCATTGCGGGGTACGTGGCAATGAGTACGTCGGCCAACGTGTGTTCGTGCGTTTTTGGCGCAGGGTGCGACAACATGCCGGCGGGTTTATTGACGACGACTACGCTGTCGTCCTCGTAGAGCACGTCGAGCTTTGGCATCGCCCCGAGTTCGGTAACAACGGGTTTTGTGACCACAGCGTCGTAGGTCACCACGTTTGCGGTACTCACGGCCGTGTGCGGCGTCGCAGCCTTGCCGTCGACAAGAACAAGGCCATCTTTAATGGCTTTTTGTACCGCGCTGCGACTCAATTTGAGAAGTGGCGGCAAGACGTGGTCAATGCGACCAGGCGCCTCGTTGGTGAGTTTGACCTTTTTCATGGGCGGAGTATCGCATACGTTGCGATTTTTCGCCAGTTTCTGTATCATAAATGAGCCTTGTAGCCGCAGCCCATCGTCGAGCGTAGCGAGACGAAGGCGACTGGCGGATAGACGCGAACGAGGACGACCAACGGAAGTCCGAGTGGTAGTCTATCCGGCAAAGGAGCCCGGGTCCGTAGCTCAGTTGGTTAGAGCCCCGAGCTTATACCTCGGTGGTCCCTGGTTCGAGCCCAGGCGGACCTACCAAAATTTTCTATGTTTTTCGTCACTATCATCCTTCTCATACTTTCCGTCGTCTTTGTGGTCTGGGGATTCCGGTCCGGCTCAAAAGAGACGCTGTACTTGGGCGGTTGTTTTCTCTTGGCCGCGCTCGGCACCGGCGTTGTTGAGTTTTTTGCCCTTAGCGCGTTTTAGATAGCCCAAATTTATTTACTCTGCACGGTAGACGTTAGGTACGCTGTCATAGCGCTCCTCCCAAATTTGTACAACGGTTTCAATGTCGGCAAATACCACGAGTCCGTCGGTGATTTCGTCTTTCAACGCAACAAGGTGTGCCTGTACATCCGCGAGTGCGTTGTCGTTCGTAATCATCTCTTGCGTAATCATGACCGACGACGTGTAGATTTTTCCTTTGGTGAGTTTGCCCTCGGCTTGAAGCGCAAGGAGTTCGTCGACACCTTCCCACGTTGAAAGATACGTACCAACGTCGGGGAGTGTGCCGTTGACGTTGTGCGTGTAGTAGTCTTTGGTGTTCGTCGGCCGCCAGACGCCGGCGCCTTCCGGGTCTGCGCGGTGGCCGGGCGACCCTCCGCCCCACAGAATTGCTGGCGTCCACGTGTAGTCGTAGACGTTACCGTGAATGGGGCTACGGAGGTATTCAAGTTTGGAACGGTTTGGGGGGTTCAAGAGAAACCCGCCGACCACGCCGTTTGGTGTGACGCCAAGCTCTGCAATGAGTGCGGCAACGTCGGCGTAGGTGTATGTGCTTTCGTGTGCGTGGGGGCCAAGGCTCATGCCAAGGTCTTCGGAGAGGTAGCGTACGATGTTCTTGCCGTTTGTCGACGGTGTGCCATTGTCGAACATGGTTGCTGCCAATAAGAAGTTCCAGTCCGACTGCCAGTTGTAGCCCACTTGGTTTTCGTAGAGCATGTTTGCGAACGCGACGACTGCGTCGCGCTGTTTCCAGAACTCTGCCTCGTCTTTGGTGAAGTCCGGGTGGATGGCGGTTCCGTCCGGTTCCTCGTTGTGGGTGACGATAGACACGTAGATGGTGGAACTTGGGGGGAGCGTGTCGTTATTGTCCGTGATGGGCGTAACGCTGTCAGTTTCGTCCGTGTTAGCGGGCCCGGTGGGCGCTGCTGTGCGGATTGCAAAGAGTATGGCCACGGCAAGTACTGCCGTCACGCACACAAAGGCGAGGTATTTTTGCGTAGGAGTGAGCATAGTTGCTCCTGTTATACCCCGAATCTTCTCCGTGCGGAAGCGTTGACATAACACCCTCTCTGACTTATAGTTTTTGGCGTTAACCGTGTTGTCCCTGAATCAGACAGGTGCAGCCGCAGCCCGTCGTCGAGCGCAGCGAGACGAAGACGACTGGCGGAATGACGATAGCGATGGGCGACCGAAGGAAGCCCGAGCGCAGTCATTCCGGCAAAGGAGTCGCGCGCGCATAGCTCAGTTGGTTAGAGCGTCACATTGACATTGTGAAGGTCCGTGGTTCGAGTCCACGTGCGCGCACCAGAAAAAACGACAGCTTCGGCTGCCGTTTTTTCTTTGCCGTGAAGTTTTTACATCCTCGCGATTTCCAGTCGTACCAAGTGCATTGCGGCGTCTGTTGTGCTGACGGAGCCGGTGAGTTGCGCGTCACGAATTTTGGAGAGGAGTGTGCGGTAGAGCGGGCCAGGGGGAACGCCAAGGGTTGCTAGGTCGCGACCACGGAGGAGTTTGTGGGCGTTGGGGCGACGGGTGTCGAGGTCTTCTAGGAGTCGGCGGGCGACGTGAACGCGTTCACGCGCAACATGATGTTCGCCGTGGGTGAGGAACACGCTGTGCATGAGCGCAAGGAGTGAGCGGCCGCGTTTTCCGCCAAATATTTTCTCAAACGCAGACGGTTGCATGCTTGCCGGGTCAACGTCGTCAAACATCCGTACGTTGCCGAGCAGCCAGTCGACATCGCCGACGTCAACGTGTGCTGCATGGCCGTCGGGGAATTGGTGCAGGTGGTAGTCGCGGACGATTTCTTTGGCGATGTGTGCAGCGTCGGGCTGGAATGCAAAGAACGTCGCGAGCACGGTTGCTGCGTCGTGCTTGGCAATGCCGTGACCGCGGAGTGTGTCCTTGTGGACAAGGAGATGCATTGCGTCGACCGCACGTTTCCAGCCGTGGTCGTTGCTGTGAGGTGCAATGAGCTTCGCAAGGCCGCTTGCGTGGCTGAGTGCGCTGCCGTAGCGCGGACAAGCGAGAAGTGTTTCCAAGAGCGATGCGCCGAGTACTTGGCGCGGTACGGTAAAGCGCGGCGTGCCATTCTCGTCACGGGTAATCGAATTTAAACGAGGGAGACTGCGGACAAGTGCGTGCCACGTTTCGTCGGCAAACGACAGCTGATGCTCTGCGGCGAGTTTGAGCGCACGCAACGTTGTGAGCGGGTTATCTGCAAACGTGCGGAGCGGGTAGCCGACCACGCGAATACGGCGGTCGTGGATGTCGCGCACACCGGTGCCAAGCGGATCCTCGAGTGCGTTGTCCGCCGTGCGGTAGCGCAAACTGTCTACCGTAAAGTCGTGTCGTTCGTGCGGAGCGTGCGTAATGGTCACGGTCGTTCCTGGTGCAGCGGTTGGTTGCAGCGTTACCACGTCGACACCGCCTTCGGTGTGCACATCGCCATGCTCTGCAAGCACATGACGCAACTGCTTGGGTGTCACGCCGTCGACGGAAACCGCGAGATGCTTCGGCAGCGACCCGAGTAAAATACTTCGTAACGTGGGACCGCTTAATACAACGTCGGCATCATCACTCGCGTCAATCGCGTCGTCGACCCACTGCAAACGCGGATCGTTAGCAACAAAAAGCCTCGCCCGCTCCCCAAGCGGCATCGAGTTCGCTGCATAACGCAAAAGCAAGTCCTCGGACATGCGTGTAGTGTAGCAGGAAAAAGTGAAAAGGAAAAAGTGAAAAGCGGACAAAATGACACAGTGAGAAAATCCGCGTAAATCAGTTTTGAAAATCCGCGTGAATTTACCATACACAACAGCCGACTCGATGAGTCGGCTGCGAGGAGGGGGACGGGCTAGCGGAAGAAGTTGCGGAGCTCGTCGGACGACAGCGCGAGCGGCAGCGGCCCAACCTCGGCTTCGATGCGCGCACGGATGCGGGCGATCGTCTCCTTGTGCTCGTCGTCGCTCCGTAAGTGGGGCAACAGGACCGCGATGTTGAACACACGATTGCGGACAGTGTTGCTGACGTGCATGTGCCACCACGCCAGTTCGTCCGCGGCAGTAAACACATCGCGTGGCCACTGACCAAGGAACGCCACCTGCTCCTCCGTCAGCGGCGGCCGCTCCGTCGGGATGTAGACGAACAGCTCGTCGATCGTCATGTTCGCGTGCAGGCCAACCCCGGCCTCGATGTGCGGCCAGAACATTCCGAATTTCCAGCCCTTCTCGGCGAGCATCTCCTTCACCTTGCGGAGCGACTTGCGTCCGAAGTTCTTGATGCCGAGCATCGACGCTTCGTGCTGCACGAGGAGTTGCCAGTTGCGCGTGATGCCTGCGTTCTGCAGACAGTTTGCATTACGGACGCTGATGTTGAAGAAGGTCTCGTCGATCCGCGCGTTGAGGACGTCGAGCGGGATGTTCGTTTTCAGGGGAAGTTGCAGCATGGTGACTCCGTGGGTTGGGGGCATTGCCGTCGGTGTGACGGACGGGGGAATGTAGCAGGAAATGGGAGAAAACACAACAGCCGACCCGGGTGAGTCGGCTGCGAGGAGGGGGGGGACGGGCGACGTGGCCTATTGGTTCACAAGCTTCACCGCGGCTTCGATGTAGCAGCAGAAGTTGGCGTGTGGTTGGACTTGGCCGACCTCGAGGCCTTGGAGTCCTTTCGACCCGGCGGGGAACGTTGCCGTTTGGACGAGGTAGCCCGGCCTGTCGGGCAGTGCGAGGAAGACGACTTGCACGTCCCCGCTGGAGATGGATACCCTCAGGAAGAAGCCGATGTCGCGGTGCATGACGTCCACGCGGCAGCCGGCGATTGCACGCCGTTCCACCACGTCAGGTTCTTCTTTGGGCTTCGTGACCATCCAGCGGCAAAGCTGAATTCCGGTGTGTTCGTCGACAAGGCAGGTGATAAAGCTCGCGAGTTGGTACACGTTGACTCCGTGGGGTTGTGAGGGTTGCCGTCGATCCGTCGGCTGACGGACGGCGAACGATGAATAATAGCAGAAATTGGAGGAAAATGCAAGGCGTGGATAGTTCACCATCCCGAGGCGCATGCCGAGGGACCTCGCGGACGAAATAGGCGCCATTGCGTTTTATAGGCCCCTCGCGTAAAGCGACACGTGGTCGCCACGCGACTTTACGGGTCGTCACCTCGGGGTGAGCTGCTCTGAACACTAAAGCGGGGTCAAAAACAAACCGTGCGACTAAGATGTATGGTGTGTGTCTTAGTCGCACGGGTTATAATGGCTGCTCGATGTTCACGGTTGCTTGAATGTGCGAGATGAGTGCTTTTTCTGCCGACACGATGTCGGCTTCGTTGATGGTGAGGCGCGCGGCTTCGCGGGTGCCGCTTGCTTTGAAGGGGGCGCCGAGGTGGAGCGCGTCGTGGGGGCGTTCGGTGTGGAGACGGGCAGCAATGGTGCCGTCGTCGTGTTCGTAGAGGATGGCGATGACTTGTGCTTCTGGCGTGGTTGCAAGAAGTTCCTCGACAATGTCGTCGAGCGCGTCTTCGTGCGCACCCGCCGCGACGAAGTCCTGCTTGGTGAGCAGCGTCCATGCCAAGTGCGCGTCGTGGTCGGCCTTTAAGCGGGCGAGTGCGCGTCCCCACAGACGGAGTGTTTCCACGCTGCGTGTGCGGTAGAGCTTCTCGACAATCTCGTCGCGCTTAGCGCCGGCGTTCATGAGCGCGCCCGCGACTTTGAGCGTCTTCGGCGTCACGCTCGGCGTCTTAAAACTCTTCGTCTTTGCAATCATGCCGGTCAAAAAGCACGTCGCAATGTGTACGTCGACAAGGGTTGCGTCAATGCGGCTCAACAGCTCGAAACACACTTCGCCGTTCGCGACCGCGCTAATGTCGACCAAGTTCAAATGCCCGTGGTGCTCGTTTGCGCTCGCGTGGTCAATGTTGATGATGGGCGTGTTAAAAAAGAAGTCCGCATACGCCGTCGCGACTGCACCGAGGCTCGTCACGTCCGGGACGCCAATCATGATGATGAGATCGTAGCGGTAGCCCGTCGTCGAAATCCGTACGTCGTCGCTGTTCCACGCACCATGTTTGGGAGTCACGTGAATGCGCAGCTCGTCGCCCTCTACCGCGTACGTGAGTTGGTCGACGTCCGCACGCGTCACGTTCACGTGGACTGTCAGCGACCGAATGTTCGGTAAGTCGGTGCGCACGGTGTGACCGTTCTCAAGAAACGCGAGCGTCTTCGGCGCCATGCCACCGCCCGCAAGAATGTCCGCTTGTTTGCCAAGCTTCGTCGCAAATGCCGCAACACCGAACGCGCTTGCAAAGTCGTCGGACGTCGGCGTCTCCCGCAATACAATCAGCGGACGTTCCGCGCGTTTCACGTGGGCAAGAAATTGTTCGTGGAGGAGCAAGGACACAGGATCGGCCGGGGTGAAAGATGGATGAGGTGGCAGTGTATGTGCCAGTCGCGTGCGCCGTCAAGAAAACCGCGGTATACTTGGGCGGTATGATCCTCTCTCAAAACATCTACCCCATTCCCTTTATGGTGCTGGCCATGTTGGGTGGCACAGCAGTTGTCATCCTTGTGGTGGGCATCGCCACGTCCTGGCCACCAACGAGCCTTTCGTCGGAAAAATTGTATTTGATGGCGAAGATTGCGCTCTTTGCCGTCGTCTTTATCCTCCTTGCGCTCCGTCCGCGCGTGGTGGCGTTCAACGATTCCACAAACGACGTGACAGTTTCTTGGGGCAAAAACATCCCTCTCACATACAAGACATACCATGCGGACGGCTGGACGTCGTTCACTATTGAGAAGTACACGCCGGTCGGCATTATGCCCGTGGGGGGCGTGATGAAGGCGTACCACTTGGAGCCACGCTTCCGTTTGGACGGCGTGACGACGGCGGGGAAGACCGTCACTTTGGGCACATTTGCGACGGAAAGTGAGGCAAATGACTGGAAAGCAAAATTAACCTCCGTTGCAAAGTAGCTCGGAATTGGCTACCCTTGGCCGTACATATGGAAGAAATGGCAAAGGCGTACGAACCGCAATCCGTCGAGGACGGCATTTACAAAAAGTGGTTAGACAGTGGCTACTTTGCTCCCGAAAATCTTCCTGGCGACAGGACGGAGCCTTTTAGCATCGTACTTCCGCCACCGAACGTGACCGGGACGCTGCACATGGGGCACGCAACAATGTTGGCGATAGAAGACGCGATGGTGCGGTTTGCGCGCTTGCGCGGCAAGAAGACGGTGTGGATTCCGGGGACCGACCACGCGGCGATTGCCACGCAGTCCAAAGTGGAGAAGATGATTTTTGAGAGCGAAAAGAAAACGCGTCACGACTTGGGTCGTGAAGAGTTTTTGACGCGCGTGAAAGCATTCGCACAAGACAGTCACGACACCATCGTGAACCAAAGCAAAAAAATGGGCGCGTCGCTCGACTGGAGCCGCGAGGCGTACACGCTCGACGAGCAGCGCAACGCCGCAGTGAACGTCGCGTTCAAACGCATGTACGACGACGGGCTTATCTACCGCGGGTACCGCGTGGTCAACTGGGACCCTGTTGGTCAAACCACTATTGCCGACGACGAGATTGTGCATAAAGAAGTGGAGGCGACGTTGTACACGTTTAAATACGGTGCAGATTTTCCGATTGCCATCTCCACGACGCGTCCGGAAACAAAAGTGGGCGACACGGCCGTTGCGGTACACCCGACGGACAAACGCTACAAAAAGTTCATTGGTAAAACGTTTGACGTCGACTTCGCGGGCACGAAATTATCGATCGCTGTTGTTGCAGATGAGTCGGTCGATCCGAGCTTTGGAACAGGCGCACTCGGCGTGACGCCCGCACACAGCACCGTTGACGCAGAAATTGCGCAGCGACATGGTTTGCCCATGGTGCAAGTTATCGGCGAGGACGCGCGAATGTTGCCACTGGCTGGTCCGCTCCTCGAGGGCAAGACGACGAAACAAGCACGCGACATCGTTGCAACGTGGTTGCGCGAGCAAGGGCTGATGGTAAGCGAAGAGAAAACGGTGCAGAACTTGTCGACGGCCGAACGCTCAGGCGGTGTGGTGGAGCCGTTGCCAAAAATGCAGTGGTTCGTTGCGGTGAATAAAGAATTTGCTCGCGACGGAAAAATGGTGACGCTCAAGCAACTCATGCAAGACGCGGTGCGCAGCAAACAGATTGAAATTCTCCCTGAGCGTTTCGATAAGACGTATTTCCATTGGATCGATAACTTGCGTGATTGGTGCATTAGCCGCCAAATTTGGTTCGGTCACAGAATTCCCGCGTGGTTTAAGGGCGACGACGTCGTGGTTGGCGAAAACCCGGGCGACGGCTGGACGCAAGACCCCGACACGCTCGACACGTGGTTTTCGAGCGGCTTGTGGACGTTCTCCACGCTCGGTTGGCCAAACGAGAACGCGCCGGACATGAAAGCGTTTCACCCGACGAACGTGCTTGAAACAGGCTACGATATTCTCTTCTTCTGGGTTGCGCGCATGGTGCTTATGTCGACGTACTTGCTTGGCGAGGTGCCGTTCAAAACGGTGTACTTGCACGGCTTGGTGCGCGACGAGCAAGGCCGCAAGATGAGTAAGTCGCTCGGGAACATCATCGATCCGCTCGACATGATTGCAAAGTACGGCGCAGACGCGACGCGACTGTCGCTTGTCATCGGAAGCACTCCCGGCAACGACATGAAGCTGTCGGAGGAACGCATCGCCGGCTTCCGCAACTTCACGAACAAGCTGTGGAATATTTCTCGCTTTGTCGACATGACGACGGGAGGGCTACGTCACGTTGAGACTGTCGAGGCTACGACACTCGCGGATAAATGGATTTTGTCGCGGCTGAATGACGTCATTGCAAAAGTCACCGCACATCACGAAACGTACAGCTTGTCACTCGCTGGCGAGTTACTGCGCGAATTTACGTGGACGGACTTTGCGGACTGGTATTTGGAGATCGCGAAAGTAGAAAAAGGCAAGGACGACATTTTGAACTACATTCTCGAACGGTTGTTGATCTTGTGGCACCCGTTCATGCCGTTCGTGACGGAAGAGATTTATACCAAGTTCAACCGTGGAATGTTGATTGTTGCAGAATGGCCGAGCGTAGGGGCCACCCTCGTGGTCGCCCACGAGAACGAGTTCGAGAAATTGCAAAACGCCATCACCGCAATTCGCAACATTCGCTCCGAGTACAAAGTCGAGCCGAAGAAGCTGGTAGACGTTGTTCTGTCGAATGACAGCCTCATGCCGTATACTGACGTCATCTGCGCACTAGCACGTGTGCAGAACTTGGTTGTCGGTGAAAAGCCGGAAGCGTCGGCGAGTGCGATTGTTGGCGACGTGGAAGTTTCGATTTCCCTCGCGGGTTTGGTCGACGTGGCAAAAGTGAAGGCACGCATGGAGACAGAGCTTGCGAGTGTGGAGAAGTACATTGCAGGAATTCGCGCACGACTCGACGGCGACTTTGCAACAAACGCGCCAGAGAACATCGTCGCAGGGGAACGCGCAAAACTCGCGGAAGCAGAAGCACGACGTGAGAAACTTATGCAAGGCTTGAATGCAATGCTATGACCGTCATTACCGACAAAGAAAAAATAAACGCGGTCCTCACGCGTGGCGTCGAGGCGGTGTTGCCAACGCGCGAGAAGTTGGCGGAACAGCTTGCGTCCGGCAATAGGATTCGCCTGTATTGTGGGTTCGACCCGACGGCGCCGTCACTCCACATCGGCCACGCCATGCAGCTGCGCATGCTGCGTCGTTTTCAAGACCTCGGCCATGACGTCATCATGCTTATTGGCTCGTTTACCGCAATGATTGGTGACCCAACGGACAAAACTGCTGCGCGCGTACCGCTCTCTGCGGAACAGGTCATGCAGAATGCAAAGACGTGGAAAAAGATGGCGTCGAAGTTTTTGCGTTTCACTGGCGAGAACAAAGCGACGCTCATGCACAATCACAAATGGCTCGCGAAGATGACGCTCGCGGACGTGCTGAAGTTGACGAGTCACTTCACCGTCCAGCAGATGATGAAGCGCGACATGTTCGCAAAACGTTGGGAGGAACAAAAAGAGATTTCGATTACGGAGTTCATGTATCCGTTAATGCAAGGCTACGATTCCGTCGCGATGAACGTCGACTTGGAGATCGGCGGCAACGACCAGCTGTTTAACATGCTTGCGGGCAGAACGCTGCAACGCGCAATCAACAACCACGAGAAGTCGGTGCTCACGCTCAAATTGCTCACGAACGACGAGGGCAAAAAGATGAGCAAGAGTGAGGGCGGGTTTATTGCAATCAGCGACGCACCAGAAGACATGTACGGCAAGCTGATGGCAATGAACGACGGCATGATTGTGCCGTACTTCGAGCTTGTTACGGACATGTCGACGGACGACATCGCAAAGGTTCGCGAACAGCTTGCAAGCGGCGCAAACCCGCGCGACGTGAAGATGAAGTTGGCAAAGACGATTGTCACCATGTTCCACACGGCCGCCGCCGCAAAGCGTGCGGAGAAGCATTTTGTGACGGTGTTTCAGAAGGGCGATGCGCCAGAGGAGATGGGGGAGTTTCACATCGACACCGTGATGTCGCTCGCAGATTTGCTCGTGACGACGAAGCTTGCAGAAAGCAAAGGCGAGGCGCGACGTCTCGTTGAGCAGGGCGGTGTGACGCTCGATGACGCAAAACTCGGCGACGCATTCCAAAGCATGACGCCGGGAATGACCGGAGTGCTGCGACGAGGGAAGCGGCAGTTTGTTCGTTTGGTATAACCGACGGTGAAAACTTTTCACTTTTCACTTTCGACTTTTCACTGTTATGTACACCAAAGACACCGCAAAAAAAGAGGCGCTGACGGCGCTCAAAAAAGCACTCGGCAAGACGTACAGCGTTATGTCGGAGATGTTGGTGACCCCACCGAATTTGGCGATGGGTGACTTGGCGTTTGGCTGCTTTGCGCTCGCCAAGGGGCAGGGACGTAACCCGGCGGAAATTGCCACGGAGCTTGCGGCAAAGATTGCGCCGACGTCGCTGATTGCAAAAATTACGTCCGCAGGTCCGTACGTGAACTTCACGTTTAATGACGCAGCGTTTGCGTCGGCGGTGTTGACGGACGTGTCGACAAAAAAGAAACGCTACGGGTTTGGTGTGACGGGCAAGGGCAAAAAAGTCCTCGTCGAATACGCACAGCCCAACACGCATAAAGAGTTTCACATTGGTCATATTCGCAGTTCGCTGTACGGACAATCGGTCGTCAATCTTGTGCGTGCAAATGGGTACGAGACTATTGCGGCGTCGTACATTGGCGACATTGGTGCGCACGTGGCGAAGGCTATTTGGGGATTCAAAAAGTTCTTTGGTGACGCAACGATTGCAAAAGCCGACCGCGCACGAACACTCGGCGAGGCCTACACACAAGCGACGCAGTACGCGGACGAACACCCCGAGGTAAAAGAGGAGTTTGCGGACGTGCAGCGCAAGTTGGAGGCAGAGGAAGAGCCGTGGTTTTCGCTTTGGCGCGAAACGCGTGAGTGGAGTTTGGAGTCGTTCCGTGCGATTTTTAAGGAGCTCGGTGTGGTTCCGGACGTGTGGTATTACGAAAGTGACGTCGAACAACCCGGCAAGGAACTCGTGAAGAAAATGCTCACGGACGGGATTGCAAAGAAGAGCCAAGG
>JBBTZZ010000018.1:0-5194 GCA_038061135.1 Patescibacteria group bacterium
ACAGAGCTGCTGCCGACCGTCAGGTGGAGGCCGCGGGTGGCACCGGCGACTTTGCTGCACAGGCACGCGCACGAGGTGAACAAGCACGAACGAATAAAAAACCATCGTCGGCAACGGGGCAAAAAAGCATCGAGGAGAAGGGAGCGAACACACTGTATAGCGTACTGTTTACTGGTGGAAGCGCAACGTTTTGGGCAACCGTATTTGCCATCATGGGAAATACGTACCGACTCCTCCTCACCATATTTCCGTCGTTCAATGCTACAATGAACGGGAGTAGCGCAAGCAAGTGGCTCCCGCAAAAATACGACTTGAACACCATGTCGGGGTGGAGCGAACTGATTGTGATTATTGCTGAGTATTTGCTCTTCCTGGTGTTCGTCGCCATCGTCCTCATGGTGCTTCTCGTTCTTTATACAGCAATGACAAACCCACTTCTGACATTCGATCTCTTGCTCTCTAGGTTTAATTAATCTATGTCCGACCGCGCCAAACTCATCCTTCGCCTTGCGCTTTTCCTTGGCGTCACCGCGCTCATTGCCACGGCACTGTACTTTGCCTTCTTCCGTACGCCACCCGCGGTCATAGAAACGCCCGACACAAGCGTCGACGCAAACGGAAACCTGATCGGCGCGGGTGACGCGACAGACGACGGCACAACACCCGATACAAGCACGGATGACGACACCACAACGGGTACAGGCACGCTCCCCGTTGCCGACGTGGCAAGTGGCGGCGCGACCACCACACGACTACTCACGACGACTGCAATCGTCAGCCCAACTACAACTGTCAGCGGCGCATTGGCGTACTACAACCCCGCCGACGGACATTTTTACACAATTAACGACAACGGCGAGGCTACACTCATGAGCCAAGCATCGTTCCCGTCGGCAGAAACCGTGACGTTCGACAAGGGCGCGACAACTGCGGTTATTGAATTCCCCGACGGCAGCAACGTGGTGTACGACTTTACAAGCGCAACGCAAGTCACGCTCCCGTCGCACTGGGAAGACTTTTCGTTCAATGACGACGGAAGTGCAATTGCAAGCAAGAGCATTGGTAACGACACCAGCAACCGGTCGCTTATTCTGTCGTCCACCGACGGCACACACACGGAAGTCATTGCCGCACTCGGCGCAAATGACAGCAAGGTGGACGTGAACATGTCACCGTCCGGCACCGTGGTCGCGTTCTCGGCAACCGGCAGTGCACAAACGTTCGACCGCAACGAAATGTACCTCATTGGTACCGACGGCGACGTGGTCGGTAGTCTTATTGTGCAAGGGACAAACTTTAGCGCCATCTGGTCGCCAAACGGCCTCAACCTTTTGTATTCTGTAGCCGACCCAAGCAATAACTACCGCCCGGCACTTTGGTACGCCGACAGTCGCGGCGACCGTCACGGCGACGTGCGCTTGCACTTGGGACCGGAAACATGGGTTGAAAAGTGTACGTTCGCGTCGACGTCGATAGTGTATTGTGCCGTTCCAAACGACGTCACCGACGGCTCCGGCGACAACCACAGCTTGGTCGACAGCAACGACTCGTTGTACAAAATTGACCTCAATACCGGCAAAGCAACGCTTACAGGGTTTGCTGCGGCAGAAACGCAAATGTTCAACTTAACCGTCAGTGAAGATGGCGACACGCTGTACTTCCAAGACGACGCAGGAAGACTCTTGTCTATGCGCTTGAAATAATATGCGCTACTTCTGGCACGCAATGGTCGGCATACTCACGCTTGCACTCATCATCTTCGTGTTCTTCGCATTCTCGCTCAACAGTGGCCACAAAATTTCGTTCACGAACAACACGTTACTTACGGAGCCGACCGTCACCGTTGCGGACCCAAGTATAGGCGACGACGACGCCGCAATGACCATTGTCAACTTTGGCGACTACCAGTGTGAGGCGTGCGCAACGCTCGACGAAACACTCACGTCGATTGCAGAAACATTCCCCGGACAGATTCGCTTGGTGTGGAAGGACATGCCCAATAGCTCGCTCCACGCCGAGGCAACAAACGCGGCGGTTGCGGCGCGGTGCGCAGAAAAACAAGACAAGTTTTTTGAATATCACGCGTACCTGTTTGCAAACCAGTCGTCACTTGGCAGCGACCTGTACATTGCGCTTGCAGAGCAGATTGGTTTGAAAGCGTCATCATTCACACGCTGCGTCGAGAACGCCGACACGCTCCCCCTTGTGCAACGCAGTTATGAAGAGGGTGTCGCACTTCAAATTGCCGCAACGCCGACTGTGTTCTTAAACGGTGAGCGCTACACCGGGTCGTTGACCGAGTCGTCGCTCACGTCAGCCATTCGCGCGATGCTTGCGGAGATTACTGCAGCAACAAAGTGATGATTATGATGAAACGCATTCTTCTCTTCCTCGTAGTATTTACCGTTCTCACTCCGTCGTTTGCGTTCGCCGAATACGAAGCCTGCATTGCGGGGTCGTTCACGTGCAACTGTACCTATACAAGCGAAGGAGAGAAAACTTCACCAACGGTCACCGTACAGGACGGCAACGATGCAATGTGCATCAACAACTGCATGCTGTATTCCGAATATAGCGACACCAACTGGTACCTCACGTGCGACGTCGCCGTTCCCGCCAGCATCTCAAGCACAATGAAGTGGAGCACCCCACTCAAGAACGGCACAATAGTCCAAGGCACATCAACGACACTCGGCGCAGAGTCAACAGAAGTCGTCCGTAATCCTGTTATCCCCATTCTGAACGTCCCCATTCCCGGGCTCGACTTTGGCGACAACGTCACATACGACAGCGAGGGCAACCAACAAGCAAACTTTCTTGCCAAGTACGTTGACGCACTTTACCGTTACCTTATTGTCATCGCCGCGGTGGTTGCCATTGTCATGGTAATGGTCGGTGGGCTGCAATACATTTTGTCGCGCGGAAATGCCGACGCGGTGAAGAAGGCAAAAGAGCGAATTACGAACGCAGTGATTGGGCTCGTTCTCCTGTTTGCGGCGTACGACATTGCGTTTTTGTTGGACCCGAACACCGTGCGGTTCGAGTCACTATCGATTAAGACGGTGCCGTTTCAAGAGGTACCTGAAGAGTTCGAAGACGACTTCTCGCTGGACGGTGTCGCCGGTGAAGTATTGGATAAAGACGTAATAACTATTCCAAGCGATGCTTCGAGTTACCACATCATCAATCATGCAGGAAAAGACGGTCGCATTTCTCTAGAAACATATAACGCCCTCAAAACGGCAGCGGCCGCGTATTACAAGGCGACGGGAGAAAATATCGTTCTCGCAGACGCGAGTCGTACCGTGAAGGAGCAGGCAAGTCTTTTTAGTACAAACTGTCTTACCACTGGCGTATGCAATAAACCAACGTGCAATGTCGACGGCACTGACACGACTGCAGTCAAACAGGTCAACGGAAAATGGACCATGCAGGGACAATTTGCGGGGTACTCTGGTGAACCGGCAATCATCGCAATGACCGCGTACGGCAAGGCGGCGAACTGCAAGCACACAAGCAACGTTGCGGTTGACGTGTGGGCAGAAGGCGCTACAGGGCCAAAAGGTGCGTTCGAAAGTTTCAACGTTACAAAACAGAATGCGCTCATCACTGCGATGCTCGACAACGGTTTCCTTAGACTCTCCTCCGAACCATGGCACTTTGAGCTCATAGGAAAAGCATCGTCCGCATGTAGGAATAACAGGTACACCACGTCAGACTACTGTCGTAACGACTGCACGGAAGTCTACTCCACAAATGGATGTTGGAAATGGCGTTACAACGGTAACTGCTGTTTAGTTGCACTTGGCGACCCAAGTAAGCTCGCGACGATGTGCACAGGGAACTAAATACCAACTATGTTTGCGTGCGCCAAATGTGATAGTCAATACAACAAGTGGGTTGGACGGTGCGCGACGTGCGGGGGTTGGGGCACGATTGCGGAGGAAGGCGCAACGTCGACAGGACGACCGACGTCAAAGAATAAAGCGGCACCCGCGCCCATGTTGGCGCTTGGCGCGGCGAATTTTACCGCCATTGCGCACAAACCGACGGGGATTACGGAGCTTGATCGCGTGCTCGGCGGCGGCATAGTTCCGGGCGGCGTAACGCTGCTTGCGGGTGAACCAGGAATTGGCAAGAGCACGCTCGTTGCGCAAATTGCGTCCGCGATGGCCAAGACCGATACTCCCGCATATTACGCGAGTGGCGAAGAGTCGGAAGGCCAAGTGTTGCTCCGGTTTGAACGGCTTGGTGTGTCACCTACGTCGATAGTGTTTAGCAATGCGGTAGAAGTTGGTGGGATTGTGTCAGCCGCGAGGACCATGACGCCGAGCATCGTGATTGTCGACTCCATTCAGACGATGATGGTAGAAGACGCCGACGCGTTTCCAGGAACACCGACCGCCGTGCGTGCGGCAACGAGCGAACTGATTGCATACGCAAAAACGACGAACATCCCCGTACTCATTATTGGCCAAGTAACAAAAGAGGGTACGGTTGCGGGGCCAAAGACGCTCGAGCACCTTGTCGACACACTCCTCACACTCGAGGGCGACGCGGAAACGGCATACCGCATACTTCGCAGCAGCAAAAACCGCTTTGGCGCAACGGACGAGGTGGGCGTGTTTGAGATGACGGAAAAAGGAATGATCGCGGTCGAGAACCCGTCCGCACGGTTCCTGTCGGAGCGTGTCCCCTGCCCTGGTTCCGTCGTGACGTGCGTCATGGAAGGTAGCCGACCGTTCCTCGTCGAAATCCAGGCGCTCGTCGACCGGAGCATATTTCCAAACCCCGTCCGCCGTACGTCGGGCTACGACGCAAGTCGACTGCAAATGCTGCTCGCCATTGTCGGCAAACGCGCGGGCGTCAAAGTGAACGACCACGACGTGTACGTGAACGTCGTCGGCGGCTTGAAAGTGAGTGAGAAGGCGGCAGACTTGGCCGTGGCAGCAGCAATCATGTCGGCAATGGCAAACAAGGTGGTACCGGCAAACACGGTCGTCGTCGGCGAACTCGGGCTGGGTGGCGAAGTACGCAACGTCCCGTTCCTCGACCGTCGCCTCAAAGAAGCCGACCGCCTTGGCCTCACCGCCGCCATCACGCCGAAGACGGTGAAGAGCATCGCGGAGCTCCTCAAGTAATGAAGCTCCCCGTGCGCCGCTACGCTCTGCACGGGGTTTCTTGGCTGCACGGG
>JBBTZZ010000019.1:0-3701 GCA_038061135.1 Patescibacteria group bacterium
GTGATTGCGGCTCTGGTTACTCGTCGGGGGGCGTGAACCGCGCGTCGTCGTATCACGACTGGGTAACAAAATTTGCAGGCGCAATTGGCACACGCAGTGCAGCGGTCATCTTGGAGCCGGACGCACTCGCGCTCGACTGCTTTGACGATGCGCGTGGCGCAATGCTCAAAGACGCCGTGACCGTTCTTGAAGCTCAGTCGGGAGTGTCAGTGTACATTGACGCCGGTCACCCGAACTGGACGAGCGCGGCAACAATGGCCACACGTCTCAGTAAGTCCGGGATTGACAACGCGCAAGGGTTCGCGCTCAACGTGTCGAACTTCTACAGCACCGCGTCGAACGTGGAGTTTGGCACTGCGCTCTCTGCACTCGTGAACGGCAAACACTTCGTGATCGACACCAGCCGCAACGCAAACGGTTGGCAGGGTGAATGGTGTAACCCGCAAGGCGCAGGCGTTGGCGCCGCACCAACTGCAACGACGGGCACGCCACTCTTTGACGCAGGTTTGTGGATAAAAGCTCCGGGTGATTCCGACGGCAATTGCAACGGCGGTCCGTCTGCTGGCGCATGGTGGAGCACATACGCCCTCTCGCTCTACAACCAAGGCACACACTAACTCTTGAACTTCATGCCTATGCGTGCGTTGTTTTTTGTCGTGCTCGGCATAACGCTCCTGCCTTTTGCCGCTCATGCGGAGGAAGCTATCGACATCACCTTCCCTGTTGATGGTGACGCGGTGTTCAGCGACGACTTTGACGACGCACGCAGTGGCGGCCGCACACACCACGCAACCGACATTGCGGCAGAAAAGATGACGCCCGTGCTTGCGGTGACTGATGGACGAATTACGTTTGCGCCCACGAGCGAACCAAGCTACGGCTACATGTTGACGCTCGAAGGCGACGACGGCTACACGTACAATTACGTTCACCTTAATAACGACACACCGGGAACCGACGACGGCGCGGGTGGCGTCGAGTACGCATACGCCGACGGTGTCGAACAGGGCGACCGTGTGGAGCGTGGTCAACACATTGCATACGTCGGCGACAGTGGCAACGCGGAGAGTATTTCATCGCACCTGCACTTCGAAATCTACGACGGTGACACGGCCGTCAATCCGTATCCGTCGCTTGTCGCGGCATACGGTACTGCAACGTACGACTTCGACCCTGTGGCCGAGGCGGCAGCGGCCACATCGATCAGTATCGACAAAAACCTCGCTGAGTCCAACAACGCAACCTGCACCGCCGACGCGCTCATTCGCACGACCGACTCGTCGACCGTCTATTATTGCGGCACCGACGGCGGGCGTTATTACTTTCCGAACGAAAGTACGTTCTTCTCGTGGTACGAGAGCTTCGATGATGTTACGTATGTGACGACCGATGCGATGGCGTCGGTGCCGTTGAAGGGTCTCGTGACGTACAAACCAGGAACAAGTCTCGTCAAACTCTTGAGCGTTCCAAAAGTCTACGCAGTCGGCGCGAACGGAACACTCCGTTGGGTCACGTCGACAACAATTGCAGAACGACTGTACGGCGAAGACTGGCCGACACTCGTCCGCGATCTTTCTGACGCGTTCTTCCCTGCGTATGACGTCGGCGACAACGTTATGCGCATCGAGTAACGCAACGTGTGCTATACTGTACGCATGAACTCTTAAATTTCGTGTATGGCCAAAGGCAAGAACGCACGCAAGGAAGTAAAGAAACCAAAAAAGGACGCAAAGAAAAAGTAGTTGCACAAAGTCGCACTGCGCATTGACGCGGTGCGATTTTTTTGTTATATGGTAACGGCCACACGGCATACACGTACACTTCAAGGAGACAGCTGTGTCTACTCGCCCGCCACGTTCGCCATTCATGATCGTCGTTGTCAGTGATCCACCATCAACCATGAAAGGTGTGCTTGAAATGCACCTGGGACACATCGAGTCAGCAATCAACGCCCTGAACGGAGGAGCCTGCACATGCGGTCATGTGCACACCGCCGAAGATGACGCGCGGTTCGACCCCACGCTTCTTGGGCTGGCGATCGAGCGCTATATCGCCCGGGCAGAACTCGATAAAGCCTCCGCCATACTTCAGGACTTGCTCGGGTGCTCCGACGCGGACCGTGCACAACTCGGCTTTGTGAACAAGGCCGAAGTGGCCATCACGCATCTGCGTGCAGTGAAGGTCCTCGCATGGAAGCCGCCCGTCGCCCCGATCGTCAACTAGCGTCACCCGTCGCCCCTCGTGGCCGACGGGTTCTGTGTTTTACAACTACGAAACACGAACTGCGAACTTCGATGGACGGGGTGCTATACTTCAGGTAATCTCACAATTCGTAGTTCGAAGTTCGTAGTCATTCTATGCGTGTTGCGATTATTGGTGCGGGTGCGGCGGGGCTGATGTGTGCCGCGACGCTTTTGGAGAAGATGCCGGATGCGGAGATTTTTGTGATTGAGAGAAACGACGGGCTTGGGAAAAAAGTGATCATCTCCGGCGGCGGGCGGTGTAACGTGACGACGGGGATTCATGATGTGAAGACATTGCTGACGAAGTATCCGCGCGGTGCGGAGTTTTTACGTGCTGCGATGACCGCGTTTCCGCCGAAGGCCGTGTACGACTGGTTCCAAGCGCACGGCGTGCCGCTGAAGATGCAAGCGGACTTGCGCGCGTTCCCGGCAAGCGACGATGGTCACGACATCGTCGGCGTGTTTGAGAAAATGTTTGCGCAGTCGAACGTGAAGACGATGCTGAAGGCGTCCGTCGAGAAAGTTGAGAAACGTAGCGATGAGTTTGTCGTGCACATCAAAGGCAATCCGTTCCCGATTGTGGTCGACGCGCTCGTGCTGACCACCGGCGGACAAGCATATCGACACACCGGCTCCACCGGCGACGGGTATGCGTTTGCTATGGCGCTTGGTCACACTGTGACGCCGCTTGCACCGAGTTTGAATGCGTTTTTCACGCGCGAGGTTTGGCCGAAGGAGATTTCTGGCCTGTCGTTCGAGCATGCGACCATCACCGCGATGCCCGAGACGTCCCAGCGGGCCCTCTTTACTGGTCCGTTTCTCTTCACGCACAAAGGCGTCAGCGGTCCGGCCGTATTCGCGCTGTCGTCGCTTGTGGCATTTGAGAAGTACGACACAAATAATCCGCTCGCCATAACCATCGACCTATTCCCCGCCGTTACACTGAAGCAGCTCACCGCACGCGTGCACGAAATGACGACATCAAACGCACACAAACGGTTCATCAACATCGTCGCAACGCTCGTGCCGAAGTCGCTTGCCGACGTCATGCTTGCCGAACTCCACATCGATGTTGCTAAGCCCGCCGGCCAAGCAGGCAAGAACGACTTTGCTGCGTGCGCAAAATGGCTCAAAGCAATTCCGCTCACCGTCGTTCAACGCGGCGCGGGCGACGAATTTGTCACCGCAGGCGGCGTCACCCTTACTGAGGTCGACGCAACAACAATGCAATCGCGCATCTGCCCTAACCTCTACTTCGCAGGCGAACTGCTCGACGTCGACGGCTTCACCGGCGGCTTTAACCTCCAAGCCTCGTGGGCTGCGGGTCGACTGGCCGGAAGCGCGATAGCAAGCGGATGACGGTGTGTCCCCTCTGGAGCATTCCTGCGTTCGGCCTATGCGCTACGCCGTTCTTACAACGTGCGTATCTACCGATCCTCAAGCGGCTGTGCACATGGG
>JBBTZZ010000019.1:3711-17918 GCA_038061135.1 Patescibacteria group bacterium
CCCTTTCGGAATACTCCACTCGGCGACACCAGGGCTGCGGTGCGTCGCTCCCCGCACACGTCCCTTCACGAGCCGAGGGTCTGGTTGCGCAAAAAATCGACGAGTGCAGCTGCGTAGACAGCTGACGAGGCGCTTTTGCATTTTTTGCCAACCGATAGACCCGAGGCGAGTGGGGGGATGGGTGCGGAGGAGTTCATACTCCATTCGCAATTGGTAGCGTGCTATACTGCAAACAATTATGCTTCCCGCGAAGCTCAAAGAAACCACGACGTACAAAAAAATTCGCGCGTTCACGGAACGCTACGAACGTTTTTTTATGCCGGGCATGTTGCTCGGCGGTACCGCGATCGATGCACTCCAGTTCAAACTCTTGTCGACAGAGTCCACGTTCATCTTTGCAGGGTCGTACGCAGTTATTTGCGTTGCATCAATCGCCGTCATGGCTGCACAGCCCGCACAAGAAACGCGACTGCTTCGCTACGCAAAAGTTATCGCACCGTTTTTGCAGCAGTTCACGATTGGTGCGCTCTTGAGCACGTCACTTCTTTTCTATTGGTTCAGTGGCGCCCTCTCCGTCAGCTGGCCCGTTGTCGGCGTTGTTGCGGTCCTCATGGTGTTCAACGAAGTGCTGCGCGATTTCTTTATTAAACCCGTCGTACAGTGCACCGTGTTGTACTTTGCACTCTTCTCGCTGTCGGCAACGCTCGCAGCATACACACTCAACTCCATCAGTCCGTGGACGTTCGTTGCCGGCGGCGTGACGAGCCTTCTGGTGATGGCCGCCGCACTCGTCGTCATCATTCGCATTGGCAGCCTCGAACGCCTGCGCGGCGTGATGTGGCTCACGGTCGCGATCATCTTCGCGCTCATGAACACGGCGTATTTCTTGAACGTCATTCCGCCCATTCCCCTGTCGCTTCGTGACGCAGGAATGTACCACGACATTACGACCGCAAACGGCGCGTACACGTTGGTCGGCGAAGACGAGTCACTCATTAACAAACTCCTGCCCGGTCAAACCGTACACATTGCTGCCGGCAGCCCGGTGTATGCCTACACGTCAATTTTTGCGCCCTCGGACATGTCGACCGTCATGGTGCACCGCTGGCAATATTACGACGACGAAACGCGCAACTGGATGACGGCAAGTGCGCTGTCGTTTTCCATCCACGGCGGTCGAAGCGACGGCTACCGCGGCTATTCCGTCAAACGCAGCCTCACGGAAGGCAAATGGCGCGTGTCCGTCGAAACTCCCCGCGGCCAAGTCCTCGGTCGCATTCCATTTACCGTCGACTTCATTGCCCCATAGCTGTGGATAACCCTGTCCCGGTCGCGCCCCGTCCGGGACGCGAGAGTCGTGTACAATGATGACGTATGGCAGAAATTGAAGGTTCGCGGCGCGATACGCCAAAAGTAAAACCACGCGAGAAGCCAAAAAAGCTCGTGGAGGTGCAAGGTGAGTTTCCTGAAAAACTTCCAAAGAAAATCGCGTCAATCATCGACAGATTCGCGCCATTTGAGGACCTTGCGCTCGAGGCAGGTGACAACCCTATTGCTGGGCTAGATTTGAATGACCTCATGCAGGCAGAAGGGACACTGAACGACGAGATTGTTCGCAGTATTGAGTCTGCCGCAAAAACAATTCGCGCATACCTCAACACGCAAGAACGGCAGATGATAAAAATGGATGTTCGCGTTGAAGGCGGCATGGAACACCATACGGCAAATGCTGCGAGCATTGCGCGGTTTGAGCGTCTTCATAAACGTATTGGCGCAAACTTCACAAAAATTCTTCGCGCGATCGCCGCAGATCGTCGACCCGTTGCGAGTCGGTTTGTCATGGAAATCGCGCAGTACTCGTTGCTCCTCTCCATGTCGGAAGGTGCGGCTGCAGAGGGAATCCAATCTGCAGTTGATCAGCAGCGACGACAGGAGGCAACAATGGAAGCCAGTCAACGCGCGCTCTTCGACGTCATTGTAGCCGCTTCATATTACGAAGCACGTGGTACTGCAGCGAAATATCCGCACAGCGCAAAAGATGCGTTCGAGCTGCTCCGCGACGGTGCGTACCTCCCCACGTCGGAACAAGGTATCCCCGTCACACTTGAAGGCATTGTCTTTGAAGGACTTCCCGTTCATGCGGTCCTAAGAACGAGCGCAGACCAAAACCCGCTTATTATTGGTGTGATTGAGCTCCACAACCCGCTTGTCAAACAACCTTTGGCGCGCCTGCTGCTTTCACGTATCACTGGCGAGCTGGTTCCCGACGGTATGCAAGTGGTCAGCGCAGAACCGGTTTTCACTATGCGTGGTAAGAGCGAAGTCTATAACCGAATTCGTGCAATAGCATTCGGCGCATTTCTTACGGCAGTCGAAAACGGCGACATCAAAGAACAACCGTTCATGAGTTTTAACGAGGAGGAGCAAAAAGAGATCCTTCGCTATCGCGTACCTAAAACACAAAGTGGCACCACTACCCCCAACGAACAAGCTGCGCTCTCTGAACAAGAAGATGAGGAGGAATTCGAGGACGAGGAACCCGAGCCCCCGCAACTGCCCCCGCGCGAAAACAAACCTGAACGCAGCATCCAGCAGCAAATCGACGAGATGAACAAGCCCAGTAAAAGAAGTAAAAAAGAGAAACGCGTCATATGGTATACGAGTCGCATTAGCTGGCGTCGTGTCATGAAAACGTTAGAACGTCTTGGCGTGAAGATTGAAAACTTCGACCATCCAAAATTAACGTTCGGAAAAGAGACAGCTGGTTACCTGAATTCCCACGACACCGACACGGAACATAATAAACGCGTACTCTTCGCCACACTCGACGCCTTAAAGATTCATCCCGACACGTTCTTTGCAAAGCTTAAATAATTTATTCGTTACAATTTTTCTATGTCCACACTCTTCGTTATTGGTCAGGTTGTGCTTGGTGGGTACTTTGCAATCGCGGGCATTAAACACTTCACCGGCGCAAAAGGCATGACGGGTTACGCGGCAATGAAAGGGCTTCCTGCACCATCGGCAAGCGTCATGCTGTCGGGGCTAATCTTGCTTCTTGGCGGTCTCGGCATCATGTTCCAGATGTACACGACTGTCGCGTACACACTCCTCATTCTCTTCCTCGTCGTTGCCGCGTTTACTATTCATGACTTTTGGAAAGCAAAAGACGCACAGGCAAAAATGGCTGACAGCATCCAGTTCCAGAAAAACCTCGCGCTTGCTGCGGCGTTACTCATGCTGATGGCGGCGTAGGAGATCCTTCGTCGGCAATCGCCTTCTCAGGACGACTTCGCTCGGCCAAAAAAAATGACGAGCCGAGCTCGTCGAAACACAAACGCCTGCGACCGTCATCGGGGTAGTCCCGAATCTGGTCGCAGGCGTTACTCGTGACTACTCTTCGTCGACGCTGCCGTCGCAGTCGTTGTCTTCCCCATCGGCGACTTCCGTCGCTCCCGGGTAGTTGTCGTCGTCGTGGTCGTCGCAATCCGTGCAGACACTCTCGCCATCGAGGTCTGCATCCATGCCAGGCGACATCATCGGGTCGGTGTCGTCACAGTCGTCCGCGCGGATGGCGTAGCCCCACCACATGGAACAGCTCTCCGTGGTCGGTTGCGTTGCATCGCCATATCCGTCTTCATCGAAGTCGACGTACCAGATGAAGGTTGCAACACCCTCGTCCACGCTGCCGTCGCAGTTGTCGTCGTACTCGTTGCACTGCTCCGCGGCGTCGGGGTTCACCTCATTCCACCCGTCGTCACAGTCAAGGCTGTTGTCGACGTAGCCGGACGGAGCGCCGTCGCACGACTTCACGGACGGACCGTACCAGCCGTACATGTCGCCGTAGCCGTCGAGGTCCGTGTCCAAGTAGTACGCGGTGCCATCGCTGGCATCGTTGTCGACTTCGCCGTCGCAGTCGTTGTCGACGCCGTCGCACAGCTCGACCGCGCCGGTGCGGACTTCCGCGTTCGTGTCATCGCAGTCGGTGTGGCCGTTGACGTAGCCCTTCGGCTTGTCACAGGACACCACCGTGACCGCGTCGTCGGCGTTGCTGCCGCGACCGTCACCATCCGCGTCGGCGTACCACACGGTGCCGTCGGCGGCCCCGTCTTCATCGATCACGTCGTCGCAGTTGTCGTCGACGTCGTTGCAGTACTCGACGGCGCCCGGGTACATGTCCGCCCGGAAGTCGTTGCAGTCGGTGCTGACCGCGGAGAACCGGGAAGGCGCGTACGGGTCACAGTTCGTTGTCGTCGCGCTCGACTCGCCGTAGCCATCGCCGTCGCCGTCGATGAACCACACGTGTTCGTCGGTCGCGGCATTGTCGACGCTACCGTCGCAGTTGTTGTCGACCAAGTCGCACACTTCGGGCTGCCCCGGGTTGATGCGCTTGTTTTCGTCGTTGCAGTCGTCGGCGTTATTGGCGTAGCCGGTCGACACGCTCGTTGCAACGACGGACGCACCGTTCGGGTCGCCGAAGCCGTCGCCGTCTGCGTCTGGGTAGTACGTCGACGGATCGACGCTGACGTACTCGGTGTTGCCGCGCACGTGGGTGGTGGGGTTGGTGGTTTCCTGCACGGTGCAGGAGAGGAGGGAGAGAACGAACAGGGTCATTTGAGTCTCGTGGGAAGAAAGTAACGAGGGTCAACCTAGCAGAAAAACGAGTTTTAGTCAACAAAAAGCACGGAATACTCAACCGTTCGGTCACCAATGTCGACAGTGACCGTGTCCCCTGCCACGTGGCCGAGCAGCGCGGCGCCAATGGGCGAAACATAAGAAATACGGCCTTTTGACGGGTTGCTTTCCTGCGTGCCGAGGATTTCAAGCTTCATCTCTTTTCCATTAACTGAGACCGTCACGGCGGATCCAATACCAATCCTGCCGTCAGTCGACCTAGCCGGGATGGGAATGGCGTTGTTCAGTTCGTGGGTTAAGTGGTCAATTCGGCTGTTCATGCGGCGAAGCTTCCATTTTGCCGCCTGGTAGCCCGCGTTTTCGGAAAAGTCACCCTGCGTTGCGGCGAGCTGCATGTCTTCAATGACGGCCGGGCGTTCCTGGAGTATTCGCGCGATTTCCGTTTTCATCTGTGCAATCTTCGCCGGCGTCAAAAAATGGTCCGTCGGCACCGCCAACAGCCTCTTTTGCTCCTCGCCTCGACGTTTGGGGACACGCATAACGCTTCTAGCATAGCATCTTCGCCCCTCCCCAACTACCCACTACTCACACACCCACCCAAGCCACTCTGGTGTGTCCCCTCGGGAGCATTCCTGCGTTCGGCCTATGCGCTACGCCGTTCGTACAGTGTGCGTGCAAGCCGATCCTCTTGCGGCTGTGCGACATGCGCCTCCCTTTCGGAACACTCCACTCGGGGGCACCAGGGCTCACAGACAACGGGGATAAGTCCGTTGACGCCGCACTCCAACAGGAGAAAGATGTCACCGTATGCGCAATATTTTCTCTCTCGCGATCGTGTTCGGTTTTACACTCATCGCCCCCGCCGTGGCTTTAGCGGCAGTACCCGCAACTCCCACCAACCTCACCATCGTAGGTGGACAATACACGAACGACACCACACCGACGTTCACGTGGACGGCCGTGCCCGGTGCCACGCACTACGACTACAAAATGAACGACGACAACTACCGCGGACTCGGCAACGTGACGTCGTTTACGTCCCCCACGGTGCGTGACGGTTGGCACACGTTTACACTCCGCGCTCAAGACGGCACGGGCAACAACAGCAGCGCTGCAACCGTGACGTTCGAGGTCGACACACAAGGCCCAACGCTTTCTGCAATGACGCCGACCACCGCAACGGTCGCACAGCAAATCACACTGTCGACCACCGCAAGTGGCGAGGCGTGGACGTCGTCGTGTCGCTTGAACGTCGACGGCGCGGACGTCGGCACCATGCACGAACGCAACCAAACGTTCAGCCTTACGACGACGTTCAGCGCGACGGGCAAGCACAAAGTATTCGCGACGTGCGTGGACGGCGACGGCAACACCACGGTCGGGAGTGCAACCACCATGACGGTCAACGCGTCATGGCAAGCGGGTGGTGGGTCGATAATCAAAACCACGGGTTCGTCGACCGTCTACTACTACGGTGACGACGGATTCCGTCACGCGTTCCCGAACGAAGCAACATACTGGAGCTGGTACGACAACTACGACAGCTTGCGCGTGGTGACGGACAGCTTCCTCGCGTCGCTCCCACTTGGCGACAACGTCACGCTCCGCCCCGGCAGTGCACTCGTGCGGTTCACGACCGACAACAACGTCTACGCCGTCGACGAAGGTGCGACACTGCGCAAATACCTCACCGCATACTTGGCGCTTCTCGACTACGGCACAAATTGGACGTCGCTTTTTGTGACGCTTCCCGACGTATGGCGCGGCAACTACGGCACCGGTGCGGACATTACGGAGGCCGGCGACTTTGACAAGGAGGAAGCGTGGGACTCCGTGCACGGGATTGCCGACCTGTTCCCGTGGTAGAATGCAGGGCAGATTCTTATGCTTTTCTTTCCACAACCCCGTTCTTCCGTCATCAACAACGCACCGCTTCCCATCGACTATTCCCCCTACCTGGCGCACCCCGGCTATGTCAGCCGTGAAGTTCTTGCACAAAGCGGTTTTGCAACCGTGCAAAGTGGCGACGCACACGGCGTGACGTGGAAGTACGGTCCGTTTCGTTTCGAGCGCTACGTTGGTGACACGGAACCCGTGGCAGATGCAGACGGTCCGTTTCGGTTACAAACGTGGCAACGCGTTGGTCGCACCGACATTCCGCAGGGCTGGAAGGAGTCGAGTTTTGTGATGCGCACCAGCCGCACGGGACACGCAACGGTCGACAGCGGTCCCGATTATTTCAAAAACTGGGCGTCACACGCACAACGTCATCGCAAAAACTGGCTTAAGCACGACGACTGGGAGATTGCGCCCATCACGATCGAAGAATATCTCGCGGCGTACAAGCGGTCGCGCATGGATAAGTTCCTCAAGTTTTTGTTTACGAGCTTGCTCAAGCAAAAGGCAAAGGGGCAAGGCGACCTACTCCACATTGTTGGCGCAAAACGCAAGGTGCCGCACGCGCTGACCGAGGCAGGATTTGCGTACGTCGACGTCCCCGAAACGCGGCAGTCCACGCACGTCATGTCGTTTCACACCGACGCAGCAAAAGCGGTGTCGGCAGGCACGGGGCTCATGGACCACTGGTTCCAGCACGCGCAGCAAACAGGCATCCGCTACCTCGAGTTTGGCACATTCTGGACGCCCGGCGAACCAAACTCCTGGAAAGGCTTCTCCCACTTCAAAGGCCAGTTTGGCATCACCTTCCACGACTACCCCCGCCCCCTCGCCCGCTGGGTCGGCGACAAGCGGAGGTTGTTTCGCTAGTAATACTGACACCAGGTGTCAGTATTGACTTCACAAAGACTTGGCGTACGCTTCCTCTGCAAAGGAGCTTCAGATGGAACCATATCGATCACTGCGTCCTGGTGACTACGTCGACTACTCATATGGTGCGGGGCGACTTCGCTTCGACATCGTCTACATGAACGATAACGTGGAAGAACGGCGAAACCACCACCGTACAGGGCTTTTCAACCATTCTTCCGCCGAACGTGCAGCGAAGCTCATCGCTGAGTCGCACAACCTCGGCATTGAAGAAGAGCCACAAGGACAAGGTGGGATCTTCCGTTTCGTCCCCGCTCGTTCATAGCCCGTGCCATCACCTTCGTCGCTCCCCTCCTGGGAGCGATTCGTGTTTTTACGCCGACACCAGGCGTCGGCATAACTCCATACCTCCTTCCTTGACGCCCCCGCAAAACTAGGCCATACTTCGCGCACTTTTGGCGTTACGCCTTTTTCGTTTCAATGCATCTATGGAGTTCCGCAACATCGCCATCATCGCCCACGTTGACCACGGCAAGACGACACTCGTCGACGCCATGCTCAAACAGTCCGGCACGTTCACCGACCGTGACGTCATTCAGGACTGCGTCATGGACAGCAACGAGCTCGAACGCGAGCGTGGTATTACGATTTACGCAAAGAACACGGCAATCGTCGTCGACGGCGTAAAAATCAACATTGTCGACACCCCTGGCCACGCCGACTTCGGCAGTGAGGTGGAACGCGTACTCCGCATGGTCGACAGCGTGCTCTTGCTCGTCGACGCGTACGAAGGGCCAATGCCGCAGACAAAGTTCGTACTGCGTAAGTCGCTCGCGCTTGGGTTGAAACCCATCGTCGTCATCAACAAAATCGACAAACCGACCGCACGCCCGGACGCTGTGCACAACATGATCTTCGACTTGTTCGCAGAGCTTGGCGCAACGGACGAACAGCTCGACTTCAAGCACATCTACGCCATTGGTCGCCAAGGCATCGCCAAGTTGACGCTTGAGGAAGAAGGCAAAGACCTGCGCCCGCTGTTCGACCTTATTCTGTCGAGCGTGCCACCCGCACCCAACAACACCGCAGCGCCAATGCGCATGCAAGTTGCGAACTTGAAGTACGACAACTACGTCGGCCGCATTGGTGTCGGACGTGTGTACGAAGGCATCATCAAAGCCGGCATGCCCGTCACCGTCATCAAGCTCGACGGCAAACGCGAGAAGCACAGCATCACCAAGCTGTACACGCACAAAGGTTTGCAGCGCGTGGAGGTGGAGCAAGCCGAGGCGGGTGACATTGTGCAAATTGCGGGAATCCCCGACATCTACGTCGGCGAAACCGTCGCACAGATTGCGGACGCAGAAGCGTTGCCGACCATCGGTATCGACGCACCAACGCTGACGATGAACTTCATGGTAAACACCTCCCCATTTGCGGGACGCGAGGGCAAACTTGTGACGTCGCGCCAGATTCGCGACCGCCTCATGTTGGAACTTGAAACAAACGTGGGGCTGAAAGTGGAGTTCCCTGACAACGGCGACGAGTTCAAAGTTTCCGGTCGTGGTGAAATGCACTTGGCCGTACTTATCGAGCAGATGCGCCGCGAAGGGTTCGAACTCCAGGTTTCCCAGCCAGAAGTGATCATGCAGGTGGTCGACGGTGAAAAACAGGAACCAATGGAAACCATTATTGTCGACGTTCCGGACGAGTTCTCGGGCACGGTCATTGAAAAGCTCGGTCGTCGCAAGGGTGAAATGGTAAACATGATGAGCGAGAACAACTCGACGCGCTTGGAGTACCTCATGCCGACGCGTGGACTCCTTGGCTACCGCACAGAATTCATGACCGACACCAAGGGCGAAGGCACGTTGTCGCACATCTTTAGCCACTACGGTCCGCACAAGGGCGACATTAGCCGCCGCAGCACAGGCAGCATCATTTCCGGATTCGACGGCAAGACGACGCCGTACGCGCTCGCCATGGTGCAGGAACGTGGCCCACTGTTTGTGGAGGCAGGCACGGAGGTGTACGAAGGCATGGTGATTGGCGCGAGCATGAAGGAGACCATGGTGGTCAACCCCGTGCGCGAGAAAAAGCTCACGAACATGCGTGCAGCAAGTGCAGACCACATTGTGCAGGTGACGCCAGCAATTGACATGAACCTGGAGCGTGCACTCGAGTACATTGACCGCGACGAGTTCGTGGAAGTCACCCCAACCAAAGTTCGCATCCGCAAGCAATACCTCAAAGAACACGACCGCAAGAAACACGGCGTCGCGGGGCTGTAAGAACATCACGAAGAACAACAAGAACGAACAACAAGTCCCGGACTCCCGAGTCCGGGACTTGTTTTAATCCAAGAGTACATCGGCGATAAGATCATCTTCTCCCGCCTTCCACATATCGACAAAATCTTTGTACGCTGCCGGCGAAGCAAACATGTCCATCGCCGAACTATCCGTAACGATCTCGGATTTTTCTCGGCCGAGATACGTCGGGTAACTCGACCAGTGGTAGTTCGGGAGTCCATCTGCCCCTACTAGAACAAGTGGATTACGGTGAATATAGCGAGTGATGTGCAAGAAATACGCATCCTTATCGATGTGTCTCGCTTGAAATCGTCCCGAAAATAGACATCCTGACCGCACGTATTTTGCATTAAAGTAGAGCGCGTATGATTGGCACACTTTATTTAAATAATACGATACACCCGCATCAATACATTGAAGCAATGCGATGTGAAAATGGTTCGGCATGAGTGCGAACGCAGTAACTTCGACAACTCGTTGATGTTTACGGTTGTAAAGATGCTCCTCGAGGTAACAGAGAAAACGTCGCCGATCGTCATCGTCACGAAAGATGTCGATCTTTCCCGTTCCCCTATTGAAAATGTGGTAACGCTCACCATTTCCGAATTTTTCCTTGCGCATAGATATTCGAGTCCCGGACTCAATATTTAACGCTGGGAAATAAAAGCCCCCCAGCTTGACTGGGGAGTCTTTATTTAAATTAGCTGAAGAGCTGTTGTCGCACAAGCCCTATCTGTGGATAACCAAGTCCCGGACTCGGGAGTCCGGGACTTGTACTTTGCTAGTAATCTCGCAGCTTCTGAATGATGTCTTTCTGCTGAATTTTTTCCAGGGCTTTTGCTTCGATCTGGCGGATGCGCTCGCGGGTAACGTCGAACTCGCGTCCAACCTCTTCAAGCGTGTGGCTCACGCCGTCGACAAGACCAAACCGCATCTCGAGAATCTTCTGCTCGCGTGGCGTCAAGTCACGCATTGCCTCTTGCACGTAGTCGCGCAGTAACTGTCGTGCCGCCATCTTGTCTGGTGGCAGGTTTTTGACGTCCTCAATGAAGTCTTCCAGCGTGCTGTCGTCGTCATCATCACCGACCGACGTTTCGAGCGACACTGTCTCCTGCGAAATCTTTTGGATGTGCTGCACCTTCTCAAGTGGCATGTCGAGCTCAGCGGCAAGTTCCTCGAGCAACGGCTCACGGCCCAAGTCCTGAATAAGCCGACGCTCCACCTGCTTGAACCGGTTGATCGTCTCCACCATGTGCACCGGAATACGAATGGTGCGGGACTGGTCCGCAAGCGCGCGCGTAATTGCCTGACGAATCCACCACGTCGCGTACGTCGAGAACTTATAGCCCTTGCGGTACTCAAACTTTTTCACTGCACGGAACAAGCCGACGTTGCCCTCTTGAATGAGGTCGAGCAAGGACAGCTGTTTGCCTACGAACTTCTTTGCAATGGACACGACGAGACGCAAGTTCGCCTCAATCAGCCGACGTTCCGCCTCTTTCTCGTTGCGTTCCTTTCGTTTTGCAAGTGCAACTTCCTCCTCTGCGTTCAAAAGTGGGATCTTTCCAATTTCGCGCAAGTACATCTGAATCGAGTCCTGCGTCAATTCCGATGGGTCGCTAATGGCGCGCTCTTTCTCTTTGCCCTGGCTAATGCGCAGCTTGTCGTACACGTCGTCGCGCGATTTGCTCCCACCAAGAAAACCCTCCTTCATCTCGACGAAGTGCAGTCCCTTGCGTTCTAAGCGGTCCAAGAACTCCTCGAACAAGTCGAGGTGGTCCTCAATAAAACCGAACGCGAACATTGCCTCATTCTCGGTGACGAACCCGCGTGTTTGACCACGCTCAATCATGCGGTCGAGCGACTCATCACTTGGTGGCGTCGACTTTTTTGCTGCAATCTGTGCCGCGGGGTTCGGATTTTTCGGCGGACGTGGCGCAACTTTCTCGATAACTTTGCGCGAAGGCTTCTTATTTTTCTCCGGTACGAACCTATGCGCAGGCTTTGGTGCAGACTTCTGTGTGTGCGCCTTCGGCTTTTCGCTTTTCGCTTTTCCCTTTTCACTCTTTACCGCCGGCTTGAAACGCGCCGACTTTTTGGCAACAATTTTTTTGACCATAGTTACGCGCCCGAATGTTTTTTTCCGAGGAGCTGGGCGTACTCCGCGAGTAAAATACGCAACGTGTCGCTGGCTCCAGAAAGTTCGGCGTCGCGAATTGCGGCCTCGAGTTTCCGGCGCTGCGTGTCACGTGTTGCGCGATCAAGAATGGCAATGTGCAGGTCGAGCTCGGCACGGATATTCTCCGCCGACAGCGTAGCGACTTGCTCTTCGACAAATAGTGCGGCGCGTTCGAGGGCTTGCAGGCCGTCCACGTCACCGGTCGTATGAAGTTGTTCCCTGAAGCGCGAAAAAAGCGATTGTGCGGTCGCGGCTTCGTTCTGCGGGGCATTATAGATGGTGAGCGCAGCAATGTAAAGTCGACGCAGTGCATCGTCAGGGATTGCATCGGGCGGCACACGCTGTGCAAGTTCGTGCGCAATCGACGCATCGGCACACAAGAGGCCAATAATAAAACGCGTAGCGACGGTCGACTTGTCGTGTTTTTCAGGCGGGTTGATGGGCTGACGGCTTGGCGCGCTTGCCGGTGGTGTTTTGGGAGCATCGGTTTTTGACTTTGTTACCAACTCCTCAAGTACGGGCACCGAAACGTGCGTTGCGTCCGACAGTCGCAGCATATACAAATGACGGTCGACAGCGCGTGGCATGCGCACAAGTTCGTCAACCAATTCACCTATAAGCTTCCGACGGTCCTCCACGTTTGCGCTCCCCTCGCCCACTTCGTACATTTTAAGCTGACGGTCAAACATGAACTCGATAATCTCCTTGCTCGACGACGCAATAGTTCGCCACGCGTCCGGATTTTTCTGCACGACGTCGTCTGGGTCCTTGCCCATTTCTTTTGGGATAATGAGACAACGCACGTCGAGCTCCGGAAATTTCGTCCGTGCAATATCGAGCACGCGTTTCGCTGCTGCAAACCCCGCCGCGTCTTCGTCGAGCGCGAACACAATTTGCTTGGTGTAGCGCTGCAGCATGCGTAGCTGCATCTCGGTTAATGCTGTTCCAGAACTCGCGACAATATTCTCCACGCCCGCTTTGTGCGACGCAATGACGTCGAGATTGCCCTCCACAACAATAACGCACTTCGCCGTGCGTATTCCCGTCTTCGCGAGCGACAAGCCGTAGAGCATTTCGCCTTTGTGATAGACAGCCGACTCGGGCGAGTTCATATATTTTGGCGCGTCGGGCGTTGTGGTTTGCCCTTGCGACTTCATGATGCGCGCCGTGAACCCCACGACGTTGCCAACAGGGTCCGTCAACGGAATCATAATCCGATGACGAAACCGATCGACCAGTCCGTCACCACTTTTTTTCTTGAGGCCAAGTCCGCTGTCGACCACTGCGTCACGCGCAATGCCGCGACCTCCGAGAAACTGGACTAACGTGTCCCAACGGTCGGGCGCGTAACCGAGACCGAATTTGTCGACAAGCTCTTGTGTGATCCCGCGGTCGGCAAGATACGCACGCGCCTCCGCAGCGTCGGGATGGTCGCGCAGCACCGTCGCGTAAAACTTTTGCGCAAGGACGTGAATAGACAACAGCGACTCTTTTGCGTCGACCACCTCTTTGGGTTGCGGCTTGTACTCCGGAAGGGCAACGCCGGCACGCGACGCGAGATGCTTAAGCGCCTCCGGAAACGTCATGCCTTCCAGCTCCATGACGAACGCGAAAATGTCGCCGCCTTTGTCGCACCCAAAGCAATGCCAAATTTGCCGTTCCCTCGACACGTGAAACGACGGGGTGCGCTCCGCATGAAACGGGCAGATGCCCTTAAAACTCCCGCTCCCCGCGGGTTTCAACTGAATATAGCCGCCCACCACGTCGGCCACGTCCAGCTTTTGCTTAATTTCCTCTTTGGGCTCGAGCATGGGGGCAGTTTAGCACAAGATTGCGAAGAGCGAAGAGGGACAAAACACAACGCGCGGCAAGGGCTAGCCCCAACCGCGCGCACGCGACGAACTCGATTGTGTCTACACCGGAACGCGCACCCGGACGACCTTGCCGTCAACACGACCGATGAACGTGACAAAGCCATCGACGACGGCAATGTCACGCACCTCGTGGTAGTCGTGGCCGTACTGTCCGCGAGGACCGACGACCGTCACCCACTTCTCGCTCCGCTGCATAGCCGCGAACAGCGCGCCGTCCGCAGCAACGACCGCGGTCGCGAGGTTGAACTTGCTACGTCCATTCAGGCTATTGCCGGTCTGCTCGAGCGTGTTCATGTCGTACGTCATCACCGTCCAACGATTCCGTTCCGTCCGCGTCTGCACGAACAGGTGTTGACCGTTTCGGTGTACGCTGTCGACACACGCCAGCACGTCCCGCACCATCAGCTCCCCTCCAGTATTGAGCACCGCAGAGAGAACTCC
>JBBTZZ010000020.1:0-1877 GCA_038061135.1 Patescibacteria group bacterium
TGCCGGCCTCGCGCTTGAGCACGTGGCTCGGCTGGCGAACACGGCCCCTGTGCCGCCGTTCGACTTCGACGGGTGGTTCAAGAGTATGAGGTTTGTGGTGCGGAGCGAATATGTCGAGCATGGATCTGACTTCGGGGGGAGGCTCCTGGCAATCCATGCCGACCTCAACTCCGTGGTGCACGACATGGAGGAGCAAATCAACGCGAAGAGTGTCGGCATGCGTCTTTCGAAGGTCTTTATGTCCTTGTTGGAAGCTGCGATGCTCGTTCGTCAGTTCGTTCACGGTAAAACACCGATGACCCCGCGCCAACGTTTCGGCGGCCTGGAGGCTCGGCTATCCTCCCTCTATGGCGAGTACGACATCGACGTCACGTTCAACGACCCCGTCTCAGCTCCTTGAGGCGGGGTTAAGTGTTTTTGCGTCCCCACACCGAGTTTGTTACAGTGTCCGCACTATGGCGATTTTTTTGCAGAACACGTTGGGGAGGGAGATGGTTGAGTTTGTGCCGATTGTTGACGGGAAGGTGGGCATCTATACCTGCGGGCTGACGGTGTACGGCCGCGGTCATGTCGGCAACTTCCGTGCGTTTATTTTTGCTGACGTGTTGCGCCGCATGTTTGAGGCGAGCAATTATGCCGTGACGCACGTCATTAATATTACCGACGTTGGGCACTTGGTGGGTGACGGTGACGAGGGAGAGGACAAGATGGAAGTCACATCGAAGAAGACGGGCGAGACCGCGTGGGACATTGCCGCGAAGTTCACGCAGCTTTACCACGACGACGCACGGAAGCTGAACCTGCTCGTGCCGCACGTCGAACCGAAGGCGACCGACCACATTGCGGAGCAGATTGCACTCGTCGAGAAGATGGAGGCGAATGGGTTTACGTACCTCACCACCGACGGCGTGTACTTTGACACGTCGAAGTTGGCTGACTACGGCAAGCTGTCGGGGCAGAAGTTGGACGAGAAGGAAGACGGCGCACGCGTTGCCGTCAATACGGAAAAGCGCAATTCGTCCGACTTTGCGTTGTGGAAGTTTTCAATGACGGACGCACAGCGGCAAATGGAGTGGGAGTCGCCGTGGGGCAAAGGTTTTCCAGGTTGGCACCTTGAGTGTAGTGCGATGAGCGAAAAGTATTTGGGCGTGCCGTTTGACGTGCATACGGGTGGTGTCGACCACATTGCGGTCCACCACGAGAACGAGATTGCGCAGACTGCGGCGGCGAACGGCGTGATGGAAGCGAACTACTGGATGCATAACGAGTTCATGCTGATTGACGGCGGCAAGATGAGTAAGTCGCTCGGCAACGTATACAACCTGGACGACCTCGCTGCACACGATATCGACGCGCTTGCGTTCCGTTACTTTGTGCTTGGCGCGCATTACCGTACGCAGCTCAACTTTACGTTTGACGCGGTGACGGCCGCGCAGAACGCGCTCAACAAACTTGTCGATACGGTACGCACGTGGGACAAACCATCGACACCGGACGCAGCACGCGTGACAGCGTTTATGGAGCGCGCACAAGACGACTTGGACACTGCCGCGGGGTTGGCAATGTTGTGGGACGTGGTACACGACGCGGCGTTACCGACGGACGTAAAGGCGGCAACGGTGCTTGCGTTTGACGACGTGCTCGGCCTTGCGCTTGAGGACGTGGTTGCACGCCCGGTGCGCATGTCCGACGAGGCACAGAAACTTATCGACGCACGTCAAACCGCACGCGACGCAAAAGACTGGACGCAATCCGACGCTCTCCGCGACCAAATTGCCACCCTCGGCTACCGAGTAGAGGACACGGCAGAAGGCCAGCGCATCCGCGAGCGGCGCTAGAACCCCCCTCCTTTCGAAGGAGGGGTCGGGGGTGGTTTG
>JBBTZZ010000021.1:0-1719 GCA_038061135.1 Patescibacteria group bacterium
CGCGTACACACCGTCGGGAATACCAACGATCATGTTCGGCAAAATGTTCGCGGTGGGGAAACCCAAATTACGTCCCGCAATGCCGAGGCCTCTCACCACAATTCCCCGTATAGTTCCAAGTAGATTCATACTTCATGCAGGGTAAAAGAAAACTGATTTTTCGGCAATACGATTCGTGATATACTTTGCTTATCAGGTCGATTAACGACCGCAAATATATTATTCTATGAAGGCAGCGTCTACGACACACGCAATGCGCGTCGGTGGCTTCTTTGTTCTGCTCTATGCCCTCTGCCTTGTCTGGCCGACGATTTATCCGTACGGCGCAGACGTGCTTGCGCACCATCTCCTTTCGTTGAAGCTGCTCTTTCCCGGCTTTCAAGGGTACGGGATCGGAAGCGTCGTTTGGGGCGGCGTATTGAGCTTCGCATATGGCCTCGTCGGTTCGCTCGTCTTTCACTCGTTTCATAGCGTGTGTTGTCGAACAAAAAAGTAACTGAAAAAAAGAAAGCTGATTTAGCCTACTCTCAACAGAAAAAGCAGCCGCTGTGGCTGCTTTTTCTGTTGACTACACGGAAGTTACTACGTTAGTCAGCTGCCATCACGCTCACACGAGCGAGCAGGATGAATGCGATGGTGAACACTGTCGTCATAACAATAGGGGCGAATGTCGACAGCCAGTTGCGATGGTTCGGACGGAAGCGGCGCAAGAGGAGCGAGTTCGACACGACGGAGACGGAGCTGAGTGCCATTGCAAGGCCAGCAAGTTCTGGACGGAGCACAATGCCAAAGCCAATAAAGATACGGGCGGCAATGGGGATGCCAATGACGTTGTAGAAGAGTGAGAAGAACAAGTTTTGCTTGATCTTCCCAAGTGTTTCGCGACTGAGCTGTATTGCGGACACGACGTCACGCAAGTCGCTTTTCATGAGCACAATGCCGCCCGCTTCCATTGCGACGTCTGTGCCGCTGCCCATGGCAATGCCGACGTCGGCTTGGGCGAGTGCCGGGGCGTCATTCAGTCCATCGCCGACCATGGCAACCTTGACGCCGGTTGCTTGGATCTTTTTTACCTCGTTTGCTTTGTCTTCTGGTAGCACTTCTGCGCGGACGCACTGTTCGTCGATACCTGCGAGACGCGCGATGGCCATTGCGGTGCGCATGTTGTCGCCGGTGATCATGTAGACCGTGAGCCCCATGTGCTTGAGTGCAGCAATGGCGGTGGGTGTGGTCGTCTTGATCGCGTCCGCAACCGCGATGATACCAAGTACACCATTTGCGTCAGCGAGGAGCATTGCGGTTTTGCCGTCTTCCTCAAGCTTTCGCATTTTGCGTTCCAAGCGACTAACGGTAATGCCGAGCGTGTCCATCAATTTACGATTGCCAAAGTAATACGTCACACCGTTCACGTCACCACGTACGCCGTGACCGGGTACGGCTTGGAAGTTTGTCACTTGTGCAGACACAAGCGACTCCTCACTGGCGTAGCGAGTGATTGCCTCTGCAAGCGGGTGTTCAGACTTTGCTTCTAGCCCGGCAGCAATCTCCATGATCTCGTCTTCTTCGTGCGTAGGGGAGGGAACGACGTCCGTCACCTCGGGTTTCCCTTTGGTGAGCGTTACGGTTTTGTCGAAGATTATTGCACGAATTTTGCACGCGGCCTCCAGCGGGTCACCGCCTTTGATGAGAATGCCGTTTTCTGCGCCTTTGCCCGTTGCA
>JBBTZZ010000022.1:0-17628 GCA_038061135.1 Patescibacteria group bacterium
TGCGCGAGGTATTGTGTGGTCGATGGGTCGAATTGCTTGCGTGCAGCATCATGAGCAATAGTCGCCAGACCTTCAAGAGCGCGCTGTGCATTTTTTGCGGTTGGTGGTGTGGGTTCGCTGACGAACGAGGTGTAGATGGCATCAAATGACCGTCGTAACTCCCCCAAATACTCTTCTTGTTTTTCTGTGTTCCGTGTCGCATAGTCCGTGTCAGTCTGTCCCGGCAAGCGCTCGGTGGTAATGTGCTGCACGCGCCGCGTTGCTTCATGCCAGACATCTTCTGCGGTAGGCAGTCGCATGCGGAGTTCGTGCAAGACTGCATCCGTGTCGATACGATCTGCGACATCCGGCGAGGGAAATTTTTCGGTAGCCAAAAGAAAAAGCAGTTTTTTCGCTCGCGGGTTTTCTTGTAATGCATTGGCAAAATCGATATGGCGTACACGACGTTCCTCCATCGCAGGCCCTTGCTCCGATGTACCTTCGTTGGGCTCGTGTTTTTCAACGGTCATACGCCTACCAGTATACGACATTATGTCTCCGACCGTCCCGTCATTGCCGATGCAAGAGTGACTTCGTCGGCGTACTCAATGTCGGCGCCCATGGGGAGGCCGCGGGCGAGGCGGGTGGTGCGGCGGTGAAGGGCGTGGATGGTTTTGGTGAGATATAAAATCGTCGTTTCGCCGTGGACGTCGGGGGAGAACGCTAAAATAACTTCCGCAATCTGCGGCGCAAACTGCAGGCGCGTCACGAGTGCGGCGACGTTGAGCGTGTCGGGCGTGTGACCATCGATGGGGTTTAACACTCCGCCGAGCACGAAGTATTTTCCGCGGTACGTCTGTGTCGCCTCAATGGTAGAAATATCACGTGACTCGGAAATAACGCACAACACGTCGTCGGATCGTGTCGCGTCACTGCAAATGTCGCACACACTTCGCTCTGCATGCGCGTGACACACCTCGCACGTCGTCACGTTTTTCAGCTCGACAATAGCGCGCGCAATGCTGTCCAGGTCGTACTTCGACAATCGCAATAACGCAAACGCATACCGCAGCGCCGTCTTTGGCCCCACGCCCGGCAGTCGCCCAAGCGCCGCAACCGCGTTATGAATTGGCGTGGGGAATTTGCGCATGTTACCCTCCGATTCCTTTCATCATGTCGCCGAGTCCGCCCAAGCCGCCCATGTCTTTCATTTTTTTCATGAGCTCTGTTTGCAACTTGCGGTTGGCGTCGGCGAACGCGTCTTTGACACCGTCGGCAATTTTTGCGCGGTCGAGGTCGTCGTCAATCTGGACGCCAAGCAACTCGTGACTGCCATTCAGCGTCACCATCACCTTGTTGCCGCTGCTGCCGCCGACGACCACGATATCGTCCATCATCTCCTTCATCTTTTTGCCCTGGTCGCGGAGGTCTTTGAGTTCTTTGAGTTTGTTGAACATAGACAGAGAAAAGTGAAAAGCAGCTGCCGACAGTGTAACGGAACGACGTCTACGAAGCAAAGCCTGCAGGCGGCACGCCGGGTGGGAGGCCGATGTTCGGGTTGGGAGGCGGGGTAACGGGGCTTGGGTGTGGGTTGGGGTAGTGGGTAGTTGGGGATGACGCCATCGGCTGCGTGGCTGGCTTTGTCGCGCCAGCGCCGGTGTACGGCGTTGCGGTGCTGTGTGCTTGGTCCAAGTTTTTGAAGCTTGTGCGCGCTGCGTCCCAATAGAGCTTGACCATGCCGGTCGGCCCGTTACGGTGCTTGGCAATGTGCACCTCTGCGGAGTTGCGTTCCTCGGGCGTCAGCTCCTCTGGCTGATAGTTGCGGTCGGCGGCTTTGCGGTACAAAAACATGACGACGTCCGCGTCCTGCTCAATGGAACCCGAGTCACGCAAGTGCGCGAGTTTAGGAATGGATGGTTTTTCATTTTCCACCGCACGCGACAACTGCGCAAGCGCCAACACGGGGACTTGCAACTCACGCGCAATCTGTTTAAGTCCGCGCGAAATTTCTGCAACTTCTTGTACGCGATTGTCCGTTGCCTTGCGCGCTTCCATGAGCTGCAAGTAGTCGACGACAATGAGCGCGAGCCCGTGTTCTGTTTGCAGCCGTCGCGCTTTCGTGCGGATGGTCATGATGTTCGCCATCGGTGAGTCGTCAATGAAGATGGGCGCCTCCGACAGCTTGCCGAGTGCCTCACCAATGCGTGGGAAGTCGTCGGCGTTTTCCGACAGTCGGCCGTTACGCAGTTTCCACAAGTCAACGCCTGCCTCTGCACAAATGAGACGGTCGACCAACTGCTCTTTGCCCATTTCGAGCGAGAAGAACCCAACCGGCTGTTTAGCCTTGAGCGCGACGGCACGAATAATGTCCAGTGCAAACGACGTTTTACCGACAGACGGACGTGCGGCAAGAATCACCAAGTCGGACTTTTGCAGTCCTGCGAGCAAGTTGTCCAACCCCGTAAACCCGGTCGTCACTCCGCGCAGCTTTCCGCGCTCGCGATGGAGTTCGTCAATGCGGTCAAATGCGTTTGTAAGAACGGAGCGCAGCGGGACAAAAGAGTTTTTGTGAATGTTGCTCGACACGTTGAAGAGTCGTTGTTCTGCGTCGTCGACTACCAAGTCCGTGTCTTGCGACTCGTCGTACCCCAGCTCCGTAATTTCCGCAGCCGCGTGAATGAGCCGGCGCAACGTCGCCTTCTTACCGATTATTTCTGCGTAGTGCGCAATGTGCGCTGCCGTTGCAACAACGTTCGTCAGCTCCACAAGCGCAGTGCGTCCGCCAATTTGTTTGAGAATACTTTTCTCCTCAAGTCGGTTGCCGACGGTGAGAATGTCAATCGGTTGATGGCGCTCCGCAAGTTCCATCATCGTCTCGAAAATAATGCGGTGTGAGTCGCGATAAAAGTCTTCCGGCTTCACCGCGTCGGCGACTTTAAGAAGCGCTTCTTGGTCGACAAGCACGGCGCCCAACAGCGACTGCTCGGCTTCCAGGTTGTGCGGCGGAATGCGCCCTGCGGGGTTTACCATAGCGGGGGAATCTTAGCGCACTCGGGGCGGGGGAGGAAGTGGAGAAGCTGGGGACGGGGGAGTAGCGAGTAACGAGTAGACGAGTAGCGAGGCGGCTCGGCGCCAAATTCAGGAAAAGGGGTGGCACGAGCGGGGACCCCGGAGGCGCGCCGAACGAGCATCGCGAAGTTCGAGCACCTACGGGGTGGCGAAGTGACAGGACCCCTCCAAATTATAGGGCGAAGCGTGTGTGGGTGGGAGTAGTGGGTAGTTGGTGTATACTGTAAGCGATATGGAGGACGCGAGAAAAGTGTTTTGGAAAAGCTTGCGACCGTTCTTGGGGAACGTTGTCGGGGTCGGAATTTTTGCGTTGCCGTACGTGGTGGCGCAGGCGGGGTTTGGCGTGGGCGTGCTCGCCATTCTTTTGTGCGGTGCGGCAAGCCTTGTTGCGTACTTGCTGTACGCCGACATCGCGCTCCACACCAGCGGTCACGCACGGTTCGTCGGGCTTATGCGTCAGTACGTCGGGCCGTTTGGCGGCGTGCTTGCCGCAGCCGCGTTTTTTGTGTCCGCGTTTGGTACGCTCGTTGCGTACATTCTTGTAGGCGGCAGTTTTGCGCACGTGTTGTTCGCGCCAATCGTTGGCGGTGGGTTGTTGTTGTACCGCGTACTGTTCTTGCTGTTTGGTGCGGTTGCAATGTTCGGCGGCATGCTGACGGTCATGCGTGTGCAGAAATACATCATTGCCGCGTATCTCGTGTTAGTCGCGCTCATGGTCGTACTCGCCGCGCCGCATGTCGACGTTGCCAACTTCGCAGTGCGCGGTTCGCAGTTTGCTCTTCTTCCATTTGGCGTCGCACTGTTCGCGTTCAACGGGTTTGGCGCAGTACCGGAAATGCGCGACGTACTCGGCCGTCACAAGCACCTGTTGCCCCGTGCGCTTACCGTAGGCGTCGGCATTGTTGCTGCGCTGTACATCGCGTTTGCCGCGATTGTTGTTGGTGTGAGCGGGCTTGGCACGTCGCAAGAAGCGTTGTACGGACTGGCGCAGGTACTTGGCCCCGCAATGCTCGTGATTGGAAGCGCAATTGGGTTGTGCACCGTGGGCAGTGCATTTATGACACACGGCGTCGTCACCATAAACACGCTCACCTACGACTACCGCGTGCGATATTTTTCTGCATGGGCAATAGCGGTGCTTATCCCGTTTGCTGTCGTGCTCCTTGGGTCGACCGACTTCGTTTCTGTCATCAACATCACCGGAGGAATTGGCGGTGGGCTTATGGGTCTTGTGCTTGTTACGGCGTACGAGAAAATGCGACTCCACCCGCACGCGTCAAAAAACCTTCTCACCATCCCGCAGTGGCTGGTCTTTCTTGCCGGCGTGGTGTTCCTGGCGAATATTGTGTTGGTGGTGGTGGATGGGAAGTGACGAGTTGGGAAGTGGCGAGTAGCGAGTAGGCGAGTAACGAGATGGGCTCGGCAGCTCCAATATTCCCATTTTTTTAGTTTTGGCGTATTCTCCTACGCAATATGACGGAAATTCTCAACGGCAACGTGCTTGCAAAAAATATTCGGGAGAAGGCTGCGCAGCGCATTGCCAAGTTGCCGCACCCGCCGGGCCTTGCAGTTTTGCTTGTCGGCGACAACGCCGCGTCGCATTTGTACGTGAGCCTCAAAGAGAAGGCGGCGAAAGAGGTGGGCATCTACATTGAAAAGTTTTTGTTTGCTGCGGACGTGACGACACAAGAGCTTGTCGACAAAATTACGGAGCTCAACGGTCGCAAAGACATTCACGGCGTGCTCGTACAATTGCCACTTCCAGGCGACCAAGACACGAACGCGGTCGTTGCCGCAATCGACCCGAACAAAGACGTCGACGGGTTTCACCCCGAGAACCGCAAAGCACTCGCCGCCGACACGCCGTTACTCGTCCCACCTGTTGCACTCGCCGTCATGCGCATGCTCCAAGCAAGCCGTGCGCCGCTTGCCGGAAAGCACGCCGTCATCGTTGGCAACAGCGCGATTTTCTCCGAGCCCATTGTCGACCTTATGCGTGAGGCCGGCGTGTTGGCGACGTTTGTGGAAAGCGACGCGTCCGCACTTGCAGCAAAAACGCGCGTGGCCGACATCATCATTATCGCCGTCGGACAAGCAGGGTTTTTGACGCGCGACATGGTCAAGCAAGGCGCTATTGTCATTGACGTCGGCACAAACAAAACCGCAGACGGCCGCGTGGTCGGCGACAGTGCGCCCGACCTGGACGGTCACGCCGGTTTCATGAGCCGCGTCCCCGGCGGCGTCGGCCCGCTCACCGTGGCGTACTTGCTGTTCAACGTGATCAAGGCGATGGAAGTGCAGAAGGGTTAGGAGCCAAGAGCGACCCTAGAATTCCCCTCCTTTCGAAGGAGGGGTAAGGGGTGGTTTGGTGTGAGTGGCTTGAGCCACAGCAAACCTTCGAATTCGCTCCAACACATTTTCGATATCCTGCACGACCTCATCATTTGTAAAGCGAAGTACCGTTAGACCGAGCGACTCGATTGCTGTAGTTCGCGCTTCGTCGTATTCACGTGCTTCGTCCGTAAAATGTGAATCGCCATCTACTTCAATGATGAGTTTCAGCGACGGTGCGTAGAAATCGACGACAAAATTTCCGATACTTGTCTGTCGACGAAACTTGATGCCATCGATCTGCGACTTTCGGATGTGCTCCCACAAACGCTTTTCAGAGAATGGCGATTGATGACGTAGGAGCTGCCGTCGTTCCTTCATGATAAGTGCGTTGAAAATTTTATCCATAACATACGGGCTCCAACCACCCCCGACCCCTCCTTCGAAAGGAGGGGAGTTCTCGTGGCGCGTTCGCGATCTTGTCCAGTTTTAGGATTTCCCTCCTCTCGGAGGAGGGGTAAGGGGTGGTTTTTAGTGAGCGGATTTTTCTATTCGCGCGTCACGGTAATAATCCCATTGACGGATTGTTCTTCAAAGCTGCCGTGTGTAGCAATCGCGTTTGTCACTTCTTCTCTTGCGTGATTGAGCAGCATCTCGAGTGCGTCATCTGTGAGCGGTCGACTCCATCGTTTCTGCGAGCGAATGTAGGAGAGTATCGGCTCTGCGTTGGTGAGGCGAATGATAGACGTGAGTTTTTCTGCTGTGACTGTTCGACTATCACCATCGAATCGCGCGGCATCATTTTCGACGGTGAATGCGTCACCCGGTGAGCGATAGGAAATTCCCGCTGTCACTTCGAACCACTCACGCCAGTTGTTAAAATTTGGGAGTGAGGAGAGGCTATGCGTAACGAATATTGCTCGTCCGTTCGGAGCGAGATGCTGAAGGATATTTTGTATTGCCTGTTGCGGATCATCGACAAGGTGCAGCGCGTGGCGTACGAGAATGCGATTGAAGCGTTCGTCGAGCGTAAATGTTTTTGCATCGTCAACAAGAAACGTTGCGCCGGGTGCGCGTTGTCGTGCGTCGTTTATCATTCCCGCAGATTGGTCGATGCCCACCGCGTGTGTGTCCGGAAATTTCTCGAGCAGTGTCGCCACGTCCGCACCATAGCCACAGCCGACGTCCAAAAATGACATGCCTGGAAAGCCGTTGAGACGAGAGAAAATTTCTTCCGTCAGTGACGCGCCCGTTGCGTATTGGTACAGGTCGCGTCGTGTTGCGAGCGAGTCGATGGTTGCGTACTGACTGAGAAGCGCGTCGTTACTCGACATAGCTGAGTCCTTCGTAGAGAGGGAATGCAGAAGCGAACGTCGCAACCTCTTGTTTAATCTCTGCGAGCTTCGCTGCATCGTCGTGCGCCGTAATCGCGCGGTCAATCCAGCTTGCGATTTTTTTCATGTCGTCCTCTTTCATTCCTCGCGTTGTTAACGCCGGAGTGCCCAAGCGAATGCCGCTGGGGTCGAGTGGTTTGCGTGTGTCGTTCGGGATCATGTTTTTGTTGACGGTAATTCCGGCCGCATCGAGTGCTTTCTCGGCAATGTCACCCGTAACGCCTTTTGGTGTGACATCGACGAGCAGCAAGTGGTTGTCCGTGCCGCCGAACATGAGCGTAAAACCGTGCGCACGCAATTCCGACTCAAGCACCTTGGCATTCTTGCGAATCTGCGCTGCGTACGTTTTAAACGACGGCAACAGCGCCTCACCGAACGCAACGGCTTTTGCGGCAATGGTGTGTTCGTGCGGGCCGCCTTGTAGCCCGGGGAAGATTGCTTTGTCGATGGCTTTTGCAAACGCCTCCTTGCACATAATCATCCCACCGCGCGGTCCGCGCAGCGTCTTGTGTGTCGTCGTCGTCACCACGTCAAACAGCGGCACAGGGTTCGCCATTTCGCCGCCGGCAATGAGCCCGGCAATGTGCGCAATGTCCGCCATCGTCATCGCGCCAACCTCGTCCGCAATCTGTTTGACGCGTGCGTAGTCAATCTCGCGCGAATACGCCGAGTAGCCGACGAGGATCAACTTCGGCTTATGCTCCACCGCCATGGCGTGCAAGTTGTCGTAGTCGATTGTTCCCTCGGGCGTCGTCACGTAGCGCACAAAGTTGTACCGCTTGGCACTGTCGGTGACGGGGTGACCGTGCGTTAAGTGACCGCCGTGTGACAAGTCCATGCCGAGCACGGTGTCGCCGGGCTGCAACAGCGCGGTGTACACGGCGATGTTTGCCGGCGCGCCGCTGTGGGGTTGGACGTTCACGTGCTCTGCGCCGAACAGTTGCTTCGCCCGGTCAATGGCAAGTTGCTCCATGCCGTCAATGTACGTGCAGCCGCCGTAGTAGCGTTTGCCTGGGTAGCCCTCCGCGTACTTGTTCGTTGCGACACTCCCAAGTGCCGCAAGGACAGCGGGGGACACAAAGTTCTCCGACGGGATCATCTCGAGCCCCGTACGCTCGCGTTCAAGCTCCAGCTCCAGCAACTTGGCAATCTCGGGGTCGGCAGAAAAGAGGGGGTTGATCATACGGGGGAAGTATAGAGTGAAAAGTGAAAAGTAAAAAGTGAAATGTTCCCATCCTGAGGAGGTCCGACCGACGAAGGATCCCTCGTGAGAGATCCTTCGTTCCTCAGGATGGGATAAATACACGCAATATAAGGGCATTTAGTGTCCATTTCATTGACAAAACGCCATTTTTATGCTATATTTAGCGGCGTCTGGCAATCCTGCTGGGCGTGACTGTCGACCGACATTGGGGCGAATTTTCGCTGCCTTTGCCGCTTGACCCAACACTGTCCGGGCGAAAGAGACCGGTACGCTGTGAGGAAGGAATGCAACTGTTCAAAAACTTCTGGATGCGCCTAAAAACGCTCCAGGGCATGATCGCGGCCAGCGCGATCGTCATCATGGCGCTCTTCGCGTCGTGGTGCGTCACCAACAACGTCGACCCCGTGGTTGACACCGCCCGCATCGAAGCCATCCGCACCTACGAGGTGCACAAGGCACGGAGCGAATCCGCGCACGCCAACATCAAGGCGATCGACGACGCGCTTTACGCGCTCGACAAAGAGCAACCCTTGTATAGGGCGAAGGAGCTCGCGGCGAAGATCCCGAACCCATCGGCTCGCGTCCGCATGGAGACGTTCCTAGTGCTCTGCCAGATCTGGAAGGACCGGACTGACGCTGTGCTCGCGAAGTACGACGTCTACGACTATCGTGAGTGCAAGGAGTCCCACCCCGGTTGTTACAAGGACTGGGCAGCGGCCACCCACGGCCTGTCCTGGGCGACTTACGGTGAGGAGAGCCTGATCCGGCTCTACCGCACGCATGGCGTGGCGAAAAGTGTGAAGGGCAAGTATCACGCGGTAATCGCATCTGACCGCACCCTCGAGGAGGAGTGGGCGAAGGCCTACCCCGACGCGGCGGCTGAAAAGCAGGCCTACAAGGAAGCTGATTCCTTCCGGAAGGCGGAGGAGCGGCAGGTGCGTGACGACATGGCGACGTTCGACACGGCGTACGCGGGTGCGAGTGAGGTCGACAAGACCCTGCTCGTGCTCACGGAAACCGCGAAGGCGACGGCACTCTGGTGGGGGATTACGACCGTTTCCATCGGGGCGTTTTACCTGTTCGTGTGGTGGCTCGTGAGTCTGGATGGTTGGGCAAAGGTCGTCGCGTTCCATAACGGCGAGATCGCCGGCGTCATCCTGGTACGCTATCCGTTCCTGCGTCCCGCGCTCTCTGGCGCGTGTCACAAGAACTGGCGAATCAAGAAAGACTTCTGGGGCAGGGCAGTTCTGTGTGACCGCATGGGAAACCGTGTGGTCGTCACCGAGAACACGCCGTCCTCAGTCGTTGCGATGCTCTTCAGCGAGAGCCTTCACGCCCACACGGCGTTCGGCAACGAACACAGTGATGCGCTCGCGGTCATGGTGCGGGAAAAGGACGCGAAGCTTGAGTATTCTGACCACACGGTCGGTTACTACCGCGACGAACAGCGCAAGCTGAACATCGCGGTCGCCAAGCGCAACCGTCTCCTTGTGCTCGTCGTGGAGGCCATGCGGAAGTCGACGGAGTTCCAGCGTTCCAAGATCATCCTTGCCATCAGGGAGAACCTGTTGGCCAAGATGAAGAAGGAACTTGCGGACGACGCCGACCTCTGGAAGGCGTTGAAGGAACGTGAGGAAGAAGAAGGCCTGAGCGAACAGGCCACGCAGTAGTACGACCACTCCCACAGTGTTCCGCCTCGGCGGCCACTCTCTCGGGGGTGGTCGCTTTGTTTGTTGACGAAACGTGCAAAAAATGCCAGTATTTTGTTGCCTAGGAGGCTTCATGGATAGTGTCATGGACAGGATTGGACGGAAGGCGTGTGCGCGCTACGGCATGCTGCTCGACGCCATTGTGGACGGTACGCTCACGCTCGACGAAAACGGAAAGGTGACGGCGCCCGCGGAACTTGCCAAGCAGGTTGCGCGGTTTCCGGAAACGCTGACGTCACCGGAAGCACGTGCGCTCCTTGCGGCGTACGTGGTCGACGGCATGATGACTACGACGACGGTGTCACAACTGCAGCGACTGCTTGCAGGTGTGGGCGGACACGGTTCGTCGACGACGTCGTTCGTGGTGTTGCCGGTGGTCCGCGTGTGTCGCGAGCGTCGGGAGGCGTTTGCGGATGCGGAGAAGGGGGGGAAGGAGGACAAGGAAAGTAAGGACTTTGTCGTCAACGCGTATCGGATGCTCCGACCTGACGGCGGGGTCGTCATCAGCGCAGAGGAGGGGTGGCAGCCAAGCGGCGCCGCGCTCGACCTCGTGGCCATCTACCACTTGCATTGGTACATGAAGGTCGGCCTCGACGACGACGAAGCAATCACGCGGTTCGTGTACCGTTCCGTCGACTTGCTGAATACCATGGTGCTCTGGGACTATTTTGACGCCAGCTTGGAGCATTACGTGGGAACCGGCGAGGGAAATGTGACGCGGTACCTTGACCCCTTTGCGCAGCGTAACTTTGGTCGTAAGCTTGACGCACGGAATGCGTTTGACCTGTACCTCAGTCACAACGAAAAAGGTCGCGCAAACCTCGTCGCCCGCGGTCTCGTCGACTCGTAACGCCCCTGTCGAACATTTCGGCAGGGGTGATGTGTTTTCTAGAACTCTCCCCCTTGTAGAGGGGGAGTCGGAGGGGGAGTGAGCCTTGAAAATTCACTCCTCCCCTTACCCCTCCTCGAAGAGGAGGGGAATTCTATGAGAATCATGCTACACTTTCCTTACTATGGATTTCGGTGCAGAACTCTCCGCACGGTTTGGCGCGCAATACAAAGAACACGAGCCGCTTGCAAAGCATGTCAATTTTCGCATTGGCGGACCGGCGCGTCATTTTGTGGAGGCAAAAACGAGTACGGATATTGTTGACGCGGTTGCACTCGCAAATCGTGGCGGCGTTGCGTGGTTTGTGCTTGGCGGCGGCAGCAACACGTTGGTGAGCGACGCGGGGTTTGACGGCCTTGTCATCAAAGCCGCGAACCGCGTGCTGAAAATCGATGGTACACGTGTCATGGCAGAAGCCGGAGTCATCTCTGCAGCAGTCGCACGCGCAACAGCAGAGAAGGGGCTGCGCGGGTTCGAGTGGGCGATTTCACTCCCAGGGACAATGGGCGGTGCGGTGCGTGGCAACGCGGGGTGTTTTGGTGGGGAGACAAAGGACGCGGTAGAAAGCGTGCGTGTGCTGCATGACGGCGTCGTGCAGACGCTCCGTCGTGACGAAGTGCACTTCGACTATCGTCACAGCATATTCAAAACGCCGGAACGCGCACACGACGTCATTCTCGACGTGACACTCTTGCTCCGCGAAGGCGACCGCGCCGAGGCAATGGGGCAGCTCGAGAAAAATCTTTCGGGGCGCAAGGCAAGCCAGCCACTCGGGTCGTCGTCGGCGGGGTGCATGTTCAAAAACTTTGGGTACGTCGACACGGCAGACATTGCGAAACTCGATGGTCACTACAGCGTTCCTGACGAGTACAAAACACGCAAACGCATTCCTGCCGGTTGGATTATCGACCAGCTGGGTCTCAAGAGCACACGCATCGGCGACGCCATGGTCAGCGACGTCCACGGTAATTTTCTCGTCAACAAAGGCGCAGCAACGGCGGACGAAATTGTGCAGCTCATCGCCCTCATAAAAACCCGCGTCCGCAACGGCGTCGGCGTGCAGCTGCAGGAGGAGGTGCAGTATTTGGGGTTTTAGGTTAAAGTGGAGGTACATTAACCTCATGCGTTATGCGTATCGTGGAAATACTCGCGACATTCATGGAGATGACCGACGCCATTCGTGCACACGTGGAGGAGAAGGTCGGCAGTCTGGAAAAGTTTTGTGAGAATTATTCGCCGTGCGACGTCCGCGTGGAAGTCGGCAAGACGAGCGAGCATCATCAAAAAGGAAAAATTTGGCGTGCAGAAATAATGATGACCATTCCGGGCGCGTCGCTCCGTGCCGAAAGCATCGAGGAAGATTTGTACGCAGCAATCGACGCAGCAAAGGACGACGTGAAGCGTCAACTCATCGACTTTAAGGAAAAAAGAATTGCGCATTAATATTTTTTGTCATCCCGACGTAAGGAGGGACCTCCTCAGTGAGGTCCCTCAAGCCTGCCCTGACGTTAGGAAGGGTCAGACTCCTCGGGATGACAATGATTTTTGTATGTTCGAGTCGGCAAAGTGTGTACATCTCATCGGCGCAGGAGGAATTGGTGTCAGCGCGGTCGGCAAATGGCTGATGGCGCAAGGTTGTGTTGTGACGGGGAGCGATGCGGCCTCGTCAGCGATTACGGACGACCTCGTGCGTCGCGGCATTGCGATTACCATCGGTCACGACGCAAAAAACATTCCTGCCGAGTGCAACCTTGTCGTCTACACGGAAGCTGCGAGCGAGGACAATGTCGAGCGCGTCGAGGCTACAGCGCGTGGCATTCGCAGCCTCGGCCATTTTGGTTTCTTGGGCGAGCTTTCGGCAAACATGCGCACCATTTGCGTGACGGGAACCAACGGCAAATCGACAACGACCGCAATGCTCGGCAAAATCTTCGAGGACGCCGGGTTGGACCCCACGGTGTTCGTCGGTAGCCTTGTGCCGGGTTGGGAGTTAGGAAATTTGCGCATCGGAGCAAGCGATATTCTCATCATCGAAGGCGACGAGTACAAGCGCAAGATGCTGTCGCTGTCGCCGGAAACGACCGTCATCACGAACGTGGAACTCGATCACACCGACGTGTACAAAGACTTGGACGATGTCGTCGCAACGTTCCAGCAACTCGTCGACAAAACATCGGGCGACGTCTTTGTAAATGCCGATGACGCAAACTCGCAGCGTCTGCAGGGCGACCGTGTCTCATCGTACGCACATTCCGATGTTACCGGTTCCATCGGAGTACCGGGAATCTTCAACCGCGCAAACGCCGCCGCAGCTCGTATTGTCGCGAAGCAGTACGGCATTGCCGACGGCGTCATCGCGCAATCGCTCGCATCATTCACCGGAATCTGGCGTCGCTTTGAACGTGTGGGAGACATAGATTTCCCCCCTGTCCGAGGGGGGATTAAGGGGGGAGCCGGTATTCCCGTCATCTCCGACTACGCGCACCACCCGACTGCCGTTAAAGCAACACTCCTTGCTGCAAAAGAATTCTTCCCAGGCAAACGCATCATCCTCGCGTTCCAGCCGCACCAACACAACCGCACGCGCGAATTGTTCGACGACTTCGTCACCGCGTTCGACGCAGCCGACGTTGTGGTGCTTGCGGAAATTTACGGCGTGAAAGGCAGAACAGATACTGCGGACATTTCGAGCAGCGATCTTGTCGACGCAATTAAACAGCATAACTCGTCCTTGAATATTTCGTACGCGGCAAGCCTCGATGATGTCGAAAAACAACTTCGCGAGGAAATAAAAGACGGTGACGTAGTTTTGGTGATGGGCGCAGGGGACATTGATAGTGTTGCGCGAAGGCTTGTTTTATAGAATTCCCCTCCTCCTCGAGGAGGGGTAAGGGGAGGAGTGTGTCAGTGAGGGGGGGGAGTTCTAAAAACACGAACGCCCCGGGGTTACCGAGGCGCAGAGGCGGGCATCGACGAGGCGATGCTAGAGGTTGTCGAAGTTGGGGAACGGGATTTCTTTCATCCCTTTGGGCATGCGAATCGGCGTGTTCGTGTCGGTGCGAATGCACACCATCCCTCGCCTATCCTTGCGCAGCAGCGCGAAGGATCCGATGAGCACGAACGCTCGTGCCTGTGATTCTGCAAGGACGGTGTACGGCCGTTTTGCAGTACGGCGCCATTCCATGCTTGCAGAGCTGGCACGGAGCGTGATGCCGGTGTCGACACGAAGGGCGTCACCGATAACGACGAGGCGACGCACCTGCGTGACGGCGATGCCCGACATTCCCATGGTAACGATCGCTCCTTTGATGTTGCGTTCGAGCAGTTCTTCTACAGAAAGACGTTCTTTGTTATGCACGGTTCTCCTTAAGGGCGCTTTATACTAGCGGATTTATGGTTTTTTGGCAAGTGCGTCATCCACTTCGTCGTTCTTGATTTTTAGAGCGTTCTGGTGCAAACTTGGCCGGTATTGTCGAGCACCATCTCTCGTCTCTCTTCATCTCTCCATCTCTCCCACTATGTCTTTTTTCAACAAACTCTTCGGTGACCCGAACGCAAAGCTGCTCAAAGAATTGCGCAGTCGTGTCGACGTCATGAACGCGTTCGAGCCGAGCATCGCGCCGCTGACGGATGAACAGCTTCGTGCAAAGACCGTCGAGTTCAAGACGCGTCTTGCAAACGGTGAGAGCGTCGACGACATTACCGACGAAGCGTTTGCGGTAGTGCGTGAGGCAGCCAAGCGTGCAATTGGCCAACGTCATTACGACGTGCAGCTTATGGGAGGCTTGGTGTTGCACCGCGGCATGATTGCAGAAATGCGCACGGGTGAGGGAAAGACGTTGACGTCAACGTCGCCGGTGTACGTGAATGCACTCGTCGGCAAGGGCGTGCACCTCGTCACCGTCAACGACTATTTGGCAAAACGCGACGCCGCGTGGATGGGGCGTGTGTTTACGTTTCTCGGTCTCTCGGTGGGATGCATCCAGCACGAAGGCGGCTACCTGTTTGACGAAAAGTTTACGTTGACGGACGAAGAGAAAGAAAAATCTACAGACGCGTTTAAAGTGCACACGGACTTTCTCCGTCCCGTGTCGCGACAAGACGCGTACGCGGCGGACATTACGTACGGCACGAACAACGAGTTTGGGTTCGACTACTTGCGTGACAACATGGCGCAAGACGCGGCAGCAATGGTGCAGCGCGACTTAGCGTTCGCAATCGTCGACGAGGTCGACAGTATTCTTATTGACGAAGCACGCACACCGCTCATTATTAGCGCACCGGCTGCGGAGTCGGCGGACACGTATTACAAATTTGCCGACGTGGTAAAAGCGCTCGTGGTGAACGTCGACTACAACCTGGACGAGAAGATGCGGACGAGTACGTACACGGAAGACGGTTTGCAGAAGATTGAAAAATTGCTCAACGTCGACAACCTTTACGAAAGCGGGCTTGAGAATGTGCACCATGCGGAACAGGCACTGAAGGCGCACGCGATGTTCTTGAAGGACCGTGATTATATTGTCCGCGACGGCGAAGTGCTTATTGTCGACGAGTTCACGGGCCGTGTCATGGAAGGCAGGCGTTACAGTGAAGGCTTGCACCAGGCGATTGAGGCAAAAGAAGGTGTAAAAATTCAGCGCGAAAGCCGCACGCTCGCAACCATTACGTACCAAAACTATTTCCGTTTGTATGGCAAGCTGGCGGGTATGACCGGTACGGCGGCAACGGAAGCGGAGGAGTTCAGCAAGACGTATACGTTGGAAGTTGTACAGATTCCTACAAACAAAATTAACGCGCGTGCTGACGCAAGCGACCGTATTTATCGTTCCGAAAACGGCAAGCTGCTCGCGGTGGTGCAAGAGGTGAAAACGCGGCACGAAGCGGGGCAGCCGGTGTTGATTGGTACGGTGTCGGTCGACAAGAACGAGCGACTGTCGCAGCTGTTGACCATGGCCGGTGTGCCGCACGAGTTGTTGAACGCGAAGAACCACGAACGCGAAGGAGAAATTATTGCGCAAGCCGGTCGTCGTGGTGCGGTGACGGTGGCAACGAACATGGCGGGGCGTGGTGTCGACATTATTCTCGGCGGTAATCCGCCGAGTCCCGAGGAAGCACAGGCGACGAGGGATCTTGGTGGTCTGCACGTCATTGGCACAGAGCGTCACGAGTCACGCCGCATCGACAACCAGCTTCGCGGACGTGCAGGGCGTCAGGGCGACCCGGGCAGCACGCAGTTTTTTGTGTCGCTTGAGGACGACCTCATGCGCATTTTTGGAACCGGTCGCATGAAGAGCGTCATGGACAAGCTGGGTTTCAACGACACAGACGCGATTGAAAGCAAGATGATTACGAACGCGCTTGAGAAGGCGCAGCAACGCGTAGAGGGACACAACTTTGATACGCGCAAACACGTCTTGGAGTACGACGACGTGCTCAACAAACACCGCGTCGGTACGTACGAACGTCGCAAGAAAATCCTGAAGGGCGAGCTTGCGGTGTCACACGCGGAAATTGTTGCGCAGGTGGAGCGCGAGGTGGAGCAGGTGGTGCATTTTCACACGGGCGAGGCTCCGGAAGGTGCGGGCGACTGGGATCCGAAGGAGATTGTGGAGGCACTCAACACGATTGCCACGCTCGACGAACCGACCAAGGCGGCAATCCGCACAGAACTCGTAACGCTGTCGCACGACCAAGAAAAAATTGCGGGGCAACGCACCAACGTGATTGAAACGACCATGACGGCGCTGACCGCAAAGTACGCGGAGGCAGCAGAAACGTTCGGCGGGGAGGATGCTGTGCAGCGCATTGAGCGCAGCGTGTTGTTGCGCGCAATCGACACGCACTGGATGCGTCACTTGGACGAAATGACGTATTTGCGCCACACCATCGGCCTTCGCGGTTACGCACAACGCGATCCGTTGGTGGAGTACAAACGCGAGGCGTTCCACATGTACGCGTCAATGATGAACGAGTCGCAGCGCGAAGTTGCGTACAACGTCTTTAAGCTGCTCGACCAAGCAAACGCGGCAAAGAAAATGTTAAACCTCGCGCCGCAAATTATGCGTGGCATGACCTTGTCGTCGGCATCCAAAACATCGGAATCCTCAAACGGCTCATCCGGCAGCACAACCGTCGTGTCGACGAATGGCGAAGCAACTCTCCCCCTTCCCAAGGGGGAGTCGGAGGGGGCTGCTCACCAAGCAAAAGAGCCCGGCCGCAACGAACCCTGCCACTGCGGCAGCGGCAAAAAGTTTAAGAAGTGTCATGGGGTGTAGTGTATGACCTCCGACCTCACAAAAACACACGTCAAACGCGGAACGGATTGTATTGGTGTGGCGATAAGTTTTGTGTTGCACGACGGCAAGGGGAATGTGTTGCTGCACAAACGCGGGGCGAAGTGCCGCGACGAGCAGGGCAATTGGGATACGGGTGGTGGGGCATTAGAATTCGGTGAGACGTTTGAGAGCGCAATGACGCGGGAGGTGAAGGAGGAGTTTGGATGCGATGTACTTGAGGCAAAGTTTCTTGGCACGCTGAACGTCCTTCGTCAGCACAACGGCAACCCCACGCACTGGGTGAGTATTTGCTACGCAATAAAAATCGACCCCGCACACGTCGTCAACGGCGAGCCGGACAAAATCGAAGAGCTGTCATGGTTTATGCCCAACGCACTTCCGTCGCCGCAACACACGACACTTACCAAATGGATCGCCATGGCCGTCGACGCAGGAATTTTGTAATGGTGCTACACTGTAATCATCTATTCTTCACCCCTTTGCGTATGTGCAAACAGAACCTTGGGAAGTTGGACCGCGTGCTCCGTTTCGCGCTTGCGGTGTGGTGGCTTGGTCCATGGGCACCGGAGTACAAGAGTGACGCCGTCAACATGATTATGTTCGTCGTCGCGTGGATTGCGCTCGTCGAAAGTTTCATCGGCTGGTGCTGGTTGCACGAGATGTGTGGCGTTGACAACAAGAATCAGTAGGCACAGCGAGAATGAAGCTCCCCGTGCGCCGCTACGCTCTGCACGGGGTTTCTTGGCTGCACGGG
>JBBTZZ010000023.1:0-1402 GCA_038061135.1 Patescibacteria group bacterium
TAGACTTTACAGTCCCAAATACGTCGTACACGAAAAAAGAATACATCGTCAGTTTATACGACGTGACATTGAATTCGTCTCTTGAAAGTCCTGCGTTTGCACCGTTGCCGCAAGAGACGTCGTCGTGGCTTGCAGTCGATACATACGGTTTTACACTTGTCTCGGGTGCAACACGCGTACTTCTTCTTACTGCGTCACCGTCAGCAGATGTTGATGACCAGTCGACCGTTGTTGGACTTGTCGTGCGTGAGTTGTCGGGAGATAATGGCATTGCGGTTGCGAGTGGTGTGACGAGTTTAGTGTTCATTACTGTGGGCAATCCGGAAACGGATGCGGTGGTGGATGGATTTTCTGTGACGCCACGTGTGATGAGCACGCTGAATGTCACGGTCGCAACAACAATCGTGAACGGTGGCGACCGCGTGGTACAGCCGTACGGAACGGTGCAAATACGCAACACCTTCGGCATGCTCGTGGACGAGGTGGATGTGAACCCGTCGTTGTATCGTGTGCCGACGAATGACCAGCGCGTGTACACCGTTCGCATTGGCGACGACGAGAGCGGAGGTTTTTTTAACGAACTGTGGCGTGAAGTCGTGCAACACAGGGTTGGCGTGTTTACGGCACGGTTGGTTGCAACGCCGTACCCCGGCGCAGAGTCAGCCTTGTCCGCGACGACGCGGTTTGTCGTGTTTCCGTGGCGTTCGGCCATTGTGTTACTCGCGTTTTGTAGCGCATGTATCGTGGCGTGGCGAAAACGACGGTGGTAGGTTTTTATGACACGAGTGTTTTTGAGGATGCGCGCAATTTTTTCATTCGCACTGATTGGTGCGTGTGCATTTTTTGCTGTGTTGCCCGCATTTGCAGCGACAACAACGACAAATGCGTACGACCAGCCGTCGACACTCACCAAAGCGGACGCGTCAAACCATGCGATTACCTTTACCACCGCAAGTACGGTGAGTGAAGCTGCGACGTTAGTGCTGACGTTTGACGCGAACTTCACACTGACGTCGATTACCGAAGACGACATCGACATTGCCGACGACGGCACTGACCTCACGACGGCAGCGACATGTGGCGGGACAGAAAAGGCGAGTGTTGCAGTAACATCGACGACGATTACTATTGCGATTTGTGCGGGCGACGGCGGTGCAATTGCTTTGGGTAGCGTGGTGGTTATTGAAATTGGTACGAATGCTGCGTCGTCGGGTTCCGGAACAAATAGGATTACCAACCCGAGCGCGGTCGGCACGTATTACATTAACCTCTCTGGAACCTTTGGCGGTTCTGCATCTATTCCATTGCCAATTCAAGACGATGACGACAGCGGCGTCACTGCGCTCGTGATGCCGTCCTCAACAAGTAGCGGTCCTGGACCCGGACCATCGCCATCTCCCAC
>JBBTZZ010000024.1:0-6581 GCA_038061135.1 Patescibacteria group bacterium
CGTGCCATGGAAGCAGCACGGACGGTCGCTACTCCGTCGAACTACGAAATTTTACACGTTATTCCCAAGAGTTTTACGGTCGACGGGCAGCGGGGGATTAAAGACCCTGTTGGCATGAATGGTATTCGTTTGGAGGTGGACGCGCTGATTATTCAGGCGCTTTCGTCCAGCATGAAAAACCTGACCAAGAGTATTTATCGCACGGGGCTCGACATTGAGGACTTGGTATACGCGCCGCTTGCTACGGCAGAGGCAGTGCTCACGCAGCGTCAGAAGGAGCTTGGGGTGTGTGTGGTCAACATTGGCGCAGGGTCGACGTCGCTCGCAGTATTTGAGGAGGGCGACCTTATTCACACGGCCGTGTTGCCTATTGGCGGCGACCGCGTGACAAGCGACATTGGAACAATTTTGCGCGTGCCGCCAGAGATTGCGGAGACGGTAAAGCTGACGTACGGCCACGCGGTTCCGGACGCGGTTGACCGCAAACACACGTTTATGCTGAAGGAGTTGGGTGCGGATGTGGACGAGGTAGTGAAGCGCCGTTTTATTGCAGAGATTGTGGAGTCGCGCATTGAGGAGTTGTTTGAGGCTATTGACGCAGAGCTGCGCAAAGTCGACCGGAGTGGAATGCTCCCGGTCGGCGTTATGCTGACAGGCGGTGGCGCAAAACTCGAGGGCATTGTCGACGTCGCGCGACGTGTGTTGCGCTTGCCGTGTTCCATTGCGGTGCCGGTTGCGGTGTCGAGTGTGATTGACGAAGTGTATGACCCGGCGTTTGCCACGGTCATTGGCCTTACGGTATGGGGGTACACAGTAAAAGGAATGAACAAAAATCGTTTTGGCGGGTTCTTAAACAAATTTAAATCGGTCGACAAAGTTGCGGAACAAATCGGCAAGTGGTTCAAGTCGTTGGTGCCGTAGCTCCCTTGCCGGACAGACTTTCGTTCGGACTTCCTGCGGTCGTCCTCTCTGTCGTCTGTCCGCCGGTCGCTTTCGTCTCGCTGCGCTCGACGACGGGCTGCAGCGCTGCACCTGAATAGGCGGAGTCCCTTGACTCCGCCTTTGCGTTTCTTGCCTGTCGTGTTGCCCCCGAGCAAGGAACTGCTCGTTCGGAGTTATGTGTGACGCCGTTCGCAAGGAGTGCGTCCCTGCACGTCCTTATACGGCTGGACACATCTCCTCACTCCGCAGTTTCCTTACTCGGGAGCAACCAGGTCACATCGCTCCGCGTATGCCCTGCTGCGAGCCAAGGGTCTGGTTGCGCGGAAAATCGTCGCGTGCAGCTGCGTAGACAGCTGACGTGACGTCTGTATTTTCTGCCAACCGATAGACCCGAGGCTCGCAGCAGGACATACGCGGGAGCATCGGCGCGATTATTCCGCTGTCATCAGCCCCGTCACTTCACGTGCTGTGGATATGTCCACAGGTTGCATGGAGTATGCACACGGCGTGTGTTAACGTGTGAGTACAAAATTTGCTTTAGTTAAGCCAAATTGAACACAAATTGTGTTCATGACGCGGTGCGTTGAACACCAAAACGATATGGGCGAAATTCGACCGGAGATTGAGGCAGGGGCAAAAATAAAAGTTGTCGGTATCGGCGGCGGTGGTGGGTCGGCAATCATGCGCATGATTGCAGAGAAGTTGCGCGGCGTGGAGTTTATTGCGGTGAACACCGACGCACAAGCGCTGCACCAAAATAGCGCGCAGATTAAAATTCCTATTGGCAAAACCGCCACGCGCGGACTGGGCGCAGGCATGAACCCAGAGATTGGCAGGCGTGCTGCAGAGGAAACCGCGAACGATATTCGCAGTGCTATTGCAGGTGCGGACATGGTGTTTATTACGTGCGGTTTAGGTGGTGGTACGGGGAGCGGCGCTGCTCCGGAAATTGCAAAAATTGCGCGTGAGGTCGGCGCGCTTACGGTCGCGGTTGTCACCAAGCCGTTCTCGTTCGAAGGCGCGCAGCGCAAGCGCATTGCAGACGAAGCGTACTTGGAGCTCGCAGAACACGTCGACACACTCATTACTATTCCCAACGACCGCGTGCTGCAGATTATCGACAAGAAGACGTCGCTCTTGGAAGCGTTCAAAATTGTCGACGACGTGTTGCGTCAGGGCGTGCAGGGGATCTCTGAAATCATCACCATCCCGGGGCTTATTAACGTCGACTTTGCGGACGTCAAAGCCATCATGCAAAACGCGGGCAGTGCGCTTATGGGCATTGGCCGAGCGTCCGGCGAGAATCGTGCGGTGGAGGCAGCAAAGCAGGCGATTGCGTCACCGCTCCTCGAAATTTCTATCGACGGTGCGAAAGGCATTCTCTTCACTGTCACTGGTAGCTCCGACTTGGCCATGTACGAAGTTGCGGAGGCTGCAAAGATTATCACCGGCAGTGCAGATGACGACGCGAAAGTTATTTTTGGCGCGAACATCGACCCGACGCTTAATGATGAGGTGCGCATTACCGTCGTCGCAACCGGGTTCGATAGCCGTGACCATCGTCGTGCACCGTCGTTGGCGGGTGATGTCGAGCTTGCACCGCAAGGGAGTTGGGCTGCGCCGCGCCGTGAGGAGTACCGTCCGCAAGCGCCAAGCCGCAATAGCTACATGCCGGTGCAGCAGTCGCCGTTTGCAGAGCGTCGTGTGCCTACCGCAGTTGTATCGCAACCTGCAGAACCGCCGCGCCGTGAGCCGGTGTACCAAGCGCCGCCTGTGCAAGAGCAGCCCAAGGCTCCGCAGCAACAGCCTGCGCAAAAACAGGACGAAGACGATGAACTTGGAATCCCAGCGTTTATTCGTCGCAAGATGATGTAAGAATTTCCCTCCTCTCGGAGGAGGGATAAAGGGTGGTGGGAGCTATGTTTTGTCCCGTCTGCAACCACAAATCCACACGCGTGGTCGACTCCCGGTTGTCGACCGACAGCATGAGTGTCCGCCGTCGCCGAGAATGCGAACGGCAGAAGTGTGCGTTTCGGTTTTCGACGGTGGAGGAGATGGAGCTGCTCGACATCACGGTCGTCAAACGCAATGGTCGTCGTGAGTCGTATTCGCGGGAGAAGATTGAGTCGGGTTTTAAGAAGTCGCTCGAGAAACGTCCGTACACAGAAGTGCAATTGAGGACGATGGTGCACGACGTCGAACGTGAAATTCAAAAGCGCAAAGGCACAGAAATCACGAGCAAAGACGTGGGCGACATTGTCATGGACGCACTTCGCCAGTTCGACAAAGTTGCCTACATTCGCTTTGCGTCCGTCTACTACTCGTTTGAAGGTATCGACAAGTTTGAGGAGGAGCTACGGAAGTTGAGTGTGCACGGGAAGACGGCGGGAAAAAAGAAAAAGTAAGTGTTACGAGTTTCTGCTATACTGTCATCAGTATGCAGCACAAGCGAACAAAAATTGTGTGTACGGTCGGGCCGGCGAGTGCGGCGCCGAGTATGTTGGTGCGGATGATGCACGCGGGAATGGACGTGGCACGTTTGAATTTCTCGCATGGGACGCATGACGAGCATAAGAAACTTTTGAAGGCCATTCGTGGTGCGGCAAAGAAGGTGGGGAAGACGGTGGGCATACTGCAAGACTTGCAGGGGCCGAAGATTCGCGTTGGTGAACTACCGAAAGAAGGTGTGGAGCTGCACAAGGCGGAAGAAATTACGTTGACGACAACTGCGATCAGCTACAAAACGGGAGGACCGATTCCGGTGACGCACAAAACATTGCACAACGACGTGCACGCGGGGCATCGCATTCTCTTTGACGATGGGACGATCGAGGTGAAGGTGGAGCGCGTGCGCGGCAAGAATATTTTTGCGAAGGTGACGGTGCCGGGCGTGCTCAAGTCGCACAAGGGCATGAATCTGCCCGACAGCACTATTGATGCGGACCCGTTCACGACGAAGGACCGTGATGATTTGTTGTTCGGCGTCGAGAACGGTGTGGATTGGGTGGTGTTGTCATTCGTGACGGGTGCCGACGACATTCGCATTGCACGCAAGCTTGCAACTGCTGCAGCACGTACGTACGGTGTGCGGCCGCCGAAGATTATGGCAAAGGTAGAGCGACGTGCGGCGCTCGACAAGCTTGCAGAAATTATTGCTGCGAGCGACGGCGTGCTGCTTGGTCGTGGTGACTTGGGCGTAGAAATTCCGCCGGAGGAAGTGCCAGTCGTGCAAAAGGACGTGGTGGAAGCGTGCCGTCGTGCGGGCAAACCCGTGATTGTCGCAACGCAAATGTTGAACAGCATGACCGACAGTCCTCGGGCAACACGTGCGGAAACAGCGGACGTTGCAAACGCCGTGTTCGACCACGCCGACGCGGTGATGTTGTCGGCGGAGAGTGCGAGTGGGCGTTACCCCGCGGTTGCGGTGCAGGCAATGGCTGCCGTCATTGCGGAAGCGGAAAAGTCGCACTACGACGACATTCGCGGCGTTGCGCTTGTCGTGAAAGACTTACCAACCGCGCTTGCGGAGTCACTCCACGTGCTGGCGGCGAGCAAGCTTATTGCTGCGGTCGCGGTTGTTGCTAGCCACGGCGACTTAGCTGCAAAAGCGAACATGTTCCGACTCGACATCCCGTTGTATGTGGTGTGTCCCGACGACGCGTTGGCGCGACAAATGACAATGAGCGCCGGCGTTCATGCGTTGGTGATGGACGACAGTCCTGCAAGTTTTCCTTCGCGGTTTGTGCAGAAACTTAAAAAAGAAAAAGCGCTTACGCGTGGCGGTCGCGTTGCACTCCTACTCACATCAGGAAACGAGGTGCGTTTGTCGGTTATCGGTTAAACATCGCGGAGCCTTGCTGTATGCTGTTCAACCATTCCTGCGCGTCAGGAATGACGAGGAACCGGCCAAGGAAATACAGTACGATACCAAACACAATTGTTCCGCCGACGGCCATGCCAAACCCTTTGACGACACCATCAAGAAACTCGCGGGGTAGGCGGCGCTTTGCGGCACTGCGTGTCACGTAGTCAACACGCGCTTTCTCGATTGCCTCGGCAAGCGAAGGCTCATTTTTTGTGGGCTGTGCAACCATATGGGCGCAGTGTAACATGAAGTAGACTTTAGACTCTAGACGTAAGATCTCAGAACACGCTCTAAAGTCTCATGTCTAACGTCTGACGTCTTTATATGCGACTCATTATTTTGAACGGTCCGTGGGGAGTAGGGAAGAGTACGCTGGCGGCGCGATTGCATGTGGAAATGCCGCGCGCGTTCCATGTGGAGCTGGACGCAATTCGACGGGGGATTAGCGACTATGACGCCGATGCAGAGGCGAACTTTCGCTTTAGCATCCGGATTGCAAGTGACATCATTGAACGCTGTCTCGAGGAAGGGCGCGACGTGATTGTCGACAAAATGCTGCGCGCGAGCGATTTGCTCGACGACATTCGCATGGCGGGAAACCGTCACGGCGCTACGGTGCACGAGGTTATTTTGTGGGCGAGCAAAGACACGGTGTTGGCACGCGGTGCACAGCGTGGCTATTCGACGGGAACGTACTCAAAAGAAAAAGCAGAACGTGCGTGGGAGCAGATGGCGGCAATTGTTCCCGAACGTCGTGATGCAACGATTGTCGATACAGAAAACAAAACAGCGGACGAGGTCTATACCGTCGTCCGCCGTTTGGTGATGTAACAGATCCTTCGTCGGCATTTGCCTCCTCAGGATAACTTCGCAAACCCTACGGTACGCGACAAGGTTTGCTCGTTAGTGCTTGCACGCTTTGCAGCTGCCCATCGCGAGTGCGGCAACGGCAGACAAACCGACGAGGACGTACACGACACGTTCCACAATCTCCCACTGACCAAGGAGCGTGTTCACGAGGTTGAAGTCAAAGAGACCAACAAGGCCCCAGTTGATCGCACCGACGATAACCAGTACCCACGCAAACTTGTGAACGCCGCACATTGAGTGGCTCATAACGTGATGATGAGAGTGAATAATGCGTCAATGATATACTGACGCAAGCGAAATGTAGAGCAGCGCGTGGCTAACCTGTGGATAAAAGGGTGTCAGGAATATTATGGACGACTTGGAGCGGTACAAGAATTCCCCTCCTCTCAGAGGAGGGGTAAGGGGAGGAGCCTGGCTACTTTTTGCAGCAATGCTGCTCGCATTTGTCGCAGGATTCTTTGTCGTTCGTCCATCGAAGTTCGTCGATGCTCCTGTGTACTCCTCCGGCATGTACGGCAAAAATTTCTTTGACGCGGCATACGATCGGGTTCGTAGGGGCGTAATGCTTACGCCCTCGAACGATACGCCAACGTCAGCCCTCGTCGCACATCATCTCCTCGTCGCCGACAAGATTGCGGGAGTGTTCGATGTCATCGCAAACGAGGATGTACGCACCGTCGTCATCGTGAGCCCGAATCACTTTTCCATTGGGTCGTCGGTTGCGCAAGTATCGAAGGGAAGCTGGAAGACGCCATATGGTACAGTCGTCGCCGATATTGACGCGGTCAATGCGTTGCTTGCCGCAGTCCCGGAGCTGCGTTATGACGAATTTGCTGCACCACACGAACACGGCATTGGCGCGCTGACACCGTTTGTTGCGCGGTCGTTTCCCAACACAAAACTT
>JBBTZZ010000025.1:0-5983 GCA_038061135.1 Patescibacteria group bacterium
CTTACGCCTTTGCATCGTAATTATGGTCGCGTTGATAGTCGTTTATGTTTGCGCTCACGTGGCCTGTGTATTTGCCGGCTTGCGACGTCGCAGAATGCAAAAACGACGGTGATTGCCACTCAGCCGCCGACATCGCCGCAGCGCCAAGGAGGTGAAGCGCACGGAGTGCAAGGTGCGCGCGTTTTTTGAGGGCGAGGAGTTTGTGAATGTCGATACTGCTCCATGTTGTGCGCTGTGCGAGCATTGCTTCGAGCTCGGCACGCAGCGCGTCGTACCGTACCGACAGTCGCTCCGTGTCCTCGTCCGTTTTTCCTCGCGCCTTGTCATACATCGCCAGTTTGTGCGCACCGGAACCCGCCAAATACACCAACTCCGCGAGGTCGTCAGCCAAGTCTTCGTGGGTTTGTGCTGTCGTGTCCGTCATAATGCGACTATGGTACCCTTGTTGCATGTTTTCTTACCATCGCGTTGACATTGGGCCACGAAACGTCGACATTCCCGTCGCGGATATTTTGGGAAAATCCGAGGGGAAGACGCTTTTGGTGACGGCGGGCATGGATGGGGACGAGTACGCGAGCATTGAGGCGGCGTACCGTTTGGCCGACGAGTTTGCGGCGCGAAGTTTCCGAGGACGACTGATTATTGTGCCCATTGTGAACGTCATGGGCTTTTGGAACGAGTGCAGCGCGAATCCGATTGATGGGTTGTTTCCCAAGATGCGCTTAATTGGCAAGAAAAATGGGAGCAGCACGGAATTGCTCATGCACTGGCTGTCGCAAACGTTCGCGGTTGGTGCCGATTGTTGGTACGACGCACATGGCGGAGCAATCACCGAGCGGGTGAATCCGCTGTTGTGGACGTGGCGACATAAGCGAACATCGGGCTTCGTTGATGCGCTGCGCAATGCGAGCATCGCTGAGATGTTTGTCGACGATACCGCGGGGTTTGGTTCCGGTGCGGCGGTTTTGGCAAAGGCGGGTTGTGCGTACGTTGTCGGCGAAAGCGGGGAACGGGGGAGGCGCGAGGACGTCGACATTGCGCGGCATGTGGACTGGATGCACGGTGTCATGCACGCGCTTGGCATGCTTGACGAAGCGCCAACGCCTGTCGATCAACAAGCTTACAGGCGCGTTTCGTTTGTTATGGCACCGTGTGAGGGCATTTGGCGACCGTCACTCGTCACATCGATGCACGTGCAAAAAGGTGACGTCATTGGCGAATGTTTTGCACTGAACGGCGAACTCTTGAAAATTGTGCACGCGCCGACACCAGGTGTCCGCATGTGGTGGAAGGATACGATGGCGCTGCGCAAAGGCGACGTGGTGTGCGCGGTGGCGTCGTAACGAGTACCACAAAAGCTCGGGCTATTCCCGAGCTTTTGTGTAGACAACCGAGCGATGCGAGATGAGATGGACTACTACTTGCTTGCCGACGATGCGGAAGATGATTCGATAGTCACCGACACGCAACTTTCGATCGCCCTTCTTTGAATGACGGAGGGGAATGCCGAAGACTTCCGGCCGTGAGGTGAGTTTCTCTTCAATAGCGGCCTTGATACGCCTTTTCATGTCCGCTCCCAACTTGGGGATGTCGGTGCTGATGACGAGGGGGTGATAGGTCACGTCGTAGCTCATACACATGCGTCGGCGTGCGAGACGAATTTTCCTTTTACTTTTTCTCGATCGTCTACGAGTGCAACGAATGCGGCGTCTTCTTCAAGCTCGAGTGCAATGCGAACCAAATCAAGTGTCTTTGTGGTTACCGACGTATGGTCACGCTCGGCAAGTTCCTGAAGCACCACACTCATTGCGGGCGTTACTGATAGGTTGATACGTTGCTTCGTGGTAGGCATATAATGTAAGTGTAACACTAGAGTGACACTCGGTCAAACTACGCCAACGCTTTCACAAATCGTCCTTCGAGGACGTCCCACTTGAGGTTTTGGAAGACGGCGGCAATGTAGTCGACGCGCTCCGAGGGGACGTAGTCGACCATGAATGCGTGCTCCCAGACGTCGAGAGCAAAGATGATGCGTAAGTCGCCCAAGTGGCCAACTTCGTGGTCGCGTACCCAGACATTGTGGAACGTGCTGGTTTTTGCGTCAAAGGTGAGAAGTGCCCAGCCAATGCCGCGCGTCATCGCGATGTTCTTGAATTCCGTGAGCCATGCGTCGAACGAGCCGTACTGCTTCTCGACTGCACTCTTAAGTGTGCCTTCTACCATGACGCCATCGCCGCCAAGTGCCTCGAAGTACAGTTCATGCAAACGCATGCCGTTAAACTCGAATGCCAAACGGTACGGCGCAACGTCGGGTGTAAGCGCGTTTACGTTTTTGACGTAGCCGGCGTAGAGCTTGAGGTGGACGTCGATCTGTTTTGCCGACAGTCCCGGCATTTCTGGCAAGTTGAATTGTTGTTCAGTATAGGTCATAAGCTATGCAATTTTACGTGCGACGTCCCAAAAGCCTTTGAGACATTCGTCGTCAGCGAGGAGTGATACTTTTTTGTCGTCAAACTCGTGTCCGACGTCGACGGTGTACAGCCCTTTGTCTTTTGTGCCGTCTTTTTCAGTAATGGTCGAAAGGCCAAAGTCGAGAAGTCCGACGGAACCGTCGGGGAGGATCTGCACGTTTCCGGGGTGGAGGTCGCGATGGTGAATGCCGGCCTTATGCAATGCGTCGATAGTGTTGGCGAGCGCTTCATGCTGAAGGGCATTGAACACCACACTTGGGCCTTTGCTGCTGCGATTCACACCAAGCGCAATCATGCGCCAATGCTGCTCACCGAGCTCGTCGATTGTGCCGTCGCTCAATTCCTGCACAAGCCTTGCAGGAAGCGTGTTAATGAACGTTTCGCTCATGAGCTCTTCGAGCAACTCGTCTCGAGACATGGAAGCGATGCGTTCTCGTGCGGTTTCTTCTGTTTCGAAATTGAGTAAGTGCGCACGGAGTGTGTGAACGAAAAGATTATCACCAGGGAGATAGTCCATGAGGAGCCATTGGCGCGTTTCGTCTTTGAGGAGGCTGAGCGGTTTGGGAATGCGAGCGAACTGTTTGCCGGGGTTCTCTGCAATTGCGTTTTCGATCGCGCGATACGCTGCGTCGTGATAGCGAAGTTCGTCGTCGAGCGTGGTATCAAGAAGCTTCTGTTCGGGTGTTCGTCGCACCTCTTGTTTGATGACCCAAGGTTTGAGTGTCGAGTCTTCCCAAATATCAAGAAGTGTTACGTCCGCAGAGCGCCCGCTGCCGACCGTCACGGAACGGTTTTCTTGGAACATGGTTTCAATGCGGTCAATGGCCGCCTTGTCCGCGTCAGATGCCGCTTTTGCGTCGCGACGTTCAATGTGAGGGCGGTTGCCCATGCCGCGCAGTTCGCCACTAATGGTCATACAAACACAAAGCGCCTACCGGACAACGCCGTAGACGCCAGGAATTACTTCGATCACGCCGGACAGCGGGATGGAGGTTTTTGGAAGATTTTCAACGTAGGTACGGCACGACTCCTCGCCCTCGCTGTTACGTGAGAGGAACGCGACGCGACCGTTGGACAGTTTCACTTCGCCCTCGCCAACAAAGCTGGCGGCAACGGTGCAGAGTTCGCTCAAAAGCGTTTGAGAAAGCATGCTATTCCTTTGGGGAGTTAGATGACACTAGCATAGCCGTCAAAGTTTTTCAAGTCTATGGCGGGCGTGGACAACCTTGTGTTTTTGGCTTATTCTGCGACCGTTATGCGCGTACTTGCCATTGAAACGAGCTGTGACGAAACGTCGGCCGCGATTATTGCGGGTGATTGGGTTGTTGGGGCTGGGCATGCAGAGCCCGTACGGCCATTGGCGCACGTGGTGCGGAGCCAAATTGTCACGCATCAGGCGTTTGGCGGCGTCGTGCCGGAGGTGGCCGCGCGCGAGCATTTGGCGTACATGGTGCCAATGGTTGCGAAGGTCATGGCAGATGCAGGCGTCGACAAAGACGGCATTGACGCGATTGCGGTGACGGTCGGACCAGGCTTGGCGCCGGCGTTGCGGGTTGGCGTGGAGGTGGCGAAGACGCTTGCCGTGGCGTGGGGAAAACCGCTTGTGCCGGTGTGTCATCTTGAGGGGCATATTTACGCGAGTTGGCTTGGCCAGGCTGCGCCCGAGTTTCCGGTGCTTGCGGTGATTGTTTCGGGAGGGCACACCGAGTTGGTGCTCATGAAAAATCATGGAGAGTTCGAGAGGATTGGAGAGACCATCGACGACGCGGCGGGGGAGGCGTTCGACAAGGTGGCAAAGATGCTGGGGCTGCCGTATCCGGGTGGCCCGGCGGTTGAAAAACTTGCGGTAGGAGGGGATGAAAAAGCATTTGCCTTTCCGAGGGCGATGATGGAACAAGTGAAAAGTGAAAAGGAAAAAGTGAAAAGCGTGGGATTCGATTTCAGTTTCTCGGGAGTAAAGACAGCGGTGCTGTATACACTACGGGATAATGAGGAAAAGATGAGCGACGAGAAGTTTCGACGGGACATCGCCGCGTCGTTCCAGGAGGCGGTTGTTGATGTGCTGGTGAAAAAAGCGGCAAAGGCGGTCGCGAAGTATCGGCCTGCGTCCGTAGTGCTTGCGGGTGGCGTTGCGGCAAACGTTGTGTTACGGACGCGGTTGCAAGAAATGGGTGAACGGCTTGGTGTTGCGGTGCACGTTCCGCCATTTGCGTATTCACTCGACAACGCGGCGATGATTGGCGCGGCGGGGTGCTTTCGTTTTGCACTTGGCCACACTGCGGACCCGCTGACGGTGCAGGCGCAACCGAACATGGATATTGCGTAATATGAAATTCACCTCACACAACGCCCAAGAAACCCAAGCCGTCGCAGCAGAATTTGCGGCAACGCTTCATGGTGGTGAAACCGTCGTGCTTATTGGCGACCTTGGCGCGGGGAAGACGACGTTCGTGCAGGGGCTTGCTGCGGCGCTTGGCGTGACTGCACGCGTGAAGAGCCCGACATTTACCGTGATGAATGAGTATGCAGGGGGGAGCCTGCGCCTCCTCCATCTCGATCTATATCGCTTTACTGACGCGACGGAATTGCGGGCGTTGGCACTTGAGGACGAGCGACGTCCGGATACCGTTGTGCTTATTGAATGGCCGAATGCGATTGACCACGACTTTATGGCTGATGTTGTGGTGACCATTGACCACGCCGGTGGCGACGGACGAGTGATTTCGATAGAACGGAGCTAAGGCTAGACTAGTACGGGTTTTGCTTTCCGACGGTTGTCGGATTGTTTTATTTGCTAAAATTAGCAGTAAAAATGCACGGTAGCACATTATGTCCACCAAACACTTGACAGAATAGTCTCTCTAAAGTACCATGCTCAGTTACGTTATTCACTATCTTCTGCATTTCTCCGGCGATGGAATTCCGGCGCCAAGCGTACGTAAGTCGTCTTGGTCTGCCACGAGCCGTCCAGTAGGAATCTGTGGAAACTTGGATCACGTTGTGAGGAGGAGAGACAAAATCTCGCGGTTATGCGAGATTTTGTGTTTATTGCTATGAGATTCCGACGATGCGTTTTACTTCCTCGACGGTTGTGAGGCCTTCGATTGCCTTGAGCAGTCCGTCTTGTGCCATGGTGACCATGCCTTGTTTTTGTGCGAGTGCGCGCATGTCGTACTCTGACAGGATGCCTTTGAGAATCGACTGTTCCAGTTCGCCGTCGCGGACAATGATCTCGTACGCACCGACGCGTCCTTTGTAGCCCGTCTTGTTACACGTCGCACAGCCTTTGCCGTGGTAGAACTTGATTGCGGCGACGTCGACCTTCGGCTCTCCGGACGTGTCTGGAATACTCGACAACTGTTTTTTGACGAGTTCGAGCGTTTCCGCGTCGAGCGTCATTTCTTCTTTGCAATCTTTACAGATTTTGCGCACCAAGCGTTGTCCCATGATGGCGTTCAGCGCCGGGGCGAGGAGAAACGGTTTAACACCCATGGACAAGAAACGGGGAATAG
>JBBTZZ010000026.1:0-7736 GCA_038061135.1 Patescibacteria group bacterium
GACGCCGTTTTGGAACGAAGTAACTCAGCGTAACGCAGAAAAAAAACAACACGATGTCAAAGGACGCTATCAGCATACGCGCGACATCAACAAACGTGCGCATGAACTCTACGACGATTGGAAAATGCTTTCACCCGAGGAACGCGATGCGCTCAAACGGAAGAATGACAAGGTGCGCGCACATCAAAAGTTCGTATTGCTCCGTGCACAAGAAACCTGTCATGCAAAGCAATACGGCTCGCTTACGGAGGCTGAACGCGACGCGCAAATGCTCGACACACTTGGTGACAACATCCTCGTAAAAGACCGATTTGCACAGCTTGTTGAGACGTCGTCGGAGCGAGCAGCGACAGTAACTGCGGAGTTTGACGAAGATGAACCGACGATACTAAAACCTCGAGTAAAATCGCCCGTGCCACCGAAACCCGGCTTCTTCCGCCGCATGACCGCGCCGTTTGTTGCTGCGGCGAGTCTTTTGGTGGGACTTGGCGGCGCACAGCAGACTGCAGAACGAACAACGGACATGCTCTCGCAGCCTGATACGAAGGAGCAAGCGTACGAGCCTGCGCCGCTGCCCGTCGTTGAGCGCAGCGAGACGAAAGCGAGCGACGGACAGGCGACAGTGAGGGCGAACGAAGAGCGTCCGAGCGAAAGCGTGTCCGGAAAGCAAGCTACACACGTCGTCGAAAAAGGCGACCGCCTGTGGGACGTTGCGCGCCAAGAGATTGCCGACGAACGTGGTGTCGACCTTAAGCGTGTTGCACGGGACGACCGCGAAATTCTCCCCCGCGTTCAAGCGTTGAAAATTTTGAACGACATCGACGATGCGACGAAACTCGAGGTTGGGACGGAGCTGCGGCTTGAAGAAACTAAGGCTCCTGTTGCAAAAGAGGTGCCTCAAGCCCAAGCGTACGGGAACGGCGTTGCCGTGCCCACTCACCTCGAGGCTGCTTCGATCGACAAAACGCCAGACATCGCGGGAAAACTCGACGCAACGCCAACGAGCACCATCAACGCTCCCCGCGAAGTCATCACAAGCCGCGGCGATACGGCGTGGGCACATGCGGACAGCATGCTCGAGAACGCGGGAGCGAAGTCGACAACGCTTCGACGTCGGTTGGTTGCGGCACTTATGTTGAAGGACTCCGGTAACTTGAATGCGTATCGTCTCAAAATTGGCCAGGAACTGACGACCACGCGGGCAAACGCAGCAATCGAGCAACTCAAGGCGGGAAAAAACCCCGCCGACATTGCACGGAGCATGGGCATTGAGTGGCCGGTACGGGGGTTATAGCGAGGAACGAAACTCCGAGATACGTCGTCGAAGTTCTGGTGTGTGTTCGCCAAAATCAAGCGTCGATGTGTCGTCATCAATTGCAGCTTGCACGCGGCGATACACCTCACCGCGGACGGGACCAAGCGGTGTGCCGAGTAACGCGAAGACACTCTCGCCGTCGAGCAATGCTGCGGCGAGTTTGTCTTTTAGCGCGTGTTTCACTTTTTGCTGGGCGGCAAATTCGCGCGCTTCGTGACGTTGTGGCGCGGCCTCGCGTTCGGCGCGGAGCATGTGGATGACAAGGCCGGTTTGCGCAAAGAGTTTCCCGTCATGGTACTGCACACTTCCCGCAACCGCGTCGAGGAACATGACGGCGAGCGCGAGGTCAAGGAATTGGTCGACGTTCAAGCCTGCCTTTCCCGCGCGTGCCGACAGAATTTCGTATGCTTTTGCGTCGGCCGCACCATTGAATGCATGAATGGTGTCAATGTGATAACGAATGAGCTCGGCAAGCATTTTTCCTTGCGACAATGGCAAGTCGAAGTGTGCAACGATTCGATCGCGATCCTCAGCGTATGCGGGACTTGCGGCAACGGCGCCGTGGCGGTCGTAATGAACGGTAATGCCGTACGCGTCAAAAAATGCGCCCTGTAATTGCGCTCCTTCACGACTCGCATGACTCGCGGCAAACGCACGGAACAGTTTGTCGTACCGCACGCGTTCGGCGTCCGTCATCAATTTCTCTCCGCGCAAACCGTGCTGCCCAAACCCTTCGGCCGCGCCTTTGGTGTCGACGTGGGCGTCAAAAAACGCAGTCTCCGGCTTTGCCATGTCGTGTGCAACAGCAAACGCGGTCAACAGCGGACGATAATTCCGCAGCGTTTCGGTGAGCGACGCGACGTCGAGACGGAGGTCTTTTTCCCTCGCAAGCTCTTCAATGTCGCATACGTCAGCCCCCTCCCCAACCGCCAGCAACACCGCAAGCATGCGGCAAACGTGGTCGGCGAGCACCGCGCCTTCCGTGTGGTGCGGTGCGGACTGCGGCGTCGTCTTCCACACGGCGAGCGATGTCACACCGTGCGCAACGCCCACCATCACCTCCCTCGCCGCCTCCCCATGCGTCAACACCAAACCATCGGCCCACACGTGGCACGGCAACAGGCTCGGAGGAAGACTCAATGAAGACTTTTGCGCGAACATGACTGCAGTATAGCAGTTTTTCCTTAGACCCGAAGCGCGATTATCAGTTTCTGAAGAAATTGGATAGAATACTCCCGTATGGAAAAACGCCACGAAATAACGGTTCCCACTTCTTTTGCGCACGAAGTCACTTCCGAACAGGGTGACGCCGGGCAAGAATGGCTCGACGCACTGCCGAAGCGGTTCGCGGACGCGTGCAACGAATGGGGCCTCACCATTGACGGCGACCCGATGCACGGACACCTCGGGCTGGTCTTCCCCGTTCGTCGAGGAAAAGAAAAATGCGCATTGAAAATCTCTGCAGTGAACGACTCGTCGCGCCACGAGGCTCTTGCACTCGCAACATGGAATGGGAACGGTGCGGTGAAGCTGCTCGATGCAAAACCTGAGGATGGCGTATTACTTCTTGAACGGCTGGACGCTACACGCTCGCTCGAAGACATTGACGTCGATGACGCGGTGACGGTATCGGGGCAATTACTTCGTCGCCTCGCGGTTCCTGCTCCTGCAGAGGTTCCGAAGCTCGCAGACCACATGGCGACGTTACTGCCAATCATGACAGAACGTTGGGAAAAGTTCGGCAAACCATTTTCAAAAGACGTGCTCGATGCAGCACAAGGAACTGCAAAAATGCTTTCGGCGACGTCGGCAAATCTCCTCGTCGACTTCGACCTCCATTACGGCAATGTACTCGCAGGAGAACGTGAACCGTGGCTCGTGATCGATCCAAAGGTGCTTGCGGGCGACCCTGAGTACGGTCTGTGGCCACTCTTGTTCTGTCGACGTGGTGAAGCGGAGGACGCCGCGAGTTTAGCGCAACGCTTTGACGCATTACTCGAAGCTTCCGGACTCGACCGTGACAAGGCAAAAGGCTGGGCATTGGTAAAAACCGCGGAATATTGGCTTTGGGCGCTGTCGATCGGACTCACCGAAGACCCCAAACGCTGCAAAGTGATGATGGATTGGCTACGAGGTTAACCGAGCGATTATCTCTTCGAGTTTCGGTAATGGTTTGTCGGGAGTGGATTGGATTCCCCAGCAGCGGTCGCGGCCGAAGGTGAACCCGCCGTAGGTTTTGAAGAGCGTCGCCGATGCGTCGGACTCCTGGACGAAGAGTCGGCGGTCGCCTTCGACGATGATTGCAGTTTGCGGCGTCTCGAAGTTGTCGGCAATGAGAAACGAAATTGCGTCGCGAATACCCACGTCTTTTTTGGTCGACCGTACGACAATAACGCCATTAATAACCTCACGGACGTCCCATGCGTCTTTTGCTGTGGCTTCGATAAGCGCGCGGTCTTTGCCGAGTTCGAGTGTCAGCGATCGATAATAATCGCGCACACGTTTCTGCTCCACCTTGTCCGGGACTTCAGTGCGCAGCGCCCACAAAAACCCGCGGTCAATAATGCCGACACAACGGACAAGCGCCGGGTCAAAACCGAGGCCAACCAAGTCCGTGTCCTCCAGACCGAACGTCGCCAAAAACTGCTCAAGGCTACTCGTGTCTTTCATGCGGTCCAAGTTGTCGTAGCGGTGGTGGTCGATAATTTCCACAGTAAACCCTTCCGCGCGCAAATTCTCCTCCACTTCCGGCCCCGGGATTTCCACAATCGTCACCAACAGCGCGTCCGGGTTTGCGACACGAATACGGGCGACCAAGTCTTTCTCACGCTCCAACCGCGCACCGTGCGGCTGCTCCGACACCAACGTCGGAATCCCCGCCGCGGCAGCGATTTTGCAAATCATGAGCGACTCTTCGTCGTTCTTTGGCGTAATAAGCAGCGTTTCGTCGTATGCGGACATAAGCTAGAAACTCACCGTCACGTCAATTTCGGCAACACGGAATGTGGTGGTGTGGGCAATGACGTCGTTGTCCTCGAGGAAGGAGATTGAGGACGCAAGGGTTGATGATTGAATGTTCTCGCCATGCTCGTCGAACATGACTTTTGCTTCGGGTGACCCCGACCAGATGCGGAGATTGATGCGGTCGGCGATGGTGAGTCCTGCCTCCTTTCGAAGTCCGTTCACGCGGCGAATCACTTCACGTGCCATGCCTTCTCGAGTCAACTCCGGCGTTAACACAAGGTCGAGTTCGACAGCAAGGTCGCCTTTTTTGACCGTTGCGGTTTTGACGTTCACTTCGTCCAAGATGACGGAGAGAATATCGTCGCTCATTTTGCCCGATGGCGTGGTAATGACCATGCTCGCAAGTGCCTGCTTCACCGCACGGCCGCTTTCATCGCGAATTTCCATGGCGCGAGAGACGATTGCACGAGCTTCGCCCATCTGTTCGAGGACGTCTGTCCCGCTTTTCACTTTTTCCTTTTCACTTTTCACTACCTCCGGCCATTCCTGAAGATGCACGGACTCCCCGTCTGCCGCTTTCGTCACGTCGAGATACACCGCGTCAGCCAGGAACGGCATGAACGGCGCGAGCATTTTGCTGAACGTCGTGAGCACGGTGCGGAGCGTCGCGAGCGCTTCGGCGCGGTCGTTAGCGTCGGTTTTGCCCGACATGCGGTCGCGGCTGCGGCGGACGTACCACGTCGACAAGTCCGTGACGAATGGCTGCAACACACGTGCCGCGTCGGCAAGTTCGTACGCTTCCATCGCGGCAGTTTCTGTTTGAAGTGTTTCGTTGAGGCGCGCGATGATCCACTTGTCGAGCACATGAGTACTTGACGCTACACGACCATCATCGTGTTCGGCGTACAACTCGTAAAACGCGACGACGTTCTTGAGAATGTTCACGAACTTCTTGTTCACTTCGTCGACACCTGCCTCGCTGAACCGCAAGTTCTCTGCGCGGACAACCGGCGTCGACATAAGGTAGTAGCGTACGGAGTCGGCGCCGTACTTTTCCATGACTTCCATGGGGTCGGGGTAATTACTCAAGCGCTTGCTCATCTTTTTTCCGTCTTCCGCAAGCACAATCCCGTTCACCACAACGTTCTCAAACGCCGGGGCGCCGTGCAGTGCAACCGCAAGCACGTGGAGCGTGTAAAACCATCCGCGCGTTTGGTCCTGCCCTTCTGCAATGAACTGCGCGGGGAAACGACCGTCAAAATACGGCATAGACCCGGACTCAAACCAACAGTCGAGCACCTCCGGCACGCGCGTAAACACCTTCCCGTTTTTTTCGATTTTTACCGTGTCGACGATGTGCTTGTGGAGGTTGTCGATGCTTCCTCCCGTCAGCGCGTTCAGCTCGCTTGCGCTACCAACAACAAGCAACTCGCCGTCTTCTGCGCGCCACACCGGAAGCGGCGTGCCCCAAAAACGACTGCGAGAAATCGCCCAGTCGCGCGCGCCTTCCAACCACTTGCCGAACCGTCCCTCCTTCATGTTGCTCGGCACCCAGTTTATTTTGCCGTTTTGCTTCACCATCTCGTCCCGAATCTCCGTCACGCGCACAAACCATGAGCTTGTCGCGTAGTTCAGAAGCGGCGTGTCGCAGCGCCAACAGTGCGGGTAGCTGTGCGTCAGCTTCTCTTTTGCAAACAGCAAACCCTTGTGCGCGAGTGCTTTTATAATCTGAATGTCGACAAGGCTCGTCTCCCCCTTTGACTTCACCGGCACGCCTTTCACCGCGTACCCGTCGGCCTCCAACCCTTCGGCAACTTCCGGCACAAACTGGCCGTTCATCAACACGTGGACAATCGGCTTCACACCGAGCTGTTCGCCAAGCTTCATGTCGTCTTCGCCGTACCCCGGCGCAATGTGCACGACACCCGTACCGTCCGTGTCCGTCACGAAGTCGGCCGCAACCACGCGGAACGCACCTTCATGGCCCTTAAAGAACGGGAACAACGGTTCGTAGGTTGCGTCGACAAGATCTGTTCCCGCAAACTCTTCGATGACGTCGTACACTTTGTCCTTGAACACTTTCTCGACGAGTGGCTTGCCGACAACGTAACGGCTGCCGTCATGCTCGACGAGCACGTACGTCATGTCTGCCTTTACCGCCAACAGCACGTTCCCCGGCAACGTCCACGGTGTGGTCGTCCATACCAAAATCTTTGCGCCGGCGAACTTTCCGCTGGTGAGCGTCGGTGCAACAATAACGGAAATATCGGTCACGTCCGTGTAGCCTTGCGCGACTTCGAAGTTGCTCAGTGTCGTTTCGCAACGCGGACAGACGTGCATTGCTTTGCGGCCCTCGTAAATAAGCCCCTTGTCAAAAAGCTGCTTGAACACGCTCCAAATGTTCTCCATGTACGGCGTGTCCATGGTGCGGTACGCGTTGTCCATGTCGACAAAGCGTCCAAGACGGCGAATAACCGTCTTCCATTCCGCCGCGTACGTTAGCACCATCGTCTCACAGCTTTCGTTGAACTTGGCAACGCCGTAGTCGAGAATGTCTTTTTTGCTCTTGAGGTCGAACTTCTTTTCGACGAGGTTTTCAATCGGCAGTCCGTGGCAATCCCAACCCCAGCGACGCGGCACACGGTAGCCACGCATGGTCCAAAAACGCGGGACGACGTCCTTCATGACGCTCCCCACAATGTGCCCGTAATGCGGCAGCCCCGTCGCAAACGGTGGGCCATCGTAAAAGGTGTACTGCTTGTCCGCAGGCCGTTCGTCAACGGAACGCGCAAAAACGCGGTGCTGTTCCCAATACTCCAATAGCTCTTTCTCGGTGCGCATATTGGAGGATGATACGGAGTGAAAAGTGAAAAGTCAAAAGTGAAAAGTTGAAAAAATGATATACTCTATGAGACTGCAGCCGCTTTTTCCTTTTCACTTTTCTCTTTTCACTCGTTTATGTTGACCGTGTACATTGGTGCCGACCACGCGGGGTTTACCATGAAGGCGATTATTCGCGAGCATTTGGAGCACAAGGGCGTGGTGGTGGAGGACGTGGGGGCGCACAGTTTGGACCCGAACGACGACTACCCGCATTACGCCGCGCTCGTGGCAACGAAGGTGCGGGAACATGCAGGGTCGTTTGGTGTGTTGTCGTGCGGGAACGCGGAAGGCGTCGCAATTGCTGCGAACAAGTTTGACGACATCCGCGCGGCCGTCGGTTTTAGCGTTGACGCAGCACGGACGTCACGACAGGACGACAACGCAAACGTCATCTGCATTCCCGGTCGCATAAAAACCGACGACGACCCACTAGCAATTGTCGACACGTTTTTGCAAACGCATTTTAGTGGAGAAGCGCGGCATGTGCGAAGGATTGGAGAAATCGGTGACATCGAAGAGCGCGGATAAAAACACAGCGACCCAGCCTCTCGCGAGAGGCTGGGTCATTTACGAC
>JBBTZZ010000027.1:0-7694 GCA_038061135.1 Patescibacteria group bacterium
GTGTCTCACCGTCCGTACTACACGTAGAAGGGGAGGTGACGGTGTGGCATGACCGCGTGGTGTTGTTCTCGTACACAAACGGTATCATCGCTATCGAAATAAGCTCAAAAACCATCGCCGACACCGTGCGCGGCATACTCGAACTCGCGTGGTTCGCTGCAGAGAAACTGAAGACGAACTAATCAGAATAGCAAAAACCGTCTACGTTGGTGCAGATGTCGTGGAGACAGGAGGACCGGAGAAAGCCGTACCGGGAGTCGTACGGCGTTGAGGACCGGATCTGTCGACGCGGCAGATGCCCAACGTAGACGGTTTTGGTAACCCAGAAATCTGGAATTGAGGGGCACAGGTATAGATCCGAGGACTATGTATGCCGTGACACTCCGCGACGCGCAAGGGGAAGCCGGAGCCTCATCTTGGCGCCCGAATGCCGATACCAGAACCCCGCTCTCACGAGGTCATGGCATCATCTCTCTCCTCCAGATTTCTGGAGCGATCACTCCGATCGCGCAAACGCCACGAACCACTTTGGTGTTCATGAGTTTTGCGCGACCGGTGACACACGAGGTGTGTCACCGGGAGTTTTTGTGCGTTTCGTGCACTGACGGCCTGCAAGCTTAGAGCCCCAGCAGACGCTTTGCCTCCTTGCGATAGTAGCCGCGGATGGCCGAGACAGCGGTGGCATAGTTCTTGCCAGCAGCCTTGGCGAGTTCAATCGCCTTCGCCTCGATCCGTTCGTCCTTCGACGGCGTCGAGATGATCACCGCCTTGTCCGCCGTGGGCTTGGGAGCCTCGACGGGTTTGGCGACGGTCGGCGTCGGTTCGGCCGTTACCGCCTTCACTTCCTCCTCGATCGTCACGACTTTGGTTCCGGGGGAAGCCGTCACCTCATCGTCCGTGTCTTCGTCGACCATCACCGTCGGCTTGGGAGCCTCGGCCTTCACCTTCGGCTTCGCAATCGGGGCGGTTTCACGCGCCCTCACCGCGATCGCGTCGATTCCAATGTCGATGGCGATCTGCTCGATCTCCCAGTAGGGAACGTCGACCTGCTCGACCGTCCCGTCCGGAGCCTTGGGGAGGATCCGGTTCAGCCCGTAGACCGTTTTCAGGTCTGCGAGCCCCGGGTGGTTGTGCGCCTTCGCCCATTCGAGGAGGCGGAACGCGATGTTCTCCCACCGCTCCACGTCACCCGCACGGCTTCCCCCTTCGAGGATGCCGATGGGGTAGACGCCGAACGTGAGTGCCCAGCGGAACAGCACGCGGATGGTGTCGCTCTTCAGCGCCTCGAGTGCCATCTGCTGGGTTGCGCGGATGATGCAACGTTCCTTGTTGCCACCGCGTCCGATCGCGGAGATCAGTACCCAGATTCCGATGGGTTCAGCGAGATCACACAGGACCTCGTGGCGAACCCACTCCCGTCCGTTCATCTCGTTCGGATTGATCTTGGGGATCACTTCCGAACAGATGTCGTTGGCACGGGGATCGAAGTCGTTGCGAGGCGAAGCCGACGGCTTGCCCCACTGCTTCTCCGCCTTGGGCGCAACCGGCACGACGGGCTTGGGCCCCGGCGTCTGGCGTGCGGCGATGCGCTGTGCCCACGTCATGCGACGGGGGGCGTTCAGCACCTCTCCGGTGCGCACGTCGACGATGCTCCCATCGTTACGGGTCTCAGCGACCAAACGGTCGCGGTTGTCTCCACTGTTCATGATTGCTCCGTGGGCGAATTGCCCTTCGTGTGTGTAAATTGCTCGTCTTGCAAGATGCAGACGACCCGGAACTATAGCAGAAAAATGGCTTTTTGTCAATGGAAAATGGGTGTTTTTTGGGCTTTCATGATAGAATGAGCACAGTTATGCCTATCGATTTTTCATCAATTCTTGGTCACAACGCCGCCTTGTCAGTCCTCGAAAAAGCGCTTGCTACGGGTCGGGCGCATGCGTTTTTGCTCCACGGACCGCGGTCGGTGGGCAAGACCACTATTGCGGAATGTGCCGCCGCGGGGCTGGTTGGCTGTGCGCTGGCCGACATTGGCAGAAATGCAGACGTTTTCCGACTTCGTCCCGCAATCGACGAAAAAACTGGCGTGGAAAAGGCAATTGGCGTGGACGACGTGGAACGGTTTGTACTCGCGCTTTCCCAGTCGTCGGTTGGAGGCGTCAAAGTCGGTATTATCGAGGCTGCTGAGCGCCTTACCGTCCAGTCACAAAACGCGCTATTGAAGACGGCGGAGGAGCCGCGTGGCAAGACGGTATTGTTTTTTGTGACCGACGACCCTGAGCGATTGTTGCCGACGCTTCGGTCGCGCACGGTGCCGATTACATTCGGCTTGGTTGACGGCGAGCGTCCTGGCGTCGCCATTCGTTTGCGTGATCCAGAAGCAAAGGAAGCTGACGATGCACGCACTGCCGCAGTGCAACTTCTCATGACGGGCCCAAAAAGCGCGCGGCTTCGCGCAGCTGCCGCAATGGCAAAGGGTGACGATGCAGCCTCGCGCGACGAGCTTGCGGACACCGCGGTACGCATGGCGCAACTCCTCCACACCACATTCGGTGAGAAATGCGGTACAATGTCGCCCAAGGAGCGCCAATCGTTTGTGACTGCAGCAAAACTGCTGAACGACGCGCCGTCGGCACTGCGCGACTACGCAAACCCCGCACTCATTTTTGAACAAATAATTCTCGCGTTATGAAGAACACGTTTCGTTTACTTGTGCCCGTTGCCATGTTCGCGTTTCTTGGTGCGGGGTGTTTGGGTGGCGGCGATACGGCGGGTGCGGACGGCGGGTTCTTTGTGTCTGTTGACAGTGGAAAAAACTGGACGGCGTCGAGTGCGTTGCCAACAGCATCGGGCGTAAGCAGTATTTCCAACGCCGACATTACTGCAATCGAAATTGACCCAAGCGACACGAGCACGTATTACTTGGGTACCGTCGCAAACGGCATGTTGTTCTCGTACGACAGCGGCACCACGTGGCAACGTCCTGAGAACGAAAGTGCGCGTAGCGGGAAAGTGGTGGACGTAGAGGTCGACCCGCGCGACATTTGCACCGTGTACGTGCTCAAGTCGAGCCGCGTGCTGAAGTCGACGACGTGCGGCCGTACGTTTGACGACCAAACGTACGTGGAGTCGCGCACCGACGAGCAGCTGACGTCCATGACGGTCGACTGGTACAACCCGAACGTGGTGTACATCACGTCAACGGCTGGCGACGTGTTGCGGTCAACTGACGGTGGAAAGACGTGGGCATCGTTGTATCGTGCGGACGACCAGGTGATGGCGTTCGCGGTGAGTAACGCCGACAGTCGCGTGCTGCTTGTGGGAACACGTCGTCACGGATTGTTGCGTTCCACTGACGGCGGTGTAACGTGGACGGAGATGGAAGACGCAATGAAGAAAGAGTTTAAGAATTCAGACAAAGTCTACGCGTTTGCACAAACTGCCGACGGCGGAGCGTTGTACATGACAAGCGCGTACGGCATTGTGTCGTCGACGGACAACGGCGCAACGTGGAAGGGGCTGTCGCTCATTCCGTCCTCGGGTGAGGTGGAGGTGTCGGCAATTGGCGTCGACCCAACCGACGGCAACAACATCTTCTTTAGCGCAGCACACACGCTGTATCACTCCGTTGACGGTGGGCTAAACTGGACCACAAGCGAATTGCCGACCACACGTGCAGGCGCAGCAATCACCGTTGACCCCGAAAACGCGGCACGTGTGATGTTGGGTGTCCAGACTATTGAGGATTGATTTCAAAGGGAGTAGGAGGTAGGGTGTAGGCAGTAGGATAAAAGCCTATCGTCTTCCCCTACCACCTACTCCCTACCACCTACAACCTACAAGATTTATGTCCTATTTAGACGACGCAAAACCCCAATTTTCCGGAGCAATCGACCACTTGGCACACGAGCTTGGTGGGTTACGCACCGGTCGCGCAAACCCAAGCCTTGTAGAAGACATCCCGGTTGAGGCGTACGGCGCTATTCAGCCGCTTAAGGCTCTTGCGGCAATTAGTACGCCCGACAGTCGCACTATTCGTATTGACCCTTGGGACGCGTCCGTCACGCAGGCTATTGAGCACGCCATTCAAAAGAGTGACGTGGGCATGAGTCCTGCGGTCGACGGAAAGTCCATTCGCATGAACATTCCCATGATGACCGACGAAACGCGACAGAAAATGGTGAAGGTGATGAACGAAAAATTGGAAGACGCGCGCATTGCCGTGCGCAAGGTGCGTGAGGAAGTGAAGAAGAAAATTGAGAAAGAGGAAGGTGTGGGCAAAGACGAAATTCGCGGAAACATCGAGGCGCTCGAGAAGGTCGTCAAAGAACACATGGCAAAGATTATCGACATGGGGGAGCGCAAGGAGGTAGAAATAACGACGATTTAGCGTATGCCCGACGTGACAATGGATAAGCTTGTACAACTCTGCAAAGCGCGAGGGTTTGTGTTTCCTGGTAGCGAAATTTACGGCGGGATGGCAAACAGCTGGGACTACGGTCCACTTGGCGTCGAACTTAAAAACAATATCAAGGCTGCGTGGTGGAAGAAATTCGTCGCGTCGCGTTTGGATATGGTTGGCATCGACGCCGCGCTTATTATGAATCCCAAGGTGTGGGAGGCATCCGGTCACGTCGCGACGTTCTCAGACCCACTTGTAGAGTGCAAAGAATGTCACGAACGGTATCGCGCGGACCAGATTGACTTAACCGCAGCCTGCACAAAGTGTGGCAAAAAAGGCACGTTCACGGAGCCTGCCGCGTTTAACATGATGATGAAGACATTTATTGGTCCTAAAGACGACGGCACGAACGTCGCGTACTTCCGTCCAGAAACGGCGCAAGCGATTTTTGTGAACTTTGCGAACATTGTGCGCACAGAGCGGATGCGTTTGCCGTTTGGTATTGGGCAGATTGGTAAAGCGTTCCGGAACGAAATTACGCCGGGTAACTTTATTTTCCGTCAGCGCGAGTTCGAACAGATGGAGATTGAGTATTTTGTGAAACCGGAAGAGTGGGAAGCGCAGTTCACTGCCTGGCTTGCAGCAATGCACGAATGGATTGCCGACTGCGGGATCGACGCCACGAAGACACACGACCTCGAGGTAGAGAAGGGCGAGCTTGCACATTACAGCAAGCGCACGGTCGACATTGAGTTCGACTTCCCGTTTGGCAAAAAAGAGTTGTACGGACTGGCGTACCGCACGGACTTCGACTTGCAGCGTCACGCGGAAGCCTCGGGCAAGGAGTTGACGTACACCGACCCAGAAACAAACGAGAAGTTTGTTCCGCATGTCATTGAGCCGTCGTTTGGTGTTGACCGCACGTTCCTCGCGGTTATGTTGTCGGCATATCACGAGGAAGAGGCAGACGGTGAGACGCGTGTTGTGCTTAAACTTCCTGCGCACCTCGCACCGGTGAAGGTTGCCGTGTTGCCGCTGTCGAAAAAAGAGGAGCTGACAGCCGTGTCATTGCCGCTCGCACAAGAACTTGCCAAACATTTCCGTGTCGACCATCACGCGTCCCAATCTATTGGTAAGCGTTACCGTCAGAATGACGAAATTGGTACGCCGTTCTGTATTACGGTTGACTTTGACACGTTGGGTGAGACGCCGTCGTTAAAAGACACAGTGACGGTGCGTGACCGCGACACCATGACGCAAGATAGAGTTGCGATTGAACATTTGGTGGAGTATTTGAATAAAAAGTTCTCGGCGTAATTATGGCACTGCAAAAACTCAAAAACGGTACACGCGTGCACTTGGTACCAATGGAGGGGACGCAAGCAATGACGGCGTTGGTGTTATATCGCGTGGGGTCGAGGAATGAGTCATTGAAAGTGTGGGGAGGCTCGCATTTTATTGAGCACCTCATGTTCAAGGGCACAAAACGTCGCCCGTCGTCGCGTGAGCTGACGCAGCTTATTGACCGTTACGGTGCGGAGTACAACGCGTACACCGGGAAAGACCGTACGGGTTACTACATTAAAATTGACGGGAGTAAGGCTGACGTTGCAATTGACGTGCTTGGCGACATGTTGACCGGGTCGCTCTTTGAGGCAAAGGAGATGAAAAAGGAGCGCCAAGTGATCATTGAAGAGATAAAAATGTACGCGGAGAACCCCATCATGCACGTGGAGGACTTGTTGGAAGACGCGATGTTTGCCGGCCACACATTGGGGCGCAACATTGCAGGGACGGCAAAGACCATGATGGACATGAAGCGTGCCGACGTTGTTGCGTACCGTGACGCGTACTACGCACCGTCGAACACCGTGATTGTCCTTGCAGGTGCAGTGCCCGCAAACGCAACAGCACTTCTTGAAAAGGCATTTGGGAAGGCGAAGGACAGAAAGCTCCCGGAGCGCGATGGAAACTTCGTTACCGCAAAACCAAGCGCAAAGCCACGCGTCGGTCGCGAGTTCAAGGCGCTCAAACAAGCGCAGCTCGCACTTGGGTTCCCAACCGTCGGCCGCGACCACAAGGACCAAGAGGCAATCAAAATTCTCGCAACAATCCTTGGTGGAACCATGAGCAGCCGCTTGTTTATTGAAGTACGCGAAAAGAACGGCTTGTGCTACAGCATCCGCGCAATGGCCGACGCGTACGACGAGGTTGGGACGTTCGTGGTGCGTGCAGGGCTCGACGCTGACCGGATCGCGTTGGCGTGCAAGGTTATTGTGAGTGAGCTCAAGAAGATTGCGTCCAAAGGCGTGACGGATGACGAGCTAAAGAAAGCAAAAGACCACATTCTCGGTGCGGTGAAGCTGAAGATGGAAGACTCGTCGGACAGGGCGGAGTTTGTGGGCATGCAAGAGTTGATGAGCGGGAGCGTGTTGTCGCTCGACGAACGGTTGGCGAAATTCACTGCGGTCAAAAAGGCGGACGTGAACCGTGTTGCAAAAGAGATCATCGACTTCGCAAAACTGTCCGTCGCAACAGTCGGGCCGTTTAAGAAAGACGAGGAGATTCTGAAATACATCGTATGAAGATGATCATCGCGAATTACAAAATGCATTGCGGCGTGCGGGAGAGCACGGCGTTGGCGCGTGGCGTGCTTCGCGGTGTGCAGGGCAAGGAGCATATACCGGAGATTGTGTTGTGTCCGTCGTTTCCTGCGCTCGTTGACGTACGGAAGGTTGTGGCAAAAACCCGCGTCTGCCTCGGTGCGCAGGACGTCGCGTCGACCCCGAACGGTGCGTTCACGGGCGAAGTATCGGCGACGCAGCTCAAAGACGTGGGTTGCGACTACGTGCTCGTTGGCCATTCCGAGCGTCGTGAAGGGTTGGGCGAGACGGACGACATGATCCGCGAGAAACTCGTCCAAGCGTACGGGGCGTCTGTGGTGCCGGTGTTATGTGTTGGCAAAGACGCCGAGGCGCAGGTTGCCGCAGCGTTTCGTGACGTCGTGGTGCCGCGTGGCGAACGGGTCATCGTCGCGTACGAACCGTTGTCGGCGATTGGCACGGGGAACGCGGCAAGCGTTGCAGACGTGGTCACCATGCATCAGGCGATTCGTCGGACGGTGACGTCGATCATTGCCGATCGCGACGTCGTCGTACTGTACGGCGGTTCTGTCGACGGCAAAAACGCACACGACTATTTGCGTGAACGTGACGTCGACGGCGTGCTTGTGGGCGGAGCAAGCGTGAAACTCGCGGAGTTCTTAACTGTTATTGCTGCGGCAGGGGAGGTGCTG
>JBBTZZ010000028.1:0-2057 GCA_038061135.1 Patescibacteria group bacterium
CCCCGCGCCCTGCGAGAAGTCAGGCAGCGCACGCTCTGAACGCGTCTCAAGCCACGCAGCTAAGTAAAACAAAAACGTAAGCTTCACCAACTCCGACGGCTGGAGCGAGAAAGCGCCCAGGTTAATCCAGCTTTGCGACCCACCGTACGTCAGCCCAAGACCAGGAATAAACACGAGCGTGAGGAGCACAATTGACACCACCAACATTGCACCTGCGTATTTTCTATAGATACCGTACGGGATGCGCGTCGCTACCACAAACCCCACCAGCCCTGGCAGCAGACCAAAAATAATTTGGTGCACAACAAGGTAGTAACCGTTGCCCTTAAAATTTTCGAGTGCGAGCGGATACGACGCACTTGCCAGCATCACAAAACCAAAAAGCACCAGCCCGCCAAGCAGCATCAGGAAACCCTTGTCCATTTCCCGAGCGCCGTGTGTCATAGCGAAAGTTGTTGCGCAAGCGCTGCCTGATCCAAAAGCGCAATCATAATGCCAAGACCTGCACCAATCCACGAGATAAGCCAGAACCGCATGACTACTTTTGGCTCTGGCCAGCCTTTTGCCTCAAAGTGATGATGGATAGGGGCAATAAGAAACACTTTTTTACCGAAGAGTTTTTTGGACACCAGCTGAATTGCCGTCGTCACCGCCTCAACGACAAACACGATACCGATGACGGGGAGTAGCGCCGCAGAGTCCGTCAGCATGGCAATAACGGCAAGCGTCACACCAAGCGACATAGCGCCCGTGTCGCCCATAATGAACCGTGCAGGGTAAATATTAAACCAGAGAAACGTAATGAGCGCTCCCATGATCACGGCACACAACGCCGCCAAGTCGATCTGCCCCTGAATAAGCGCAATAACTGCATACGCACCAAACGCCGACGCAAGCGTTCCGCCCGCAAGCCCATCCAACCCGTCCGTCTGGTTGACGGAGAATGACGTCCCGACGACGACAACAATAAAAATCGGCATGTACCACCAGCCCACGGTCACGTCACCCGCAAACGGAATATGAATGGAGCTCCAGTCCAACTTTGCATAAAACCACCATGCGCCAATTGCGGCGATTACCGTGTAGAGGAGCAATCGATGACGAATATGAATGCCACCACCCGCCGCACCAATACCACGCACGTTCAAAAAGTCGTCGGCCAAACCAAGCATACCCGCTGCAACAAGTGCAGCAAGCGGCAGCCACGTTTGCGACCGCGAAAGAAAGTTCAACTCTCCAAGAACACTTTGTGGAGCAAGTACATGTATGCCGTAAAAAATACATGCGATCACAAGAGGCGTTACCCACATGAGCAATCCGCCCATCGTCGGCACACCAGCTTTTTTTGCATGCATCTTGGCGAACATTGGCGCGTTCACCGCACTCCGAATGGACTTACCCATTTTGTATCTGTACAAAAAATGCGTAAGGAGTGGTGTCCACGCAAATGCGAGTAACGTCGACAGTGTCGCAAGCGCAAGAATTTTTCCAAGCACAAAAGTGTCGACCATATACTACGTGGAGGAAAGATTCAAAAGTACGATAAAGACAACATGCAAGAGCACAAACACATTCACAAGTATTGCAGCAACCGCAAACGCATGTGCAATGACATGTTCCCGTTGCCAAATGCGCGCAGCGTACAGCGCGTTGCCTACGGTCAACACAAACGCAACGCCCGACGGAACAAATAGCAACCACCATGCTCCGACCGCGTCGACACCAAAATGGATGTTATAGTGCAGCGAAACAAACGACTCACGCGTGACCGCAGGAAAAAGCGCAATAAGAATAGCCGCCACACCTGCGACGAACAAGAGTGCGCACACGCCAAACGCCACCCGGAAAAACCGGAGGGCAAGCATGGCGCGAAGGCTTGCAATAAGAGGCATGTGCACAAGTTAGGTGACAGCAATGACCTGAGTAACCCACGGCAGACGTTCCTTAAGTACCGACTCGACCCCGTGCTTTAACGTAAACGCGGCAAGGGGGCAGCTACCACACGTTCCGACGAGTTTTACGCGAATAACGCCCGATTCCTGAGAGAAATCGACAAG
>JBBTZZ010000029.1:0-3022 GCA_038061135.1 Patescibacteria group bacterium
TATTTTGGTGAGTACACGGGGTGATTACGCGTCATATATTATTTTTGAACCAACGTTTATTATTCCAGACGGCGTTGATGGCGTTGAATTTGAGTTTCAAATCGACGGAACAAAAGCTGCGGTCGGCACATATGTCGTCCCCATCACGTTTTCTCTTGTACCAGAGGCGATAGCCGAGTCGGCAACGGGGAACAACGTGGGAGTCATGACGGGTGCAACGGGAATGATTGAATTCACGGTAAGTGGCGACCAGGTCGTGGGCTATACGTTCATTTCTATCAATGCAGCAAGTGTCGAGTCAGACGACGGTCAGTTTATTACACTCAACATAAGTAACACGGGGAACGTCGACTGGCGGCCGGAGTATGCGGTGGCGACATTCACAAACCAGGATGACCTCACGGTAATTACCGCAGAAAATATTCCTGCAGAGGCATTTCAGCTTGTTCCTCCAGGTGACGGAATGAGTCAGCAAATAGAGATAGCGCAAACACTGCCGGAGGGGTCGTATAAAGTGGCAATGGATTTTTACGACAAAGGCGCTGTGGTGGGTCAGCTTGTCTCTCAACCGTTTTCGGTATTTGCACCAGGAACGCTTTTGCAGTCTGGTGAGCTACTGTCCGTCGTGACGAAAAATACAGAATTTAGCGCGGGTGAGAAAATTTTGCTTGAGGGTCTATTTAAGAACACGGGAGACGTCCCCATCAAAGGCGTCTTCATGACGGACGTGTATAAAGACGGGGAATACATTGACCTTGTTGTTGGTGAGGAGTTAACGGTAGGCATCGGGGCAGAGGCCATATTTTCTCAGGTTGTTGAGCCGAGGCAAGGAGGAGAATATACGTTGTCTTCTTACGTCAAATTTGCAGGAAGAAAGAGTACTGCAGTAGACGTTGTGCTCACTGTGCAGGGTGGGTCGGGTGTACTTGGTTTCCTAAACTCAATAAAAGGAATTGTTGTGCTTGCAATGCTCATTGCAGCAGGTGCGGGAGTTATGGTGGCGCGTCGAAGAAATGCATCGCCACAAGCTGCCACTGTTCGTAGGACACCTGTGCCTGTAAATCCTGTTAAGCAAAAGGTGGTGCAGCAACCGGTGCAGGAGGCTGCAGAAACAGAAGGCGTGAGTGAATCTGATGTGTCGGACGAAGATGCGGAGGCAGATCCTAGTCGTCGCTGGTGATCAAGTTTGGCATTTATCCGCAGCGTACGTAGAACGCACGTTGCAAATAATGTATACTACTATTGTATAGACAAGTCTTTATGAATTAGAGAAACCAATATTTTGCCCGTAGTGCGGTGGGCTCGCTATGAAGCGCATTAATTCCTGATTTTTTGTATGCAAGAATCAAAGACACTCCATTACATCTTGGGCATCTCGCTCTTGATGGTTGCCATGTTCGCAGTGGCATCACTCGTCATGATCAACTCCCAGGCAGTCGACGTTGGTACGTCTACCTCAATCACCAACGCTGCCCCAACGGTCACGTCGGTATTTGTAAGTGCAGCGCAGTACGGTCAGGTGGATACATATTCGGCAGGTACAATTAACGACCTTGTGGGAGGAGGCACAAGAACCATCCACATCAACGGAGTTGTTGCCGACAACAACCTCCAGGGAGACATTGAACATGTAGAATTAGTATTCTATCGCTCTAGCGCTACTGCGGGTTGTACGCCGTCAAACAACGACTGTTATGCAGTTGCCACTTGTGACCTTTCTACCGCGGGTGTGACAACGTTGCAGAAGAAGTATGATTGTCCGATCGATCTCCAGTACTATGCGGACAGTACGTCGGCTGGTGGAGAATTCGAAGCCCAAAACTGGGTAGCAAGAGTAAAAGTGTTTGACGTCGGCGGATTGAACGCAACCGACTCAGGAATGACAAAAGAAGTGCAGACACTTATGGCGCTCACTATTCCGTCGACCATCGCTTACGGCGGCCTTGGTCTTGGCGTTTCGACAACGGCAGCCAACAACCAGCCTATGAGTATTGCTCAACAAGGCAATGACGTTACTGATGTAGAAGTCTCGATGGCAAGCGCGTCGATGGGTTGCACACTTGGTACGATTCCTCGCGCAAACCAGCAATGGTCATTGACCGACATTGACTATAATGCGGTTGGTACAAACGCCTTGACGGGTTCAGCGACTCGTGCAGCTATTCAGGTTCCGTACCGCCACGGTGCTAACCCAAGCCAGACGCTGTATTGGAACATCTCTATTCCTGCAAACGGTGTTGGAGGAAGCTGCACGGGGACATCAGTTATCTCCGCTTTGGCCGGCGCTTAATACACCGCGTGTAATCTTGTGAATATGGACTTAAAATTGCTTACCGCACTCGCAGTAGCGATTACCATGGTGAGCGCAATGACATTTGTAGGGATCTACTCGAATGCAAGCAAGGAGGCAGAAGCCCCTGCTGCAAGCGTACAGGCCCTCAATATGCCGTCGTCATCATCATTCGTACAGAAACCTTCTCCAAATACAACAACGGGTTCTGCCAACGTTTCCACGAGTGTGGTAATCGGCGGGGACGATGTTGCAACGAGTGTGACTATTAAGTAACAGGAGACCAGCAAAACCGCCGCTTTTTAGCGGCGGTTTTGTGGTATACTTCTGCTATCGTAATCCTACTTATTTTTTTGGATTCCTGTATGTCGGCACAGCACCATATTCTGATTACGGAGGATAACCAAGACCTGATTACGATTTACTCCGCAAAGCTGCAGGCGGAGGGCTATAGTGTGGCGACGGCGAGTGATGGAAAGGAGGCATTCGACCGTATTCGTGAGAGAAGGCCCGACTGCATTTTACTCGACATTGTTATGCCAGGAATGGATGGCTTGGAGTTCCTTCGCCTAGCAAAAAAAGAAAAGGCGCTGCATGGTGTGCCCATTGTGGTCATGACAAACCTTGGCCAAGATGAAGACCGTGCGCAATGTGAGAAGTTAGGGGCGAGTAAATTCCTTGTGAAAACCGAAATGAGCATCGACGACCTTGCACGTATTGTCCACGAGATGG
>JBBTZZ010000030.1:0-1496 GCA_038061135.1 Patescibacteria group bacterium
ATAAAACCTACTAAGTTGTGTCAGTCGCTAGGAGCGGCGAGGACCGAAGCGAGATGGCCTGAGTGTGGCCATTGAGCGAGGACCGGAGCAAGCGACACCGCGAATGACCAACTTGGGTAGGTTTTATAAAAATATGGCACATAAAAAAGCACAAGGCTCCACAACAAACGGCCGAGATTCCGTTGCAAAACGCCTCGGCGTGAAGCGTTCCGACGGCACCAAGGTGTTGGCCGGCGAAATTCTTATCCGTCAGCGCGGCACCAAAATCCACCCAAGCGTGGGCACGCGCGCAGGCAAAGACGACACCGTCTACGCCATCGTTCCTGGCGTCGTGAAGTTCAACAAAAAGAAGATGCCAAACTTCACCGGCGTCCTCAAACTCCGCACGTTCGTCTCCGTAGTCGCGGCATAACAATTCCCCCAATCCAAAACACGACCCGCGGGTCGTGTTTTGGTTTACCGGGCATGACTGACTCATCCGTGCGACTAAGACGCACGGGGTGTGACTAAGTCGCACGGAAGTTCTCGTGTCGCCCATTCCTTAAGGAAACTCGTGTACGAGGCAACATCCGGGAAGATTTTACGCGCCTCCGCTAAATCGATGACCGGAAGCTCCTGCTTGTCACCCATATAAACGCGGTGACTCGACCACGGAAACGAATCGAGAAAACTTTGTGCTACGCCCCAGTCCTTTACTTGGCCTTCACGCCAGTTAAGTGCCGTCAAATCGAGTGCGTTGCAGTGCACATAACGAGGAAGATGAAGCAGCTGTGCGTCGTTCTCAACATGCACAACTTTAAACGTCGACTCGAATAAACTCCCCGTGCGATCATATCGCTTATTGAAATGCTGGGTATACGCGATCCCGAGCTTGTGCAAAAACTTCGAGATTCCTCCATCCTGTCTCTGTAAAAGCATCAGATGAAAATGATTCGGCATGAGGCAGTAACTCAGGACGCTCACATAGGGATTTCGTTCGTCCTGCAGCACTTCATGCGCAGCAAGAAGTGTTTCATTGAAATACTGCTCGTGACCAGTATTCCGATAGTTTGCGTCGTTAAAAAGATAGAGCGATTGGTAGAGCTTTCCGTAATCAACTCCATCCTCAAATGTACATCGACGGTCAACGCCGCGATTATAGACGTGATAATACTCACCGGTTACAAGAGGTACTTTTCTCATAATTTCCAATGGTGCGACTAAGACGCACGGATAGAAGGATGCGTTGCCACCCCCTGATAGTCATAAATCAGTGGGCTAAATCGTTCATGCGCGTATTCAATAGTCTTCACGCGAAATCCCGCTTCTTCTATCAACCGCTCAATCTCTCGATCGTAATGACAGTTCCCAGTGAAATATTTGGTAACCTTTGTAAACGCTGTTTGCAATAGTCGCATGCCAGGGTTATGGGACGCGCCATGCTCAACAAAAATAAACGTACCGTGCGGGCGTAATACGCGAGCAATCTCCTGTAAAACTTTCTTAGGATCTGCGAC
>JBBTZZ010000030.1:1506-10642 GCA_038061135.1 Patescibacteria group bacterium
ACAAAGTGTAAGTGTTGAAACCACGGTATCAACCGAATAGTCGGGCAGCGGGATGCTCTCTGCGCCAGTGTTTAAAAATTCGACCGGAAACGTCAACACATCTGCACGACGCTTCGCGATAGCAAGAATCTCTTTTGACGGTTCAAGCGCGTAGAGCTTTGTAATATTTTTGTAATGGGCAAGACTATAGCCAGGGCCAACACCGATCTCCAAAACAGTCCCAACAGCATTCACAAGAGCTGACCTCCGAATCTTATCAAGCTCGGCGGAACCCATTTCAAAATTTAATAGACGTGGGACTATCACTTTTTGATACCAATTCATCATAATTCGGTCCCGTGCGACTAAGACGCCCGGGGTGTGACTAAGTCGCACGACGCTTCTTCGCTGCCTTCAAGAACCCCACGAACAACGGGTGCGGGGACAGGGGGCGGGACTGGAATTCCGGGTGGAATTGCACACCGACGAAGAACGGGTGGTCGGCAACTTCCACAATTTCTACGAGGTGGTTGTCGGGCGATGTGCCAGCGATGACCAGCCCAGCTTTTTCGAGAGCATCGCGATACTCGTTATTGAACTCGTAACGGTGACGATGACGTTCGGAAATTTTGTCTTCGCCATACGCCTTTCGCGACGCTGTGCCTTTTGCAAGCACACACGGATAACTCCCCAGTCGCAGCGTTCCGCCAATCCCCTTCCCTGCGTTTTTGTTTACTTTATCGTCCATGAGGTGAATGACCGGGCGCTTTGTCTTCCCATTAATCTCCGTCGTGTTCGCGTCGGCAAACTCAAGCTCCGTGCGGGCAAACTCAATCACCGCACATTGCATACCGTAGCAAATGCCAAAGTACGGGATGTTATGTTTGCGCACATAACCGATAGCCGCAATCTTCCCATCCACACCGCGCGAACCAAATCCACCTGGAATAAGAATGCCGTCGAACCCGTTGAGTTCGCGCAACTTCTCAGGGTGCTTTTCGTACTCCTCGGAGTTGAGCCATTCAATCTTCGGCTTCTGCCCTGTTGCCCATGCCGCGTGCTTAATGGCTTCCAGCACGGACAGATACGCATCCGACAAAATAAAGTCACCCGTCGAGAAGTACTTGCCAATGACGCCAATCCGCACTTCGTCTTTCACGTTCGTAAGGGTGTCGACCAGCTTTTGCCAAACGCTCAAATCGGCAACCGGCGCTTTTTTACCAAATGACTTCAACACCGTGTCGGCAAAGCCCTGTTCCTCAAACAGCATGGGTACTTCGTAGATGGACTTCGCGTTCGGTGCGGTAATAATATGCTTCTCTGGCACGCCACAAAACCGTGACAATTTCTCTCGGCGCACGTCGTCAAGCGCAACTTCGCTGCGACAAATAATAAAGTCCGGCGCAATGCCCACGCGGTTAATCTCGCGCACGGCGTGTTGCGTCGGCTTTGTCTTCATTTCCCCAATCGACGGCGGCACCGGCAAGTAGCTCACCAAAATCGTCCGCACGCTGCTCGGGTCGCGCATACGCATCATGCGAAGCGCCTCAAGGAACAAAATGTTCTCGTACTCGCCGACGGTGCCACCAATTTCAATCAACACAAAATTCGCCTTGCTCTCTTTTGCTGCCCGGTCAATGCGTGCAATGACTTCCTCCGGCACACGCGGCACGACCTCCACGCACTTGCCGTGGTAGTCGCCCCGACGTTCGCGCTCAATCACCGACTGATACACGCGCCCCGTCGTCATGTAGTTCACCTTCGTGATGTCAATGTCGAGAAACCGTTCGTAGTTGCCGATGTCCTGGTCCGTCTCGTCACCGTCGACCGTCACAAACACTTCGCCGTGCTCCACGGGGTTCATGGTTCCCGCGTCGACGTTCACGTACGGGTCGATTTTAATCGCCGTTACCGTATAGCCCTTTGCACGGAGCGTGAGCCCGAGCGACGCAGTCGACGTCCCCTTGCCGACGCCACTCATGACGCCGCCGACCACGAAGATGAAGTGGTGTTTCATACTACGCTTCTACAACAATACTTATCGTCGCTTCGTACCCGCTGTCGAAGTTTACCACCGCCTCGCCCGTGCCCACGTCTTTAATGGGCGTCATTTCAATCTGCTCCTCGTCAACCTTGTGTCCAAGTTCTTTAAGCGCATCACGAACCGCCTTTGGCCCGACTGCAGCAAAAAGCTTCCCACCTTCCGACTTTGCCTGAACGACAATTTCAAGTCCGTCGAGTGCCGCCGCTATTTTCTTGTCGTCTTTTTCACTTCTTTTCACTTTTCTCTTTTCACTTTTCTCTCGTTCGTTCATCGCGTTCACTGCGCTTGTGGTGGCCTCGATTGCGTAGTGGGCCGGAAAGAGGAAGTTCCGGGCATAGCCTTCGGAGACTTCCACGACTTCGCCCTTCCGTCCGTGGGCTTTGACATCTTCCAAGAGGATGACTTGCATAAGCGTAGTGCTTTTTCGATGATCCCGACCATGTCGGGGTAACTTGAGCGTTTTGCCAACTCGTGGCTAGGAACCCATGCGACTGACTGAATCTGTTCCCCGTCTTCTGTCGGCGGTGGCTTGACCAACTCCGCGTCAGCAGAAACTTCGAAGAGGAAGTAATGAATGTACTTGTGGATTAATTCACCTTTGTGCACGTAACGGTCGCGGAACCAGATATCGATCGTGTCGAGTCGCGCAACAAATCGTAATTGGAGCAGCCCCATCTCCTCGCCAATTTCTCGTGTTGCCGCAGCACGGTACTGCTCACCGTCGCGCACGTGACCCTTGGGGAACGCCCACTTACCGTACGAGTCGACGACCATCGCAAAAAACACCTGACCGCGCACGCGCTTAAAAACTAGCCCCCCTGCAGAGACCTCCATACGGTGTCGCTCACGCGTCCCACTAGTTCTGCGTGAGCTGACGGACCGCCGCGTCCATTTGAGGCGTTTTCCCAGCATGATAATCATCAACTGTTTCTACAACCACCACGTCCGGCGTAATACCGACGCCATTTATCGTACGGCCGTTCGGTGTCAACCAGTGTGCAATAGTAATCTTTACTGCTGCTCCGTCGCTCAACTCCTCGTGGTACTCCTGCACACTCCCCTTGCCGTACGACTGCTCACCAATCACCGTGGCAAACCCATAGTCCTGCAGCGCGCCCGCAAGAATTTCTGACGCACTCGCCGACCCCGCGTTCACCAGCACGACAGTCGGAATACCCGCCAACACGGGCGTGCCGTTGCCGCCATACGCATCTTGTCCCTCGAGCGTCTCCTCAATGACCACCACGTCTTTACCTGTCCAAAACGACGCAACGTCAATCGCAGCCTTCAATAACCCGCCCGGGTCATTGCGCAAGTCGACCACCATTCCCTGTGCATTACTCCGTACAATCTCCGACGCTGCCGTACGGAAAAGGTCGACCGTATCCTCGTTAAATACACTAATCGTTACCACCGCAATTCCGTCGTCACGTATTTCCCACGTGACGCTGTCGATGGTGATTTGCGCACGGGTAATGGTCACGTCAAACGTCGCGTCACCACCGCGGTACAACGTCAGCACCACGTCGGTGCCCACGTCGCCGCGAATACGCTTCACCGCTTCGTCGACGGTCATGCCTGCCGTATCTTCGCCGTCAATGGCATAAATCTTGTCGCCCGCAAGCACGCCCGCGGCAACGGCCGGGGTTCCTGCAAGCGGTGCAATAACCACAATCGTGTCACTGTCGTCCTTTCCAATCTCTGCGCCAATCCCAAAGAACGTCTGGTCAACTTCCTGGCGGAACTCTTCCGCAAGCTCCGGCGTAAAGTACGTCGTGTATGGGTCGCCAAGTGCCGCAACCATGCCGTCGATCGCGCCATCAAGCAGCGTTTGTTTGTCGACAGGCTGGTCAATATACTTCTCATTCACCAGGTCCCACACGTCCCAGAATGTGGAAAAGTCGACGCTTTCTGCAACGCGGTCGGGTGTAACACCCTCCTCCGCCCCACCCCAGTTGAGCCGATCAACCCTTGAAGTGCTGCCAACGGAGTAACCGAACGCAAAAACGATCGCACAAAACAACACCGCAACGAGCACGGAAATGCTCGGTTTTGCTCCGCCCGCCTTCTTATGAAACATACGGGGCCAGTTTACCACACAGCTCCGTGGTTGTCCGCTCCCATCCACCGGGGGAAAAGTCGTTGTCGAGAACCATTTCTGGCTGGACGTCCACAGCGCTACGGGCAGCGTCTTCTGCGGCACGTGACGGGTCGTTTGCCGTGTATTTGCCGACTGGACGGATTTTAACGACGTGGACCGTATAGCCGCTTGCGCGAAGGTTTTTAACGCCCTGCTCCACAAACGCGCCAAGCGCACACTTTGTCGCCAGCACACCGTCCGCGTCGGCCCGCAACGTCCCGTAGTAGTTCCCCGCGTGCGTGACGTAGTGGATAAACTCCCCGTTCGCAATCATCTGTTCGAAGTTCGCAGTAGTGACAAACCGGTACGTTCCGTCATCGTCGACATTACCCCGTGGCTGCCGCGTCGTCACCGACATGCACATGGCAACCTTTTCCGGCATCTCCTCAATCATGGCGCGCATAAGCGACGTCTTTCCGGAACCACTGGGGCCAACGAAGGCGATGATGGAGTGCATACTGCATCATTCTATCAAACATGCGAGAAGAAATGGAGAGAGATTATGAGAGATGAGGCTGCGGCAGCGGCGAGAGGCTCACTCCTCCCCTTACCCCTCCTCTTCAAGGAGGGGAATTCTAGAGGCTCCTAACGCAAAGGCGGGGTCAAGAGACCCCGCCTATTGGCGCTTACGCGATTTTTTCGATGAGGATTTCCGTGAACGGCTGGCGGTGGCCAACGTTGCGGCGATAGCGAACTTTACGCTTGTACTTAATGACGTGGATCTTGTCGCCGCGGCCCTGCGTAACGACCGTTGCCGTCACTTTGCCACCCGGCACAAGCGGCGTGCCTACCTTCACGTCGGTGCCTGCGTCGTCAGAAACGAGCAAACAATCGAGCGAAAGTGTCGCACCTGCCTCCAGTTCCAGCTTTTCAACCTTCAATTTTTGACCCTCAGTGACAAGATACTGCTTGCCGCCGGTCATAATGACTGCGTACATACTCTTTGGGCTCCGAAGGCGCCCATTACAGGGACTTTTAGGCCTTTTAGATGCCGGTAAATGTGGCAGGACAGTACCAGTTCGCCCTACCGGAGTCAAGGCGGTCACCGAACCGTCCCGAGGTAAAACGAGGGATCTATTGCAATGTTATGGTCAATTGGTGACCAACAAGGTAGTTAAGGCTATCCACAGTTCCTGCGGGCATTTCAATGACCATGTCGACATTCAGCGGGCTAGACGACACCTGCTTTGGGTCTTCGCCGTCCACGGGCGCAGCAACGTTCTTGTCGATGCGCACAATCTTTCCGTCACGCACCCACACAAAGTCGAGCGCGTAGTTCATACCCTTCATGGTGAACGTGCGTTCCGTGGCGTCGTTATAGACGAACACCATGCCGATCGCGTCACCCAAGTCGACAGGCTCCGTGCCTGCCAAACCGCGCAGTTTTTCAACTGGGTTGTCGGCCACGCGCAGCACGTACGTTTCTGCTTGTCCCTCTTGCATTGTTGCCCACTCGTTCCCCGTCATTGCGGTCAGAATAATCCATCCAAGCATGAGCGCGGCAAGGACGCCAAGAACGCCGTAAGTGATTTTGTTGAGTTTTGTGTTTTCCATAGATTATGACTTTGGCGACCGCGTCAGCCAAACGGCGACCGCGAGCGCGAACAACCCCAATGTAGCAAGAGCCGCGATTTTTTGCCAGCTGGCGAATATAAGCGTCGTCGCACCAAACAGCGCGGCAACCATCATGTACATGACAAGGATTTGCCCCGACGTAAACCCACGGTCGCGCAATTGCAAGTGCAAATGTTGACGGTCCGACGACGTAAACGGGTTTTTGCCTTGCGACAAACGACGCACCACAACAAACGCAACGTCGAGCGCGGGAATGCCGAGCACAAGAAGCGCAGTCGCCACCTTGCCTCCGCTAATCACCGCGAGCGTGCCGAGCATAAAGCCCAAGAACGTGCTCCCGCCCTCGCCAAGAAATATCCGCGCAGGCGGTGCGTTCCACAGCAAGAAGCCGACACACGACGCGGCACCAACTGCCGCAAGCAGCGCAACGTCGGGCTGCCAGTACGTCGGCGTAAGTGACAAAAGCGAAACGATCACGCAACCAATCGCCGTCACACCTGTCGCAACACCGTCGACACCATCAAGAAGTTTCGTCGTGTACGTCGTCACCAGCAGCCACACAAACGTAAACGCAGCACTCACGCCCGCCGTCAACACAAACGGGTCGACGCTAAACGGGTTCGTCAATTTGCTAATGCCAATCCCGGCAACGGTCGCGACCGCAACAGCAACCAACGGGAACGCAAATGTCACGCGAGGATGCAACGTGAACTTATCATCGAGGCTTCCGCCAACCACAAGCACAAGCCCGCCCACGAGAAAGCCGATGAATTCGCGGATGCCGATGTCACCGCTCGTCAAATGATTCGTCGCAAGGAGCACAACGACGGTCGGCACAGCAAAACCCAAATACACACCAACCCCACCAAGCAACGGCGTCACGCGATTATGTATCTTCCTCCCCCCATCTGGAGCATCGATAATACCAAACCGCAACGCCAAACCCCGCACGACATCCGTCGCAATCACCGCCGCCACGAACGCTCCACCAATCACGACAAACCACCACCAGGGCATACGGCCACAGTCTAGCACCTTCTCCCACAACAAAACCAGCATCTATCTGCGATACACCCGTACGGCCGCGGCGATGGTGACGGCGAACCACACCACCGCACCGATACCAATCGTCGTCAGTTCTGCATCGAGGTTCGTGGTGCCGAATGCTGCGTATCCACCATTTTGTGCGATCATTGCCGCGTTCACCATGCTCCCGAGGATGCCGACCATCGTGACGGCGAACAACGCTTTGTATTTCTTGGGGTCGAGTGCGACGAGGACAAGGAGCACAGCGTACGTCAATGCGAAGATAGCGATGTAGCGATCGTGCGTTGGCAACCAAATTATGTCGTGCTCCAAAACTGGCAAACCGAACCAGTGGATGACTGCCTCAAACAGATAGAACAGTGCGCCGATGTCGAGTAACGCACGGAATGTTTTATGCTGCATATTACAACTCCACCGCTTTAGTAACCGTAATCACACCGCCGACATCGAGAGTGAGCGTGTCACGACGGGAGACGTCGCCGCGGAGGAGGAACTCGGCGAGGGCGTTCTCGACGTTTTCTTGAATTGCGCGACGAAGTGGGCGCGCACCGAACTTGGGGTCGAAGCCTTTGTGTGCAATCTCCACAACCGCGGCGTCGGTGACGGCGAGCGTAATGCCTTTGTCCTTCATCTGCGTCGTCACCACAGCAATCATGAGGTGCGCAATCTGCAGCACGTCGTCGGCCGTAAGTGGCGTGAAGACAATCGTGTCGTCAAAACGGTTCAAAAACTCCGGGCGATACGTCTTGCGCAATTCATTCTCAAGCAGCGCGGTTTTCATCTGGTCAATCGGCGTGTGTTTAGCAACTTCGTCTTGAATGTACTGCGTACCCGCATTGCTCGTCGCAATAAGAATCACGTTCGTAAAGTCGACCGTGCGACCGGTGCCGTCGGTCAACCGTCCGTCGTCCATAACCTGCAAGAACAAGTTGAGAATGTCGGGGTGCGCCTTCTCCAGCTCGTCGAGCAGCAACAGTGCGAACGGCGTTTTGCGCACCGCCTCCGTCAACAACCCCACCTGTCCATTGCCACCAATGAGTCGCGTGACGGACGCTTGGTCCTGGTACTCCGACATGTCAAAGCGCAGCATGCTCTTCTCGTCGCCAAAATAGACGGCAGCGGTCGTCTTTGCCAACTCCGTTTTACCCACACCCGTCGGCCCCAAGAACAAGAAGTTTGCAATGGGCCGCTTGGCACTCCGCAACTCCACGCGCGCACGGCGCAACGCCGCAGCAACCGCTTTCACCGCGTGTGCTTGGCCGACAATTCGCTCGTGCATCTCGCTCTCAATGTTCAGCAACCGCGCGCCCTCCGTCTTTGTCACGTCGGTGGTGGGCACGCCGGTTTTTGCACCCACAAGGAGCGCGACGTCTTCTTTTGTCACCCACGCCTGCACCGTCGTGTTGCGTTTGGAAACCTCGAGCGCGACTTCGTTTGCAAGCGTAATCGCCTTCTCCGGCAAACAGTCGTCGTGCAAATAGCGAATACTCATGTCCACAATCGCCTCCACCGCCGCGTACGTAAACGCCACCTTGTTACGCGCCTCAATAAGCAGTGTGCGGGACTCCAGCACCGCGATCGCGTCGTTGCGCTCCGGTTCGTTGACGACGATTTTTGCAAGCGCGCTCCGTAACGGCGACGACTCAATGGCGCGATAACCCTCGGGCGTCGCAGTACCAATCACGAACGTGTAGCCCTTCTCAAGCTCGCCCGCCAAAATGGACGACAGGTCAATTCCCTCGCCCGTGCCAACCAGTTCGTGCAAATTTTCTACAATAAGAATGACGTTGCCTGCGTGCGCAACTTGCTGCATGGCGTACAAAAACCGCTCCTGGGCGCCGCTCCCGCCCTGCGCGCTGACAATGTGCGGAACCGACAACTTGAGCAGTCGCTTGTCCTGCATGACGGCCGGCACACGCTCCTCCACCATGCGGTCTGCAATACCCTCAATAATCGCCGACTTCCCCACGCCCGGCGGGCCAACAAGCACAATGCTTCTGCTTCCGCCCTCAATACTACGGAAGATGTCGGCGACTTCTTTCTCGCGACCGATCAGCATGGTGGTGTGCCCCGTTACCGACGCCGCGGTGTAGTCTTCCGTCACGCTGTCCAAGAACGGTGTGGCAATGGCGGTGTACGCACGGTCCATGTTCCCCGTCGGCTTGAACGACGCAGCGCTACGGAACGTTCGGTAGCGTGCAAACAAGTCGTCACTAATGCGAATCCACGCGCTCGCGTTTTGGAGCGCCTCCATGGTAATGCTTTTCGACGCAAACAGCTCCTCAAAAAATGGGTCGACGGCACAGGCGGCCGTAAACACTTCCAGTCCGCCGACATGTGTTCTGCCGTCG
>JBBTZZ010000031.1:0-2584 GCA_038061135.1 Patescibacteria group bacterium
TTTCGCAACCCGAATCCCCACCACACCGTAACGCGCTTCGTCTTCTTTGGAGTAAAACGTATAAATGAGCTTCTCAAGTGCGGCTTTGTCGCTTACACCAAGGACGTCCGGGGTGAAATCGGAAAACAGGTCGGAAAATGTTTTGTAGCGTAAAAGGCCGACGACTTCGGTGGTGACAGTTTCCGTGAGTTCGGGTTCGCATCGAAACACGACTGTATCGCCGAGTGAAATCCGTTGTCGTTTTTCGTCAAAGAGTCTGCACTCGATTTTCTTTGTGCCGAGCGCGATGGCGTGGAAAAATTCCGGTTGGAGTTTGAGTTCGTGGAGCATAGAAGATGACCAGTAAGTACGTGCGCATAGTAGTGCGTCAGCAAAGAACGTGCAACGTTAAAATCCTTTATCCCCAAGCCCCGTCGGAGCCCGCCGACGCATTTCGTCCTGTTGCCGTCGGGTAATTCACGTTCCCTGTCGAAGCCCGTCGACGGATTTTGTGCGGCAACGTCTTCCGACACGTCGCACGGTCAGGCACAGTAGATACATGAGACGACACGTTCGACTCAACGCCAGCAGGCGGGGAACAGGGTCTACGGCACGCGGGGCGACGACGCACAAAAGAGAGTATTCGTGCGTTCGTCTATCGCTGCACTGGTTCATGTTTCTTGGCGGAGGTTGGGGCATAGGGGAGACCCAGCCTCCGTCGTGTCCTCTAACCGCAACATTCCCCATCGGCCCATTTCAGGCTTGCAGCTTCGTCTTGGTCGACGACGTACCGATTGTGTACGTCTTGACGACCGCGACTCGCTGCGCACCTGAACTGGTCTCAATGGGAAACGTTACGGGGGACTTGCCAAAATTCCAGCGCAGCCCTTCGGCAGTTCCTTCGTTGTTCATCGCGAACCATGAGGGACACTCTCCACGCTCGAGGGATGCGTTGCCAATGTCGGCAACCTCTCAAGAGGACTGAAACATCATGCGTTCGTACTACGTTCCTTTGTACTTTCTTGTTGTCGTCGTCATTGCGGCGTACACGACGGGGTGCTGCGACCCCAACCGGCCGGACTGTCCGCAGGAGGACGACGGCGTGGGCGGCGGGCAGGACGACGTGACCATCGACTTGCCGTTCGACGCGGGCTACACCGCACAGTGCGTGCAGGGTGCCGGTGGGGATTACTCCCACCACTACACCTCCACGTACTACGCCGTTGACATGGATACGCCGAACGGCCAGCGCGACTTGGTGTTCGCACCGGTCGGCGGCACGGCGTACGTGCACGACGGTAGTCGGACCAGCGGGTTCGGCGAGCACGTGAACGTCGACATGGGCGACGGCACGTACATCATTCTCGGCCACATGGACGACATCTTCGTCACGGACGGGAGTGAGGTGGCGGCGGGGCAGCTGCTCGGGTTCGAAGGCACGACGGGTGCGTCGACCGGCGACCATATGCACATTGGTCGGCACGACGGCGACGCGGCAAGCGACGGCACGAAGGGCAAGTCCATCGAGGGTTTGTCGTTCACCGTGGTAGACGATACGACGGGTGCGTCGGGCGACGTTGCGACGAGCGACATGACGTGCGACTTGTCGTACGGCCATGACTACACGTCGCGTTTGACGACGCCGCGTTGGCACCCGGACGGCAGTTTGGTAAAGACGCCGGACGTGGCCACCGTGTACCTCCTCGACAACGGCGACGCCCGTGCGTTCGTGGACGAAAGCGCGTTCTGGAGCCGCGGGTACGACTTCGACGACGTTGCGCTCGTGTCGGACGCGGAGATGGACTGCTACGACGTCGGCCTCAGCATCACGGGGCAGAGTGACGTGACTGCGGTGTACGACAGTGGCGTCGTGTGGCTCGTGTTCGCGGGCGAAGACAAACGCCAGCGTGTGTCGTCGCAGGGCTGGCAGGGCGTGCTGAAGTCGTGGGGAATCTCCGCGGCAACGTACGACGACCTCCCGACCGCATCGACCGTGACCGACTTCGCGTCCATGCGGGAAGTGAGCGGTAACGCCATGTTCCGCGACGGCAGCCTGGTGTCGGAAGCGACGTCGAGCGCGGTGTACGTCGTTGGTGACGGCATCGCGATGCCCGTGGAAACGTGGGACGTGTTCCTGCTCATGGGCTTCGGCAACCGCAACGTCATCGAAGTCGACGACGGTACGGTGAGCGCGGTCATGGACGCAGTCGGCAACTGCACGACGAACGCGTACTGCGTGACGCGCGACGACGTCGTTGCGTGTGGCGGGCCGTTGGCGGACAGCGAAGGTGCGTACACGGAACGTGACGACGATGCGGAACAGGGCGGGGCAGGCGACACGGCGGTGGAAGCACCGTCGGGTGGCGACGACACGGGGCCAGCAACGGACTCGGGTGCGTCGGCGGACGGTTTGGTGCTCACGTGGACGACGCCGTCGGGCGACACTGCGGACCGCATTACGCTGTCGGGCGAGTACGTGCACAGCGGCGGCTGGTCGGACGGCTGGCAAAACTTGGGCAGCGCTCTCGGCGACGCGTCGTTCACCTACGAGGTAGCGGACGCAGCGACCGGCGACAGCCTGCGGTTCTCCGTGGAATACGTCGTG
>JBBTZZ010000032.1:0-5033 GCA_038061135.1 Patescibacteria group bacterium
GGCATTTCGTGAGTTGGTGGCGTTATAGAATTCCCCTCCTCCTCGAGGAGGGGTAAGGGGAGGAGTGCGCGGAAGGGGGAGAGTCACTATAAGACTATGATCCCATTCATCTCCTGGCACACCATCGCGCTCGGTCCCGTCACACTCCAGGTGTTGGGGCTGTTCGTGGCGTCGGGTTTCCTCGTTGGTGCATTCGTCGCGCAGTGGTACGCAAAACGCAACGGTGAAAACCCGGACGTCATTGCTGGCCTCGCGGTCTGGATGATTGCAGCGGGAATGATTGGTGGGCGACTCGGTCACGTGCTGTTCTACGAGTTTGCGTACTACGCAGCGCATCCTCTTGAAGTCTTCGCTGTCTGGCACGGTGGACTGTCCATGTTCGGCGGGCTTATTGCGTGCGTTCTGGTCGGCGTGTGGTATTTGCGCCGTCATCACGTCGACGTGTGGAAGTATTGCGACATTACTGTCTTCGGCCTTCCGTTCGGCATTGCAATCGGCCGCATCGGCTGCTTTCTCATTCATGACCACCCCGGGACGGCAACACACTTCGCGCTTGGCGTGCAGTATCCCGACGGCGTGACACGCCATGACCTCGGATTATATGAAGTAATCAACGGCGCAGCGATGGCGGTCGTGTTCCTGCTCCTTTCCCGTCGAAAACTGCCTGTTGGCGTGTACGTCGGGGTGTTTAGCTTGTGGTACGGCGTGTTCCGGGTTGCAACCGACGGCCTTCGCACGGTCGACGTGCGCTATTTGGGGCTAACGCCAGGGCAGTACCTCGGCGTGCTCCTCGCATTATTCGGCGCAGGCGTCCTTGTGTGGATAACAAGGCGACAGAAGCGGCGGGAAGTGTAACAATAATCCAGGATTCTTTACGGATTTTCTTATGAGTGACGAACAATTGGGTGGATCAGCGGGTCAGGAGCACGGTGGATCGGGAACCGACCAGCCGACCAGCCGACCAGCTGACCAGCTTGAGCAGAAGCCAACCGCAGGGTTTTTTGACGGCAACCCCAAGATGATTTTTGTCTTCGGTCTTGTCGCCGGAATTGCGCTCACGTATTTGGGCGGCGATTTGCTGGCAACAGGCGCGGGCAATGCGCGTGCAAACGGTGACGACATTGCAGTTGTCGACGACACGAATGACACGGATACCACAGCAACCGCCAAAAAACTCGCAGCAGTGACGGACACCGACCACGTGCGTGGCGACTTGGACAAGGCAAAGGTGGTACTCGTTGAGTACTCGGACTACCAATGCCCGTTCTGTCAGCGTCACCACCCGACAATGAAAGCGCTCGCGGAGAAGTACGGCGACGACGTGGCGTGGGTATACCGTCACTTCCCGTTGACGTCCATTCACCCGAACGCGTACCCGGCAGCACTTGCAGCAGAATGTGCAAACGAGCAGGGTAAGTTCTGGGAGTTTACGGACGACATGTACGAGAACCAGGACAACCTTGGCGACGACTACTACGCGGAAGTCGCGGGCACGCTCGGCATGAACGTGAGCAAATTTACGGAATGTTTCGAGAGCGAAAAGTACAAGAGCGTGGTTGACGCCGACATGGCAACCGCCCGCGCAGCAGGCGTGTCTGGCACCCCGGCCACCTTCGTGAACGGCCAGCTCATCTCCGGCGCTGTCGACCAGCAGACATTCGAACAACTCATCGACGCAGCACTCGCGAAGTAGGACTCTCCCCCTGCCGAAGGGGGAGTTGGAGGGGGATGGAGTAATAGGCGGAGTCCCTTGACTCCGCCTTTGCGTTAAAATCCGCGTAAATCCCCGCAGCCAAAATCCGCGTTAATCCCCATAATACACATCGAGGCGGCCCGGTTAGGGTCGCCTCGTCGAACGCGTTGTGGGGTTGTCGGCTAATCGAGCGGGCCGGACTCGGCAGTGCCGGCGAGGATGGCATCGAGGCGATCCTCGATGCGGTCGTCGTACTCGGGGTCGTCGTCATACGTCGTGTTGTCGCTCTCGCCTTCCTGGACGGCGACATGGTACTTGTTGGGGACGACGAGTGCTCCGTCGTCATCGATGTACTGCAGGAGCACATATCGAACGCCGTCGTGCAGGACCCACGCCGTGGTGAGCGCATAGCCACCGCTGTCCTTCGACACGACACGCGTGAGGTTGTCCTCGAACATGGGCCCGCTCTCGGCCTTGCCTTCGTGGATCTTCTCGAGCCGCTCCCAGATCCAGGCCTGATGTACTTGAGGTGCCTTGTCCATTGCACTGTCGTTGTACGTCACGACGCCGTCCGCGTCGGTGACTTCCACCGTGCACCACTCGTCGTAGCCGACAGGGTCGAGCACATTCCCCTCGTCGTCGACGAAGTACGCGAGGACGAACTTCATGCCGTTGAACGTCACCCACACTTTGGTGAGCGCGTACGTCTTCCCGTCCGTCTCCTCGACGATGCGGGGAAGTCCACCCTTCGTCGCTTCTTCGGCCACCGTTCCCGAACCAGTTCCACCACTCATGATGTACTCCCGCCGATGTCGGTTGCGCATTGCTGCCATCGGACGAAAGCGAAGATAGCAGATTTAGTCTTAAAACACAAAAGCCCACGACAAGCGAGGGCTCTCATGCTTAACGGAAATGAGATTTAGCGACCACGACGCTGACCACCACGGCCAGACTGTTGACCGGCTTTGGGGTCGTAGCGGTAGGCGGGTGCGGAGTCTTCGTCGTCAATGCGAATGCCGTTGTTGTACGATGGCTTGGGCGTCGAGCGTGCTGGTGCTGCGGCACGTTGCGGTGCGGCAGAGTAGCTGCGAGCTGGGGCTGCTGCTGCGCCACGGTGCAACGGGCGACCGCCGCCTGCGCGTTGGCCACTTGGGCGAGCTGCGCCGCCGTAACCACCGCGTGAGCTTGATGCGCTGGAACGACCGTAACCGCGCTGTCCACGTTCGTCGCGAGAGTCCGACGCGCTGCGAGCTGGTGCTGCGCCAATTGTCATGCCGTGCTCCTTGCGGGGCAGGGTGCCACGAATAAGGCGTTCAATGGCGCGAATGTCCTGCTGCTGGTCGGGCGTTGCGAACGAGATGGCGTGGCCCTCTTGTCCTGCACGACCGGTGCGACCAATGCGGTGCACGTAGTCTTCCGCGTTGTCTGGCAAGTCGTAGTTGAGCACAAGGCTGATGCCTTTGACGTCAATACCACGCGCAGCAATGTCGGTGGCAATAAGCACGCGGTACTTGCCGTTGCGGAAGCCTTCAAGTGCTTCGCGACGCTGTGCAAGGCTGCGGTTCGCGTGAATTTCCGACGCGGTGTAGCGCATGTCACGCACCGACTGCGCGATTTTCTTTGCGCCGTGTTTGGTGCGCGAGAACACAAGAACGGTGCCCGTGTATTCTTTGAGCAACTTCTCGAGCAACTGCGTCTTTGCGTGCTTAGGAACAATGAAAAGTTCCTGGCTGACGCGCTCGGCGGCCGTGCCCTGTTGAGCAACTTCCACGCGAACGGGGAGCTCCATGTGCGTTGCAGCAATCTTCACGATGTCCGCCGGCATGGTTGCGCTAAACAACATGGTCTGACGCTTCTTCGGCACCGCGGTCAAAATGCGGTTAATCTGTGGCGCAAAGCCCATGTCGAGCATGCGGTCGGCTTCGTCGAGCACGAGAATCGACACGTCGTCCAAACGCACCGTGCGCTGTTCCATGTGGTCAATAAGACGGCCTGGCGTTGCAATGATGATGTGCGGCTTTGCAGCAAGCTGGCGCTTCTGCTTGCCAATGTTTTCTCCACCAATAAGCACCGCGGTGCGCATGCCCATGCCGCGACCAATCTTTTGGAGCGCTTCGTCAACCTGAATGGCAAGCTCGCGGGTTGGCAAAATGACAAGACCGCGGCCCTTGAACGTGGCCAAGCGCTGGATCATGGGAATACCGAACGCGAAGGTTTTACCGGTACCCGTTTGCGCAATACCAATAATGTCTTTTCCGTCGATGGCGACAGGAATAGCCTTCAACTGGATTGGCGTGGGGCTGGTGAGGTTGTGCTTTTGGAGCGTCGCAAGGATGCTCGGCGCGATACCAAGGGTATCGAACGTGTGGGTCGCTGTGGATTCGGTCACAATAAAAAAGAGATAAGAATGAGGGTTCTTGATGCGAAACCCCAGTCTTATCGTGGACTTGTCGACAAGCATGGTCGACGGAGGGCTCCAGGCTCGGGCAATGCCAGCGAGCGATATCAAGGCCGTGACTATAGCAGGTCACGGCAAAAACGTCAACGGTTTACTCGAACCAACCGAACCATTTCTTTGTTTTTGTTTGGGGTTTTTCGTTCTTTTCCTCCGCATCGTCGTTATGCAGCACCGCGTGTTCCTGCTGTTTTGCAGCGTTCGCCCATGACGCAATACGCTTCACCTCTCGTTCGATGATTGGTCCGTCGTACTCGCCGCCGTGCATGTTGCCCTCGCCATAGCTGGGCTGCTTTTGGTCCAAGTGGATGTCGAAAATGACGTTTTGGCCGTCGTTTTTCACATATACGTGAAAGCGCGGGTAAAACGCACTCGAAAACCGCAGTACATAGCTCTCTTTCTTCGTTACAGGGTCAACAAAAGGCGAATACCCCGCTTTTCGCATCACCGCAAGGGGATTGGTGACCACGCCTTCAGGAAGCTTAAGTTGCATATGCGGTTATTGTAGCACCGATGTGCCTTAGCGACATCGTACTCCACAAAAGAAAAAGACCCCGCACCTTGCGAAGTCGCTTTCTGGTCGGGCCAAAGGGGATCGAACCCTCGACCTCTTGCACCCCATGCAAGCGCGCTACCGCTGCGCTATAGCCCGTGGCGGAGGGTGAGAGATTCGAACTCTCGATACCTTGCGGTATACACGCTTTCCAAGCGTGCGCACTAGGCCGCTATGCGAACCCTCCAAGCTCCGAAAGGGTACTCGATAACGCCAACTTGATCAATCCCTCCCATTGGGCTACTATTTTGCCAGCTTCCAAGAGCCGCAGCCTTCACGTTTCGTCCGACGAAACGAAAGCGAGCGGCGGACTGACGACAGCGACGGGCGAC
>JBBTZZ010000033.1:0-42622 GCA_038061135.1 Patescibacteria group bacterium
TTTGTTGTCATCCCGAGCGCAGCGAGGGACCTCATCGATGGGGTCCCTCGTCGTCGGACTCCTCGGGATGACAGAGTAATGAATATGTTCAAATTCATCGACACTCACTGCCACGTCCACTTTCAGGCGTACAAAGACGACATGGACGACGTCGTGCAACGCAGCATCGACGCGGGCGTCGGAATGATTACGGTTGGTACGCAGTCGACGACAAGTAAGAACGGCGTTGCGCTCGCAGAGAAATACGACGGCGTGTGGTGCACGATTGGTTTGCACCCAAACCATTTGCACGCACAGGAGTTTGTCGACGAGAACGAGGTTGAAGTGAAAGGTGAAAAGGAAAAAGTGAAAAGCGGCGCAGTGATTCGGACGCGTGCTGAAACATTCGACCCGGAATACTATCGCGAGCTGGTAAAACACCCCAAAGTCGTTGCCATCGGCGAGTTCGGTCTCGACTACTATCGCTTGCCGCCCGGTGTTGACGTCGACGCAATGAAGGCCGACCAAACCGAGTCTGTCCGCGCACAACTCCAATTCGCAAGCGAGTTCAACAAGCCGGTCGTCATTCACTGTCGCGATGCACACGCCGATCAAGCCGCGCTACTCCGCGAAGAAATCGCACGCGGCGGTCTGCAGCGACGTGGCGTGATTCATTGCTTTACGGGAACGGCGGACGAGGCGGCGATGTATCGCGAGCTCGGTTTTCTTGTCTCCATCACCGGCATCGTCACGTTCGGCAAGAACGTGCAGGAGGCCGTACGCCAAATCCCGTTGTCGCAAATCATGTTAGAAACCGACGCGCCGTACTTAACGCCCGCCCCATTCCGTGGCAAGCGCAACGAACCGCAGTACATCTCCCACATCGCAGCAAAAATCGCAGAACTCCACGGCGTGTCCGTCGACGAGGTAGCGAGAGTGACGACGGAGAATGCCGTGCGATTGTTTGGGCTTTCCTAAATTACTTTTGTCATCCCGAGCGCAGCGAGGGACCTCATCGATGAGGTCCCTCGTCGTCAGACTCCTCGGGATGACAAGAGTTTTTTTTAATGACGGCCGTAAAAACACATCACCCCGTCCGCAACGAAGCGAACGGGGCAGAGACTACTCGTGATTGAACAAGTGCTTGCTGACGAACGGCAGGCAGCCCATCAGCTCGAGTACGACTTTTTGCATCGCGAGGGAGACGCTGAGCAGTGTTGCTGCACGCGCTTCACCACGAGCGAAGTCGACGTCGAGGTCGCGTTGCATGTTGTCGATGTTGTGAAGACACCGCGCGAGTGCGTTGCCGACGCCTATAGCTTCAGGCGTGTTTCCTGTCCAGCGAACTGCACGGCTGTAGTCGTTGCGCATTCCGTCGTAGAGGTTACGCGTGGTGATGACCATGCGCTGTCCGACGCCGAAGTTGCCGAGCAAGAGCTCGCGTTCCGCATCCGTCCGCTTCACACCGTCCTGGTCGGCGGGCTGGTTGTCGACGTCCTCGTACACCTTCGCGTACACGTTCCCGCGCAACATGCGCCACGCGATCGAAATCATGACATACGATGCTACGAATGACATGAGACCGGCGACGATCCGCATTAACGAACTGGCATCATCCGGAAGAATGATGCTCGCGATGAGCAGGTTTCCTGCCACTGTCACGCCGCCAAGAAGCAGCACTTTCGCCTCGACCACATTTACCGCCTGCTTTGCGCCGTTGAGCTTCCGCCCATACTCCTCGCCCTTCAACGCCGCGTCGTACGCTTCGCGAAGTGTGCGTTTCTTTTTGTCTGTGTCCATTTGCACCTCCAGTGCGCTACTAGGCTAGCGTTAGCCAAGCAAAGTGTCAACAGGCAACGCCCGCAATTTTCTTGACGCTGTCACAGCGAAAGGGTACACTTTCGGCGCATTTTATGAAGAACAACGGGCAAGGGAAATACATGGTATTCGCCTTTCGCGCCGCAGCGGACATGACGGGAACCATTCTCGTCCCCGCAGTTGTTGCCGCTTTTGCGGGAAAGTTCCTCGACACACGGTTGGGGACCGGCAAAGTATTTTTCATAGCATTGCTTGTGGGCGCAGCGCTCATGACGGTGTACACGGTGGTCAAGAAAGCACGACAGTATGGCGACCTCTACAAAAAATTGGTGGACGAACCTCGCGATGGTTCCGTTGGCCGCTGAACCCATTGGGCACATTGGCTCCATGCCGGTGACGAACTCCATGCTGAACGCGTGGGTCGCTACCGTGTTTTTTGTTCTCGTTGCGTTTGTTGCAAGTCGTCGGAAGAGCATCGTGCCGAAGGGGATTCACAACGTCATCGAGGCGGTCATCGCCGGCTTGCTCGACCAAGTAGAGAAGGTGACAGAGAGCCGTGCGAAGGCAAAGGCATTTTTCCCACTTGTCGCAACCATCTTCCTATTTGTGCTCGTAAGCAACTGGATGGGGTTGATTCCTGGAACTGGCAGCATCGGCGTCTACGGCCTCATGCACGGCGAGATGGAACTCATCCCGCTGTTCCGACCGTCGACGAGTGACTTGAACCTCACGCTCGCGATTGCATTGTTGTCGGTAGTAATGACGCACGTTGTAGGGACGCGTACACTCGGTGTCTCGTCGTACTTTGCGAAGTTTTTCAACTTCCGCGGCATTTGGCGCGCACTGCGCAAAGGGCCAATGGCGGTGATTGTCGCGTGCATCGAGTTCTTTGTCGGCATTTTGGAAATCATCGGCGAGTTTGCAAAGACGCTGTCGCTGTCACTTCGACTTTTTGGCAACGTGTTCGCGGGCGAGGTGCTGATTGGCGTCATGATGAGCCTCGTCGCGTTCGTCGTACCAATCCCGTTCATCTTCTTGGAAATTCTCGTCGGTGTTATTCAGGCAACGGTATTCGCCATGTTGGTACTCGTGTACCTTACCGTTGCAACAATGTCACACGGCCATGACGACGAGGAACATCATGCGGAACCTGCACATGCGTAGAGATGGAGAGATGACGAGAGATCAAGAGAGATGTGAAGTGTCGCGCCGAAATGACCCATGTCGTTTCCGTGCGGTAACTCATTCATTAATCCGAGGTTTGAAGCGACACATCTCTACGTCTCTTCATCCCTCTCATCTCTTCTTATGGAACTCGAATTCGCAAAAGCGTTTGGTATCGCGGTTGGTGGTTTTGGCCCGGCACTTGCCATCGGTCTTATTGGCTTCAGCGCAATGAACGGCATTGGCCGCAACCCAGAGGCAGCAGGAAAGATCTTCGTCCCAATGTTGCTTGGTATGGCATTTGCCGAAGCAATCGCAATTTACGCGTTGATTGTCGCTTTCACTTTGTAAACCGTATCGTGACTCCGTTATCACTGTCATCCCGACGATAGGAGGGACCCCATCGATGAGGTCCCTCGTCGTCGGACTCCTCGGGATGACAACGCAGCATAAGTTTGCAATCACGAAATCCGTATGTCCTCCACTCCAGAACTCGAAACCACAACCGAAGTACAAGAAGAAGCAACCGGCATTGGCGCCGTTGCCGGAACGTTCGGGTTGCGTGGCGATATTTTCGCAGCGCAGTTGGTGAACTTCCTCATTGTGCTCCTGGTGCTGTGGCGCTTTGCGTACAAGCCCATCATGCGCATGCTCGAAGAGCGTGAGGCAAAGATTGCAAAAAGCGTGGCCGACGCCGACGCTATTGCGGTGCGCGTTGCGGACTTGGAGCGCGAGCGCGAAGCCGTCATTACTGCTGCACGCAAAGAAGCGCAGGAGGTAATGATGACCGCCGCTCTGCAAAGTGAGGAACGCAAAAACGAAATGGTGGAGGCAGCAAAGCGCGAGGTGGAGCGCGTGATTCAGAAGAGCAAGGAGCAGATGACCGTGGAGCGCGAGGCGATGTTGCGTGACGTGCGCAAGGACATTGTCGACATTGCCATGAAGGCTGCGGCGCGCATTATTCATACCGACATGGACGAAAAGAAGTCACAGTCGTTGGCGGAGGAGGTTGTCCGCAAAATGACGTAGCCTATGCGCGTGGATATTAAAAAACTCGCAACGGCCGTGGTCGATGCTGCAGACGGAAAGACCGCCGCGCAAGTGAAGACGCTTATGGAGGGTGTAGTGAAGCTGCTCGCAGAGGAACGTGTGCTCGGCAAATGGCGACAGTTGGAACGAGCCATCGAGAAGGCGTGGGCAACGCGGTTCGGTGCGGCGAACGTGACCGTCGTCAGTGCGCACGCATTATCGACCGAGGCACGGGACGCAATCACTGCGCACGCAAACGGCGCGGAGCTTACGGAGATCGTCGACAACCGACTGATTGGTGGAGCAATCATCCGCATCGACAATACGCGCATTGACGGTTCCGTCACCGGCGCACTCATGCGACTAAAAAACGCGATGTACGGTCACGTATAACTTCGAACTACGAACTTCGAACTTCGAAGGGAACAAACAATATTAAAAATTCGCAGTACGCAGTTCGTGATTCGTAGTTGAAAATCATATGGCAAAGAAAACAGACATCATCGAGAGCCTCCGCGCGCAAGTTGCCGCGTACAAAGCCGACGCGCATGCAGAAACCGTGGGCACGGTGCTTGCCGTTGCGGACGGTGTTGCGCGTGTGGAAGGTTTGGCGCAGGTAAAGGCGCAGGAAATGTTGGACTTTGGTGGCATCACTGGTATTGCGCTCAACCTTGAAGAGGAACAGGTGGGTGCAATTTTGCTTGGCGACGCAAGTGGCGTCAAAGAGGGCGACACTGTGCGTGCAACCGGCCGTATTCTTTCTGTGCCAGTGAGTGACGACATCGTCGGTCGCGTGGTCGACGCACTCGGCAACCCGATTGATGGCAAAGGCGCACTGACAAACGCAACGTTCATGCCGGTCGAGAAGATCGCACCAGGCGTCATGTCGCGTAAGTCGGTCGGCGTCCCAATGCAAACGGGCATCAAAGCAATCGACGCGCTTATCCCGATTGGTCGCGGTCAGCGCGAGCTTATTATTGGCGACCGTCAGACCGGAAAAACCGCAATTGCCATTGACACCATCTTGAATCAAAAGGGACTTGGCGTGAAATGCGTCTACGTTGCGATTGGTCAGAAGGAGTCGAAGATTGCAAACATCAAGGCACGTTTGGAAAAGGCAGGAGCAATGGAGTACACCACCATCGTGCTCGCAGGCGCTTCCGACCCAGCGTCCATGTTGTACATTGCGCCGTACGCGGGTTGTGCAATTGCCGAGTACTTCATGGCTAAGGGCGAGGACGTGCTCATTGTGTACGACGATTTGTCCAAGCACGCGTGGGCGTACCGCGAAATTTCGTTGTTGCTCCGCCGTCCGCCAGGTCGTGAAGCGTATCCAGGTGACGTGTTTTATTTGCACTCACGTTTGCTCGAGCGCGCCGCACGCGTGAGCGAGGAACACGGTGGGGGAAGCATTACCGCGCTGCCGATTATTGAAACGCAGGGTGGCGACGTTGCTGCGTACATTCCGACGAACGTGATTAGTATTACCGACGGTCAGATTTATTTGGAAAGCGATTTGTTCTACCGTGGTCAGCGCCCTGCGTTGAACGTTGGTTTGTCCGTGTCGCGCGTGGGTAGTGCCGCGCAGACAAAGGCAATGAAGAACGTGGCAAAGACACTCAAGGTAGACTTGGCGCAGTTCCGCGAGTTGGAAGCGTTCGCGCAGTTTGCAAGCGACATGGACGACGCGACGAAGAAGCAGATTGAACGCGGACGACGTGCAATGGAACTCATGAAGCAAAAGCAGTACTCGCCGTTGCCGTTCTTTGAGCAGGCGGTGGTCATCTTCGCACTCAACAACGGGTACGTCGACGGTGTCGACACTGCGCTCATGGGTCGCTTGGAAGACGAGATGCTTGCGTACATGCGCACGACCGGTGCGTCGACACTCAAAGCAATCGAAGCAGCAAAAGACGTGACGTCAGAAGTGAAGACGGAGCTTGAAGGACACCTGAAGAATTTCTTGTCCGTGTTCAACGTGTAGGGGCCGGCCTTGTGCCTGCCCACGCACAGGGGCGACCACAAGGGTCGCCCCTACATCACAAATTATGGCAGTAAACAAAAAGACAATTCAACGCCGCATAAAATCCGTGCGCAACACTCGCAAGATTACCAAAGCGATGGAGTTGGTGTCCGCGGCAAAAATGCGACGTGCAACTGGCGCGGTGGCAAAGACGCGACCGTACGCACAGCTGGCGTGGGACACGGTGCGTGCCATTCTGTCGCAAGTCGGCGAGTTGCAGCACCCGCTCATGTCGTCACCGGACAAGGCGACGCGCACGCTCATCGTGCTGTACTCATCGGACCGCGGACTTGCCGGTGGCTACAACGTGAACGTCATGCGCAAAGCCATCGCACTCATGAAGGAACGCGGCGCAGAAAATGTCGACGTCATCGGCATCGGCAAGCGCGCAGATGCAATCGCGAAAATGGGTGTGACAATGCTCGCGTCGTTCCACGGCATGACGGAGCAACCCAAACTTGCGGACATGTTGCCGGTCATTCGTCTCATCGTCGAGAGGTTCAAGAGCGGGGAATACAAAGACGTTCACCTCGCGTACACGGACTTTATTTCCGGCATCACGCAGACACCGAAGGTTTCGTTGTTGCTGCCGCTGGTAGTGAAAAGTGAAAAGCAAAAAGTGAAAAGCGGTGACTACACATTTGAGCCAAACCCCATGGCCGTGCTCGATAGAATTCTCCCGGGGATTATTGAGACAAAGATTTTCCACGCGCTTACAGAAGCTGCAGCAAGTGAACACGCTGCACGCATGATGGCCATGCGAAACGCAACCGACAGCGCGAGCGAGATGCTGGAAGACCTCACATTCACGTATAACCAAGCGCGCCAGGCAGCGATTACGCAAGAAATTGCGGAGCTCGTCAGCGGAAGTGCAGCAATAAGCAAGTAAAAAAGCAGGGGGTAGGCGGTAGGGGGTAGGCGGTAGGCAAAGAGCCTGTCGCCACAACCTACAACCTACTACCCACAACCTACAACCTATGAAAAATGGAACTATCGCGCAAATCATCGGACCGGTTGTCGACGTCCGTTTTGAGGACAGCCTCCCGCCAATTACTTCCGCACTGAACGTCGTCAAAGACGGCAGTCCTGTCGTACTCGAAGTCGTGCAGCACTTGGGCGGCGGCGTCGTGCGCACCATTTCCATGCATACCACCGACGGTTTGGAGCGCGGTCTTGCAGTCACGTCGACCGACAAGCCTATTAGCGTTCCTGTTGGACCGTCGACGCTTGGTCGTATGTTTGACGTGACGGGCGAGCCCATCGATGGACTTGGCGAGGCGGGCGCAAAACAACGCGACCCTATTCACCGCGCCGCGCCGGAGTTCGTGGAACAGTCGACGGAAGCGCAGGTGTTTGAGACGGGCATTAAAGTTATTGACCTCATTTGCCCCATTCTCCGCGGTGGTAAAACCGGATTGTTCGGTGGCGCAGGCGTCGGCAAAACCGTGCTCATTCAGGAGCTCATTCACAACATTGCAAAAGAGCACGGTGGCTACTCCGTGTTCGCGGGCGTCGGTGAACGCACACGCGAGGGCAACGACTTGTACCAGGAAATGAAGGACTCGGGCGTGTTGGACAAAACGTGTCTCGTCTTCGGCCAAATGAACGAACCGCCAGGTGCACGCGCACGCGTTGCACTTTCCGGTCTCACCATGGCGGAGTATTTCCGTGACGTTGAAGGACGCGACGTGCTCATGTTTATTGACAACATTTTCCGCTTCACCCAAGCAGGTTCCGAGGTGTCGTCGTTGCTCGGTCGTATTCCGAGCGCCGTCGGTTATCAGCCGAACTTGGCTACAGAAATGGGCGCGCTCCAGGAGCGTATTACGTCGACCACAAAAGGCTCGATCACGTCCATTCAGGCCGTGTACGTTCCGGCGGACGACCTTACCGACCCAGCGCCCGCAACAACGTTCGGTCACTTGGACTCAACCGTGGTGTTGTCGCGTGCACTTGCAGAGTTGGCAATCTACCCTGCCGTCGACCCGCTCGACTCGTCGTCCACAATTTTGGACCCGAACATTGTCGGCCAGGAACATTATGACGTTGCGCGCGGTGTGCAAAAAGTGTTGCAGCGCTACAAGGACCTGCAGGACATCATCGCAATTCTCGGTATGGACGAATTGTCCGACGACGACAAGCGCACCGTTGCACGCGCACGTAAGATGCAGAAGTTCTTGTCGCAGCCGTTCAACGTCGCAGAACAGTTCACGGGCGCACCAGGCAAATACGCGTCGCTCAAGGACACCATTCGTGGGTTCAAAGAAATCCTCGACGGCAAGCACGACGACAAACCAGAACAGTCATTCTACATGAAGGGAAGTATCGACGAAGTAACGAGTAACTAGTATCCAGTAACGGGTACAAACAACGTTCAACGCCGCCTACTTGGCACTCGTCTACTCGTTACTCGCTACCATTCTATGAGCCAGCTTCGATTACAAATTGTCACCCCTGAACGCGTCGTGTTTGAAGGCACGGCAGATTCGGTGACGGCGATGACGGAGAACGGCGAGATTACCGTGCTACCTGGTCACATTGCGCTTGCGACGCTATTGCGTGCGGGTGAGATGCGGCTTATGAACGGCAAGCAGGAGACGCTGCTCGCAGCATCGACGGGGTTGCTCGAGGTACGCCCAGGCAACGAAGTCATCGTCCTCGCGCAAACGGCGGAGCGGTCGGAAGAGCTGGAGCTCGCAGCCATCGAGGAGGCAAAAAAACGTGCGGAAGCTGCGCTCGACGCGGCGAAGAGCAAAGACGCAGTCGCATTCGCTGACGCCGCCGCCCACATGGAACGCGAACTTGCCCGTTACCGCGTCGCCATCAAGCACAAACATCGCCGTGGTCCGATGGAAAAGACGGCAAAGGGTTTGAAGAACGAATAACGACGAGCAGAGAGCCGTGCCATAAGCGCGGTTTTCTGTTATTCAATTTCGTCATTGCGAGGAATGAACGAAGTGAATGACGAAGCAATCCTGGTTAGCCAGGATTGCGGAGCCTGTCCTGAGGTGACGAAGGATCGTCGGACTCCTCGCAATGACGACTAAAAACACAAACCCACCGAGGTCATCGGTGGGCGAGGGGCGTTGACGTGGCTACGCGCGGAGGATGGTCGCGAGTGCTTTGCGGCCGAGGTTGCGGAGCGCTTGGTTGTTCGACGCGAGGTCGGAATGGGTTTGTTCGATGCCGATGCAGTCGGGACGTTGCACGCGCAGTTGCTGTTTGATGGCGCGGCGGGTGAGCATCACCTGCCTACCCTCGCCACGGACGACGTTGAGGCGATCGAAGAATCGAGAGAGTCGTTGACGCATGGGTGCTCCTGAGCCGGAAGAATGTACCTGGAACATTAAAGTACGTCAATACTTTTTTCCTCTTACCTTTTATCTTTTACCTTGCTAAACTACCCCCACTATGTCTCTCCTCGACGGCCTCAACGACGCGCAAAAAGCTGCGGTAACGCACGGCGAAGGTCCGCTGATGATTGTTGCGGGTGCGGGGACGGGGAAGACGACGGTGATTACCAAGCGCATTGCGTGGCTCATTGAGACGGGGCGCGCGAAGCAGGACGAAATTCTTGCCCTCACGTTTACGGACAAAGCCGCGGGCGAGATGGAAGAGCGCGTCGACAAGCTGCTCCCGATTGGTTACCTCGACCTGTGGATTTCCACGTTCCACGGTTTTTGCGAACGCGTGCTCCGCGCCCACGGCATGGACATTGGCCTACCGCATGGGTTCACGCTTGTCACCGACGTTGACGCGTGGATGCTGGTGCGACGCAACATCGACCGTTTCAATTTGGATTATTACAAACCGCGCGGGAACCCGACGAAGTTCATTCAAGCAATGCTCGACCACTTCTCGCGCGCAAAAGACGAAGGGCTCACACCGGACGCGTACGCGGAGAAAGTCACCGCGATGCACGCCGATGCAGAGGGCGCAGATGTCCTTGCACACGGCGTCGACGCGACGGACGAGGCTGCGCTGGAGCGAAAAAAATGGCAAGAGCTTGCAGACGGCTATCGCACGTATCAAGAGCTCCTGCTCGAACACAACGCGCTCGACTTTGGCGATTTGATTGCCTACACCGTCGAACTGTTTCGTACGAGACCGAATGTGCTCAAGGAGTACACGGACCGTTTTGCGTACGTTGTGGTCGACGAGTTTCAGGACACGAATAGCGCGCAGTATGCATTGGTGCGTTTGCTTTCCGAGCCACGCCGAAACGTGACGGTGGTGGGCGACGACGACCAAGCAATCTACCGTTTTCGCGGCGCCGCACTCGCGAACATCCTGCGCTTCCGTGAAGACTACGCAGACGCCGCAAAGATCGTCCTTACACACAACTACCGCAGCGGAAAGAACATTCTCGACGCCGCGTACGGACTTATTCAACAGAACAATCCGCACCGCCTGGAAGCAAGCGAGAAACTCGACAAGCGCCTCGTCGCCGCAAACAACACGGAAGGATTTGTGCGTCACGTGCACGCCGCAACGCTGGAGGACGAGGTAAAGCAAACCGTCGATACCATCACGGAGCTGCACACGGCGGGCGCGGCGTGGAGCGAGATGGCGGTGCTCGTCCGCGCGAACGACAGTGCGGATCCGTTCTTGGCGGAGATGGACCGACGCGGCGTGCCGTATCGTTTTCTTGCGCTGTCGGGGTTGTACACAAAGCCGGTGATTATCGACAGCCTCGCGTATTTGCGCGCCATTGACCAGCCGAACGAAAGCCCGTCCGTCTACCGCATCATGACACACCCGCGGCTTGGGCTGCCCGAACGCGACGTATTCGCAATTACCCAGCACGCAAAAAAAGCAGGGCTCACACTGTACGAAGCGCTCCAGGCAGCAACGATGCACTACGAAATTTCTGCCGACGGCAAGCGTCGTGCGTTCGAGTTGGTCGACCTCCTCACGAATCTTCGCGCTATTGCAAAGCGACTTCCCGCAAGCGAAATGTTTGTGGAAGTCATCAAGCAGACAGGACTCCTTGCCGACGTGCAGCAACTTCCCGAACGTGCGCAAGAGGAAGAGTTCCGTCACTTACAATCGTTCTTGGAGCGCGTAAAAAAGTTCGGGCTTGGTAGCCCCGACAAATCACTCCACGCATTCTTGGAAGAGTTTGCGCACGAACGCGCGGCAGGTGAGAGCGGTGCGTTAAAGCCCGACGCCGACGACGGTCCGGACGTGGTGAGCGTCATGACCGTGCACGGCGCGAAGGGTCTGGAGTTCGCGTACGTGTTTGTCGTCAACCTCGTCGAGCAGCGTTTCCCGGCACAAGCGCGTGGCGGCGGTCTGACGTTTCCGCCAGGGCTTGTCGACGACGCGTGGAGCAGCGAGGACCATCATCGCGAGGAACGCAGATTGTTTTACGTGGCGATGACGCGCGCAAAAGAAGGGCTGTTCCTCATGTCCGCCGACGACTACGGCGGGGCACGCAAAAAGAAGCCGTCGCGGTTTCTCGTCGAGCTCGGCTACGAATTTGGCACTCGAGTTGCAAATGCAACTACAGTCCCAAATTCGCTCACGACGGACCAGACGGTGCAAAAATCGACGGCACCACTCATCTACACACTCCCCGAACGTCTGAGCTTCACCCAGATCACCGCGTTCGCAAAGTGTCCACTGCAATACAAGTACGCGCATATTTTACACGTGCCGGTGTTTGGCAGGTACCAAATGAGCTTCGGTAAGTCTATGCACAACGCGCTGCAACGGTTTATGGAGCATTTGCTTCCTGGCAAAGTCGAACCACAGACGACGCTCTTTGAAGTGAAAAGTGAAAAGGAAAAAGTGAAAAGTATCCCGCCCGTCAACGACTTGCTCAAAATGCTTGACGAGTGCTGGATCGACGAATGGTATCCGGACGAGAAGACGAAGGATGAATACAGAGAACGCGGCAGCGAAGCGATGCGCGCGTTCCATAAACAGCTCGTCGTGGAGAAGCCGCAACCCGCGTACTTGGAAAAAGGCTTCACACTAAAACTGAACGACGTGTGTGTGAAGGGTCGCATTGACCGCATCGATAGTGTCGATGGCGGACTAGAGATCATCGACTACAAAACCGGCGAAGCAAAAGACGAAAAATTGTCATGGGACGATCGTCGTCAATTGGTCCTGTACGCCATGGCCGTCGAGCAATGTTTCCCCGACCATCCCGTCGTCAAAAAACTGTCGTACTATTACTTAGAGTCCGGGACGACTGTCAGCTTTGAGCCCGACGAGGATGATAAAGATAAGCTCACGAACGACATTTTGGACTTCATGACCAAGATCCAGCACAGCGATTTCTCACCAACCCCAGGCTGGCACTGCCAATTGTGCGACTTCCGCGACATCTGCGAACACGCGGCGGTATAATGACGATATGTACGAGATAGGCAACCTCCTCGGCAACGCAATGAAACGTCACGGAATAGACCGTCAGGTGACGGCGACGGTTATTGTTGCACGCGCGAACGAGATTTTGAACGTACTCGTCACGGGCACGCCGCTTTTCGGTGACGTCACGGTTGTCGTATACAAGGACAGCGAGCTTGTCATCGCGTGTCCGCACGCACCCGCGTCACACGACGTGCAAGGCTTTGTTCCGCAACTCAAGTCGGAACTGGAAGTTGCGTTTCCCGACAAGTCGTTCAGTCGCGTTGTCACACGAATTGTCCCATCGTCGTGGTATACTGGGGTGCGAGAGAGGTAGGGAGAGATGATGAGAGACTAGAGATCGAGAGATGTATGACGTTACGCCAATACTTGCTCGCATTGACGTTCGGTACCGTTGCAGCAATTGCAGCGGCAATGATTGTCATTTTTGGAATAGACCCTGTGACAGCGGGCGGAGCAGCATTCGTTGCGCTCTATATCACGCTCGGTGCAACGTGCGTCGGCATTCTTACCATTCTTGGAACACTTTGGCGCGTACACACAAACGAAGACGAGGAAGTGAATGACGCGGTTGCGCGATCACTGCGTCAAGGCGTTTTTCTCTCTATTATTGCACTCGTCGGCCTCTATCTGTCGGCACATAGCTACCTTACTATTTGGACGACACTTTTACTTGTCGTGTTCATGTCGCTTGTCGAGTTCTTTTTTCTTGCAGCAAAGAAGGGCTAACGGTTGCGAAGTTTTTTCTCATGCACAGGGTTAGTGGTAACGGTGGTGGGAACGGGTTAAAGTAAAGGCCCATTCCTCCTTATGTTCAACAAGCTTTTCGGACGATTTTCACGTGACATTGCTATTGATCTTGGCACGTCAAACACGCGCCTTTTTGTGAAAGACAAGGGGCTCGTGATGCACGAGCCGTCGTTTGTTGCAGTGAATACACGCACCAACCATATTCTTGCCGTCGGTCATGCAGCGAAAGACATGGTGGGGAAAACACCTCCGCATATTCAGACCACACGACCGCTTACCAAGGGCGTTATTTCTGACTTTGAGGTCACAGAAAAGATGCTGAAGTATTTCGTCGACGCGATTCACGACGAAAGTGGCTTTGCTATTGTTCCGCGCCCGAGAATTATTATGGGCGTGCCGCTTGAGATTACGGAGGTGGAACGTAAGGCGGTGGAAGACGCAGCGCTTTCGGCGGGTGCGCGCGAAGTGTCACTTGTGGAGGCGCCGCTTGCTGCAGCGCTCGGTGCGGGGCTACCGGTGGAAGAGAGCATTGGCAACATGATTGTCGATATTGGTGGAGGCACGACGGAAATTGCCGTCATGAGTTTACGCGGTATTGTCACGTGGAAGTCGCTCACTGTTGCAGGCGACGAAATGACGAAAAATATCATGCAGTACGCGCGTGACGTATTCAACCTCCTCATTGGCGAACGCGTTGCCGAGTTGGTCAAGTGGCGGATTGGCAGCACGCTCGACACGGGGGACCGGTTAGAAATGGAAATGCGCGGTCGTGACTTGGTAACGGGCTTACCACGTCAGGTCATTGTCAACGAGGGGCAAGTACGTGAAGCGATGTACAAGTCGGTGCGCATGCTTATTGAGAACGTAAAAGCAACAATTGAGTTGACGCCGCCGGAACTTGTTGCCGACATTTACGAGCGCGGAATTGTGCTGACGGGCGGCGGCGGGTTGTTACGAGGTATTGATCGCAGCATTGCAAAAGAGGCAGACATCCCCGTGCGCGTTGCAGAGGACCCGATGAACGCAACAGTGCGCGGTGTCGGTGCGCTTCTCAGTAACGACATACTGCTGCGTGATATTGCCTTGCCGTCGACAGGGACAGATCGACCGTAGGGAGTCCCGAGGTAACGAGGGAACTAAAAAATACATATGCGACTTTTTCGTTCGCAACACCTGGGAACGCACATAAGGTCAACAGTGATTTTTCTCGCGCTGGTGTTGGGATATTTTTTGCTTCGTGCCGTTCCGCCAGTGGGGAAAATATTTCGCAGTGCAGAGCACGGACTTGTCGTTGTTGGTACAAGCGCAGGAAATATGATGAGTCGCGTGTTCACAAGTCCCGAGTCAACAGCTGCACAGCTTGCGACGTGTACCGAACGTCTCCAGACGGTGACTGCACGAGAATCAACGCTACGACAAGACCTGCGCGACGTCACTGAACTTGAGCAGCTCCTTGGCTACGTACGGACAAATTCCATTTCCGCAGTGGCGGCACGTATCACAAACCGAACACTTCCCGAGGCGGGAACAGTGACCATCGACAGAGGAACGGTGAGCGGCATCGTGCGGGGAAACGCAGTCGTCGTTGGCGATGGACAGTTATTTGGAACAGTCATTGCAACCAGCGAGAACACCGCAACGGTACGACTCGTACAGGAACGTGCAAGCAAAGTACCCGCAGCAATAATAGGAACGACGCGTACTATTGGACTTGTAGAAGGACAAAGCGGCAGCGTGCTGCATATGGAGTACATTCCGAGCGACGCGACGATTGCCGAAGGTGACGTGGTGGTCACAAGTGGCCTTGACGGGGGACTGCCACCGAACATTGTGATTGGACTGGTGACAAGCATTGTCCATAACGACACCGCACCGTTTCTTGAGGCGCTCATTGAGCCGCTCTACGACCCACGCGAATGGACGAATGTACTTGTACGAACTCTTTGACGCGTATGCAAGGCCTTTGGCTCGCACTCAGTTTTATACTTGCAAGTATCATTGCGACAACGGCAATTCCTTCACTGCCGGAGCCATTTGTATTCCTGCCGATTATGCTTGCGGGTGGCATTGTCGTGATGAATCGTATAGGCGTCGTGCAAGGTACACTATGGCTTGTACTTTCTAGTGTGGTACTTGCAACTGCGGGAACGTCGTCCGGTCGCGTGGTGACGACACTCATTGCAACAGCGGTGGGCGTCGTACTTGCAGAACGCGTCTTTGCAAAACGATCGGTGTACGCACTCCTGGGGCTTGGTGCAACAACAGGCGCAGTATACGTCGTGCTCGGGCTTGCGCATCGTGTTGTCGCACGAATGCTGGACGATGTGAGCGCCGTCGGCATGAACGTACGAGAGGCGTGGTGGACGTGGCTGTTGCTTATGTTCAGTGTGTACGCCGCATTCGTTGTGGCTGTTGCCGTCACACAGTGGCTCGGCAAACGGTTCCTTGTGCGCGAGTAATACTATGGGCATAGACAAGAATAATCCCGCCCCACATCCGTTCGGCCTCACGCCGCATGCGGATTTGGGTACCGTCTATGATGGTTTTGACGAAACTGGATTTATTGAGGCAGTAAGTAGGCGCGGGGCAACGGGCGGACAAAAGGCGCAGTCGTTTGTCGGCAACATTGTCAAAAGCACGCGATACAGAAACGCGGCGTTCGCTACGATCGCGCTGCTCGCACTCTTTGTTGTCCGTGCAGGGTGGCTGCAGATCGTGCACGGCGCAACGTACCGCGCCCTTGCCGACAGCAACCGAACGCGCACGCACATCATTCCCGCAGAGCGGGGAATTATTACCGACATGAACGGTATTGTGCTTGCAAAAAATACGCCATCGTTCAGCGTGATTGCGCGTGTGCGAGAGTTGCCTGCCGTCGAAGATGAGAAAAACGCGGTCCTTGCACGCGTCGCAGCACTCGTGAACGGTGACGCGGACACATTCGCGCAACAAGTCATTGATGCAGGCAAAGCACCCGACGTCATACTTGCCACAGACATTGCGTACGAACAAGCGCTCGCATTTGCCGTCGTCGACAACGATATCCCCGGTGTCGACATTGTACTCGGAAGCAAACGCTCGTACGTCACCGACAGTATTCCGTCGCTCTCGAGTGTCCTTGGGTACACGGGCAGCATTAGTGAGGAGGAGTACGCCCGTCATGCAGATGCTGACTACGTGACGTACGACCGCATAGGCAAACAAGGTGCGGAAAAGTCATTCGAGACATTGTTGCGTGGTGTATATGGTAAGGAAATTATTGAAGTCGACTCGTTCGGAAGGTATCTGCGCACCATTACCAAACAAGACCCCGTTGACGGAGCACGGCTCACACTTGGCATTGATGTGCGACTCCAGGCGTACATTGAACTTGCGCTGCAGTCATGGCTTAAAAATCAATCAGCGACGCGCGCGTCGGTAGTAGCAATGGACCCGACTGACGGAACTATCCGCGCGCTGGTGTCGTGGCCGTCGTATGACGCAAATCTTTTCTCGCATGGCATTGATAGCACAACGTATGACGCGCTCCTGAACGACGCCGATAACCCGCTGTTTCCGCGTGCGTATGCTGGCGAGTATCCGGCGGGCAGCACCATCAAGCCGCTCTACGCCGCAGCCGCACTTACGGACGGCATTATTACGCCGACGACGTCGTTTCTGTCGACAGGCGGACTGCAGCGTGGTAACAGGTTTTTCCCTGACTGGCGTGCGGGCGGTCACGGCGTTACCAACGTCTACCATGCGATTGCCGACTCCGTGAACACATTTTTCTACACCATCGGCGGTGGATATGACACGTTCCAAGGACTTGGTGTCGACCGACTTATGGACTGGGCATCGACGTTCGGACTTGGCACACAGAGCGGGTTGGATTTGCCGGGCGAAGCCGATGGGTTTTTACCAAGCAAGGCGTGGAAGGAGGCAGAAAAGGGCGAGCCTTGGTACGTCGGTGATACGTACAACGTGAGCATCGGCCAAGGCGACTTGTTGGTGACGCCGGTACAAATTGCACGTATGACGGCGGTGTTCGCGAACGGCGGTACATTAGTGACGCCGCACGTCATTGCGAACGTCGACATGGCGTCTCGCGTGATTGTAGGGAGTGACGTTGCCACCGTCGTTCGTGACGCGATGCGCCAGACCATTACAAACGGGAGTGCAACGTCGTTGCAGTCTGTTCCTGTTGCAATCGCAGGGAAAACCGGCACCGCACAATGGTCGACCACCTCGCCGCCACACTCGTGGTTCACCGGCTTTGCACCGTTCGATAATCCGTCGCTTGTCATTACCGTCATTGTAGAAGACGGCGGTAACCAAGCACTCGCAATTCCCATTAGCCGTGACGTACTCACGTGGTACTTTAGTCAGCCGGGGATGGTGGAGTAGCAGTTATAGTTCCGAGGTGACATCGGACTGCACCACACGCACATACTCCGTTGTTCGCCTCGGGTCTATTGGTTGGCAGAAAATTCAAAAGTGCCTCGTCAGCGGTCTGCGCCGCTGCACTCGGCGATTTTCTGCGCAACCAGACCCTCGGCTCACACCGGAGTATGTACGTGCCGTGAGTTGACACACGCCCGCGCTCTGCTATAGTACACAAAAGCACAAACAAACCCGTCGAGCATTGCTCGGCGGATTTCGTTCGTAGAAGATAATAATAATATGGACAACAACACGACGTACGTTTCTGCCGAAGGATTGGAGCAACTTAAAGAAGAATTGCTGTTTCGTACAAAAACACATCGTCAAAAAATTGCGCAGATGATCAGCGACGCCAAAGAACTTGGCGACCTTTCAGAAAACTTCGAGTATCACGACGCCAAAGAGCAGCAGGGTTTTAACGAGGTACGTATTTCGCAAATACAACACATGCTGTCGACCGCAGTAATTGTCGACGCAAAAGTTGGCGGCACGGTCGGGCTCGGCACCAAATTTACGGTGAAAGCAGGCAACGTCGAAAAGTCATTCGAAGTCGTCGGTGAAAACGAGTCAGACCCAATGGCGGGGAAAATCAGCCACGTTTCGCCGCTCGGCAAAGCGTTTATGGGCAAGTCGGTAGGGGACAAGGCCGACGTCACCGTTCCGTCGGGCGTCATGACGTACGAGATTCTCAAGATTGAATAGGGATAAGAGGGCTTCACAGCAGGCGCGTTTGGCGCTAAACTGCTCCCGAAGTCCTCTTTTGTTTTTCTATGCTTTCAGGTGAAGAAACCACACGTCGCGAACGGCTTGCAAAACTCCGCGAGCAAGGTGTCGACCCGTACCCGTCAACGTCGTCACGCACGCACGCCGTTGCCGACGCACTCGCGGCATTTGCCAACATGGAGGCGTCGCAGACCACGTTCACTATTGCTGGCCGTGTGCTCGCTATTCGCCAAATGGGCGGCCTCACGTTCGTGCGCGTGTTGGACGGCAGTGGCACCATGCAGGCGGTCGTCAAAAGCGACGAATTGGGTGACGATGCGTACGCCGCGTTCACGGGCTTTGCCGACGTAGGCGACTTTTACGAATTCGCGGGTACGGCATTCACCACAAAAAAAGGCGAGCAATCGGTGCTTGCAACGTCGTGCGTGCTATTGAGCAAAGCGCTTGCACCACTGCCAGAAAAATGGCACGGTTTGTCTGACGTTGAAACACGCTACCGTCAGCGAGAACTTGACCTCATTGCAAACGCCGACGTTCGCGCACGCTTAATGACGCGCTCAAAAATCGTCGCGGCAATGCGCCACTTCTTGGACGACCGTGGTTTCTTGGAAGTCGAAACACCCATTCTACAACCAATCCCGGGTGGTGCAACCGCACGGCCGTTCGTGACGCACCACAATGCGCTCGACGCGGACTTGTATCTGCGTATTGCGCCCGAGCTGTATTTGAAACGCTTGCTTGTCGGTGGGTTTGAGAAGATCTACGAGATTGGTCGCTGCTTCCGCAACGAAGGAATTGACTACGCGCACAACCCGGAGTTCACCATGCTTGAATTGTACTGGGCGTTTGCGGACGTCGACGCGTTCATTGCGATGCTCGAGGAACTCATTGCAAGCGTTGCTGCGGTTGCGGGCGACGATGCAAAAACAATGTTCACAACGCCGTTCCCGCGCGTCACATTCCGTCAGGCAATTATTGACGACTGCGGAATTGACATCGACGCCATTACCACGTCAAACGAAATGATCGACGCAGTGAAGAAGGCAAAAGTTGCCGTCGACTTCAACGGTTGCTACGGCATGGGTGATTTTTACGACGCGCTGTGGAAAGCAACCGCACGTGCAAAAATGGCCACGCCCACATGGGTGTTCGACTATCCGGTCGACCTAAAGCCGCTCGCAAAAGCAAAGTTTGAAGACCCCACAAAGTCTGCGTCGGTACAGTTAGTGGTCGAAGGCGCCGAAGTGGTCAACGCGTATTACCACGAGTTGAATGACCCCATCGATCAACGCGCACGATTCGAGGCACAGCAAACACTTCGCGAGCAGGGAAGTGAGGAGGCACAATGGATGGACGAGGAATTCCTCTCTGCACTCGAGCACGGTATGCCGCCCACAAGCGGTGTCGGCATCGGAATTGACCGCTTGGTTGCGTTCCTCACGAAGGCAGAAAACCTGAAAGAAGTTATTATCTTCCCGACGTTGCGACCAAAAGTATGACAACGGTACTTGCATTCGGCGCGTTCGATCCACTGCACGCAGGGCACGCACACCTCCTTGCGCATGCCGCAGCGTATGGCGACAAGTTGGTTGTTGCGCTTGCAATCGATGACGCAATTCGTGAGCTCAAGCACCACGAACCTCGGCAAACATTTGATGAACGCAAAGCCGCACTCATGCTGCTGCCACCGGTCGACGACGTCGTGATGAGTGTGCCAAACGACGGTTTCGCCGTTATCGACGCCGTACAGCCCGACGTTATTGCCACCGGCTACGACCAGCAGCATCTCCGCGACGCACTGACCGACTGGATGGCTACACACCGCACAATTCCCGTCGTCAACGTCGATGCGCACGAACCAGAGATGTACAAGTCGTCACTCATGGCCTGATGCTCCCGCGCATAGCGGAAGGGTCCTGCCGCGTCGCTCCCCATCGGTTACTCAGCGTGTCCGCCTCCTTATCGCTTCGCTCAATTGCGCGCCGTCGGGGTCCCCGCTAGCGTCACCCCTTTTCCTGAATCAGGCTGCAAGAGCCCCATCTCTCTTCATCTCTCGTCATCTCTCATGATCTCTCGTCATCTCTAGTCTCTCCAATATGATCGACCTCAAAACACTTCGCGAGAACCCCAACGCTATTCGTGACGCAGCGGCGGCAAAAAATGTTACGCTCGACGTCGACCGTATTTTAGAGCTCGACCGTCGCGTGCGAACGCTCAAAGGCGAGATGGAAACAATCGCTGCGCAGAAGAACGAAGTCTCGAAGCAGATTCCAAAAGCAAGCAAGGAGGAGCGTGCCGCAATGATCGAAGAGATGCGCGAAGTCGACGTAAAGGCCGACAAACTTTCGGAAGAATTCACTCCGCTGAACGAAGAGCTTACGGAGCTTTTGTACACCATTCCCAATCCGCCGCTTGCCGACGTCATCGTTGCAAAAAGCGACGAGGAGAACGTGGTGTTGCGCAGCGTTGGAGAAATTCCGACGTTCGACTTTACGCCCAAGGACCACATGGAGATTGGTGAGGCGCTTGGTATCATCGACACCGCGCGCGCAGCAAAAGTGAGTGGCGCACGTTTTACATACTACGTCGGCGATGGCGCGTTGCTCGAGTTAGCGCTTGTCGACTTCGCGCTCCGCACCGCCATGAAACATGGCTGCATTCCCGTCACCGTTCCGCATCTTGTGAACGCCAACGCCATGCGCGCCATGGGTTATTTGGAACACGGTGGCCACGACGAAATTTACTATTTCCCGAAAGACAATTTGTATCTCATTGGCACCGCGGAGCAAGCAATTGGCCCCATGCACACGGACGAGATTCTCGACGGCAGCGCATTGCCGCTACGCTACGTTGGCGTGTCGCCGTGCTACCGCCGCGAGTCGGGTAGCTACGGCAAAGACACCAAAGGAATTATTCGCTTGCACCAATTTACGAAGGTCGAGATGCTCACGTTCTGCGACAATACACAGTCGGCAAATGAACACGCGCGCATGCTTGCGATCGAAGAAGAGCTCATGCAAGCACTTGGTTTGCCATATCACGTGCTCGACATTGTCTCAGGTGACCTCGGGCTTCCCGCGGCAAAAAAGTGGGACATTGAGGCATGGTTCCCTGCACAAAACCGCTACCGCGAAACACACTCGACAAGTAACTGCACAGACTTCCAAGCTCGCCGTCTCAACACGCGTATTCGCACCACAGAGGGCGTAGAAGTCGCGCATATGGTGAACGGCACCGCGTTTTCTGGTCGCCATATCGCCGCGATTTTGGAAAACATCCAGCAGGCCGACGGCCGCGTGCGTATTCCGGAGGTGCTCCAGGCATATATGGGGAAAGAGGTGATAGAGAAGCGCTAGCATGCACAACCGCACATGGGTAGAAATTTCGCGCACCGCGCTTGAGGCAAACGTCCGCACATTGCAGGCGCAGCTTGGTGCTGACACGACGTTCAGTGCGTGTGTCAAAGGTAACGCATACGGACACGACATTGCGCTTACGACAAAAGCGCTCCTTGAGATTGGTGTGACACATTTTACTGTCGACAGCATTGACGAAGCGTTTGTCGTGCGCAAGCTCTCGCATGACGCCGTAATCTTTATTGTTGGCATGACACCGATCGAACGGTTTCGCGAGGCAATTACCGCGCAGTTCGTGCTCGACATCTACGACGAAGACGCCTTGAATGCTGCGATTGCCGACGCAGTATCATTGCAAAAAGTCGCACTAGTGAACGTTGAGATTGAAACCGGTTTGCATCGACTTGGTGCAATGCCACGCGTACTACTTGACCTTGCCAGACTCATAAAAAACAATCCGCGAAACGTAAAACTTGTCGGGCTTTCTACACATCTTTCAAGTGCGGAGAACCCGCAGGCACGGCACGTCGTCGACGAACAGCTTGCTTCACTCGACCATGCGCGAGCAGACTTTGCTGCATACGACATTGTTGCGCCGTATGTACATTCAGCAAATAGCGCCGCGACTATTTTGCACCCCACGACACACGAAACGATGGTGCGTGCAGGTATTGCGGTATACGGACTGTGGCCCAGCCAAGAAATGCGCATTGCCGTGCAGCGTGGTAAAGCGTTTGAGTTGCGGCCTGTGCTCGCGTGGAAATGTTTGGTTGCACAGGTGAAGGACGTGCCAAGCGGTGGCGCCGTCGGCTACGACCGCACGTACGTCACCAACCGCCCCATGCGCGTCGCCGTGCTTCCTGTGGGGTATTACGACGGATACGACAGAAAACTATCAAGCAAAGGGAAAGTACTGCTCCGCGGTCGTCTGTGTCCCGTTGTCGGGCGAGTGTGCATGAATATGATCATGGTCGACGTGTCGGACATTCCTCAAGTAAAGGCGGGCGATGTTGCGGTGCTCATTGGCAGGGAAGGGATGAGTAGTATTACCGCAGACGAGCTCGCAGACGCTATTGGCACCATTCACTACGAGGTGGTCACACGAATAAATCCCAACATCGCTCGGATCGTTGTATAATGCATACATGAAACGCCGCGACTTTACACGGTCATTCGGCAAGAGCTACGACGGGCCACGTTTGCGCAACCCGCTCTTTGCGGTTCGAGAAATTTCCAAGCCGACAAAGTATGCGGTACTTACGTGTGGCGTTGTGCTCCTACTTGGTATTCCTGCGCTGTTTGTGTATGCGCCGTTTATGCGCTACAGCGATATTCGTGTGCAGGGCCTCACCACAATCGCGGTGAGCGACGTGACCACAGCCGTGCACAGCGTGACGGATAAACGCAAGTGGTTCGTGCTTCCTGGTGCGCACATTATCCTTTTAAAAACCGATGCGATCGTCGACGTACTCGACACGCAGTTTCATTTTGCTACGCTCTCATTGCATCGTGAAGGCCGTACACTCGTCGTCGAAGCGCGCGAACGCATTACAGAGATTGCGTGGACTGTGGCCGGGAAAACATATTTCGTCGACCTCACCGGCGTTGCTACACGCGAGGCAACTACAGAAGCAATCGCAATGATCACCGCACGTCGCGCACATGTGAACGAGATCCCACTCGCACCTGGAGTACAGCCAACAATGCCAATCATCGACGTCCGTGACGGCGCAGAACCGGCCCTTGGTGCTACGATAATCGACACAAACCGACTTGCACACATCCTTGCACTCGACGCAGCACTCCGCACACGTGGCCTGTCACCGATTGCGTACACACTCGACACAGCCGCGACGCCATGGCTAACGGTGAGTGTGCTCGAGCACCCGTCGCTCCTTGTCGACATTGTGTCCGCACCGAATAGCGCGCTTACGATGTATGATGCATTTGTCCACGGACGCAATGGTAATATTGCGACGTTGTCCTACATCGACCTCCGTTTCGGCGATCATGTGTATAGTAAAGAGAGGCGACCGTAGGGAGTCCCGAGGCTACGAGGGATCTAAGATAAAAAAGTATGGAAATTGGAAAAAAGGCTCCGGAGTTTTCACTCGCCGACCAAACAGAGAAGACACACACGCTTGCCGACTATAAAGGCAAGTGGGTTGTCCTCTATTTCTACCCCAAAGACCTCACGCCGGGCTGTACAATTGAGGCATGCAACTTTCGCGACAACATGGCACGACTGAGTGGGGCAGGGGCGGTGGTACTTGGTGTGTCTGCAGACCCAGTAAAACGTCACACAAAGTTTGCAGAGACAGAGAAATTAAATTTTCCAATTCTTTCTGACGAGTCGCACGACACGCTGAATGCGTACGGCGTGTGGCAGCAAAAGTCGATGATGGGCAAAAAGTACATGGGCATTGTTCGCACGACCATACTCATCGATCCAGCCGGCATCGTTCAAAAAATCTACGACAAGGTGAAGGTCACTGGCCACGTGGACGAAGTAATAGGGGACCTCGCGACACTGTCCAAAGGATAATACTCAAGGTACGCAGAATATACCTTTTACGACGCCAAGTGAAGAAATGCCTGAATTTCTCATCGTCATGCACTTCCCCGCCATAGCATAATTTTAACGGAAGCGTAATTAGTGCGGTTGCATTAATTACACTTCTCTCTCACGTTCACCAATACGCATCAAGCCCTTACCACACTCACATCGCCGATTTTGTATTTATGGCTATACTGGTACCCCTAGTTTAACCTAGGGCGTTTAAATCGTTCGTACAATGTTCGGCTTCTTAAGCCGAGTCATTGCGAGAAGCGTAGCGACGAAGCAATCTACGGGGTGCTCACCAAGTAGCTCATCGGGTCTGCAGGAATGCCATTTTTACGTGTCTCAAAGTGCAAGTGCGGCCCCGTCGATAGCCCCGCGCCTTGCATACCAGGCTTTCCGCCAGATAAGCCAATTTGCTGGCCGCGCGACACGAACTGGTCGGCTACAACGTCCATACGCATAAGGTGCGCGTATAACGTCGCCATACCGTTCGCATGAATGATCATGACGTAATTACCGTATTGAGTACCTGTACGTGCCCAGGCGACATAGCCCGGCGCTGACGCTTCAACAGACGTACCGACAGGAATGGCGATGTCGAGCCCTCCATGCTCAAAGAGGTGACGGAAGGGGTACGTAGGGTCGTGAAATGTAGTGGTGATAATGCCCGTCAGCGGCCACGTCATAACCGACGCGTCCCCTACCAAGTCAGCGTTTTCAATTTTTGACTCCACCTCGTTTTGCAAATTCGCAATCTGCGACGCAATACTCGACTGCTCCTGACGCAATTCACTCATTAAGGTGCGGTACTCCGACTCCGAACTTGCAGTCTGCGCAATAAGCACGCTCTTCGCGTTCGACTGCATCGTCAGTTTCTCAACGCGTTCGCCGAGTTGTGACTCAAGATCAATCAACGCAGAAAGTTTCTGCTCGTGCTCCGCCTTGTTCGTCTCAAGCGTTGCGCGAGCCTGTTTTGTCGCGTCAAGCGAGCGTTGCAAACTTGCATTCACCTCCTCAAGCTGCGTCACAGTGTCGAACGCCTCATGAAATGTCTCTGACCCAAAGAACGCAGTCACGACGCCCGTATCCTCGTGCTGGTTGAGCGAAAAGAGCATTGCACGCAGCATGACGCGCTGTTCCTCAAGGTGCGCGGTTTCGGTGCGGATGGTTTCCTCCAACCCCGACAGCTCCATGCTCTGCTGTTCAATCTCTACCTGCGTCGCCGCGATGTCCAACTCTGCCATTGCCGTTTGGTTCTCAATAAGTGCAATGTCGTTCACAAGCGACGCCGACTTCCCCGCGTACTCTTTAATTTTCTTTTTGTATTCGTCCAACTTGCGATTAATGTCGTCAATCATCGCCTTACGCTCTGCAATCTCGCTTTGCAATACGTCGAATTCTTCTTGCGTTTGTGCAAAAACCACCGGTACACTAAACAGCGCGACGAACGCGACCACCATGAGTGCCGCAGTTGTCCGCCCTCCAAAGCGTTTCATGGTCATGCAAGTTTAGTGATTGCTGCGTCAATGCGCGCAACCGACTCTTCCTTCCCAAGCGCCCACAATAATTCGTACGGACTCGCCGATTTCTCTGCACCAGACAAAGCAACACGCAGCGGCCACAGCACGTTGCCGTTTTGCAGGCCGTTGGTACCAATATACTCCTTTATTGCTGCCTCGAGAAGCGCGATGGTGCCGAACGCACCATCGAGCGCACCAAGAGCATCGCGAACGCCCGTCAATTGCGCTTTTGCATCAGCCGCATCAGCCTTTTTCCACACCAGCGTTGCGGCATCGTACTCGCCAATTGCAATGTACGGCGCAAGTTTCTCAGCAAACTCGGTCAAGCGCTGCACGCGATCGCGTTCAACCATGAGTGCACGACGAACGGTCGGCGACGTCATATCGACGCCAGGCAAAAACGGTTCGACTGCAGTCATCAACGCGTCTTCAGTCAGCTGCATGATGTAGTGATGGTTCATCCAGTCCAACTTGTCGATGTTCATCACCGCGCCGCTGCGATTCACCTTTGAGAGATCGAAGAGTTGCACCAGTTCGTCACGCGTGTAAATTTCCTGGTCGGACTTCGGGTTGAACCCAAGCGTGCTGATGAAGTTAATAAGCGCCTCGGGAAGATAACCTTTCGCCAAGTAGCTTTCGACGGAAACATCGCCCTTACGTTTGGAGAGCTTCGTCTTGTCGGGATTGAGAATAAGCGGAACGTGCGCATACACCGGCATCGTCCAACCCAACATGTCGTGCAGCACAATCTGTTTTGGCGTGCTCGAAATCCACTCTTCGCCGCGCAGTACGTGCGAGATGCTCATCAAGTGATCGTCGACAACAACCGCAAGATGATACGACGCAAAGCCGTCCGACTTCAGAATAACTTGGTCGTCGATGTCTGCGAGGTTGAACTCGATCCTTCCGCGAATACCGTCTTCAAACGCCACCGTGCCTTCCGGCATTTTCATGCGGAGCACATGGCGCTCCCCTGCCCCAACGCGCGTGGAAATTTCTTCTCCCGACAACGACAAACACTTGCGGTCGTACTTCGGTGTTTGCTTGAGCGCAGTCTGTGCGGTGCGCATTTCCTCCAGTCGTTCCGCAGTACAAAAACAGACGTACGCATGACCCGCGTCACGCAGTTGGTCGGCATACTGCTTGTACATTCCGAGTCTTGCGGATTGTACGTACGGCCCGCAGTCGCCGTGCTCCACGCTCGTTCCGTCGTCGTGCAACATTGGTCCCTCGTCGTAATCAAGTCCGAGCTTCTTGAACGTCGCGAGCAAACTCTCTACTGCACCGTCGACCAATCGCGCTTGGTCCGTGTCTTCAATACGTACAATAAACTGGCCATCGTTTTGGCGCGCAAGAAAATAGTCGAACATGACGGTTCGAAGCGTGCCAATGTGCATGTAGCCTGTTGGTGACGGAGCAATGCGAGTGCGAATTGTCATAGAAATTTACTGCGAAGAAGTAACGCTGGGAAGACAATAACTGCGTTCACGATTCGACGCAACCGGCGTGGCTGCGTCACGAGTCGCCAAAGCCACTCAAGCCCGATGCGACGAAGGAGGGCTGGCGCACGTCGCTGGACACCGGCACGCATATCAATCGCGCCACCGACGCCAATGAGGATCTTCGCCGTCGGCCATTGCGAGCGATGCCGCGCGATGATTTTCTCTTGCTTCCCTTGCCCCAAGCCGACAGCGATAACGTGGGGGTGACGGTCAGCAACGTTCGCAATCACTGCGTCCGAAAGCTCGTCAACGACAGGGCCAGCGTCAACGTCAGCGGAAGAACTCCCGAGTGTGACAATACGGAGTCCTCGCTCACCACAAAGCGCCGTGAGAAGCTCGAGCGCATCAGCTCCCGTTGTTCGATGCAGCGACGGCACCGCAAGTTTGAGTCCCACCCCGTCGGGCAATGCGAGGTCAGCGGCATTCAAGATGTCACGAAATTCCGTGTCACGTTGTGCAAGCGAAATAAACTCAGGGTTCGGTGTGACGACAACGTGTTGCGTGTTACCGTCGAGCCACGTCGCAAATAACGCAGCAACATCGTCTGCGGACACGTCATCAACCCGCACACCAAGGATAGTGTGCGACGTCATACCTTACGTCGAAGCAACGACACCGCGACCGCGCCAGAGAGGTCAAAAAAGAAGTCGGCCATCGTGTCCGTAATGCTTGCCTGCGCTGGCGCCCAACCTTGTAGCGTCGGCAAAACAAAACGGTCAAACCCAAACTCAAACCATTCCCAACCAATGCCGATGATCGCCGTGAACCCGACCAACCACAACATAAACGCCACGCGTTTTGCCGCGGGGTAGCGCACGGTGAATTTAATGTCGCGTACGAACATGTCCCACGTCGCCCATGCCAAGAGCGCCATGGCAACCCCACCAAGGAAATGCATGGGCATGTCGTACCAGTGCCAAAAGCCATACAGCTTCCACATGCCAAGCGCATGAAAACCTAAAACTAGACCAATAACCGTAATGGGAAGTCGAAAACGCATATATCCCTATTGTAGCAGATTTTTTACTGTTGACGAGCTCTCGGTTGGCACTCTATAATGACGAGTGCTAAACAATTGCCTATGCTTCCCAATAACTTTACCAGCAAGTCGAACCACGCCATGCAGGCCGCGCAGATGATTGCCGCGGACAACGGTCAGCATGGCATTGAGCCTATTCATCTCCTCGCGTCGCTTTTGGCGCAGGACGACGGCATGGTGTTGACGCTGCTCGAGAAACTCAAGGTCGGCATCACCGCACTGCAGGGCGACGTCATGCGCGTGCTCGACTCCCTTCCCCGCAGCCTTTCTGTTGAGACGCCGTTGCCGGGACAAATCTTTTTGACTCCGCCACTTGCGCACGTCGTGAACAACGCCGCAAAAAAAGCAAAAGTGTTTAGCGACGAATTTATTTCGACGGAGCATTTGCTCCTCGCGCTTTTGGAAGACAAGATGACGGGCCCGATGCTCACCAAACACGATGTAAGCGAGGAAGCAATTTTGCTCGCGCTCAAAGAAGTACGTGGCAACAACAAGGTCGACAGCGCAAACCCGGAGGCGAAGTACCAGGCGATCGAGAAGTACAGCATCAACCTCACGGAGATGGCGCGCCAAGGCAAGTTGGACCCGGTTGTTGGTCGTGACGAGGAAATTCGGCGTGTCATGCAAGTGTTGTCGCGTCGTACAAAAAATAACCCGGTGCTCATTGGCGAGGCAGGCGTCGGTAAAACGGCGATTGTTGAGGGGTTGTCGCAGCGTATTATTGCCGGCGACGTTCCCGAGTCGCTCAAGGAGAAAGAGATCGTGACGCTCGACTTGGGTTCCATGATTGCAGGCACAAAGTTCCGCGGCGAGTTTGAGGAACGTCTCAAGGCCGTCATCAAAGAGGTGCACGACAGCGCAGGAAAAATAATTCTCTTCATCGACGAGCTGCACATGTTGGTCGGCGCAGGCAAAGGCGACGAAGCGCCAATGGACGCGAGCAACTTACTGAAACCCGCACTTGCACGCGGTGAACTGCGCGTGGTCGGTGCAACAACGACGAAAGAGTACCAACGCTACATCGAAAAGGACCAAGCACTTGAACGTCGCTTCCAACCGATTATGGTCGACGAACCGTCGGTGCCGGATACCATTGCGATTCTTCGCGGCATTAAGGAGCGCTACGAAATTCACCACGGCGTGCGCATTAGCGACAATGCGATTGTTGCGGCTGCCGAGCTGTCGCACCGCTACATTACCAACCGCCAGTTGCCGGACAAAGCCGTCGACCTCATTGACGAAAGCGCTGCGGCACTGCGGTTGCAAATTGACAGCATGCCAGAGGAACTCGACCGCTTGAAGCGCGACGAAATGCGTTTGCAGATTGAACGTCAGGCACTTTTGAAGGAGGAGGACAAGGAGTCGAAAACGCGGTTGAAAGAAATCGACCGACTCATCGCCGACCTCAAGGAGAAGTCTGAGGCACTCGAGTTGGCGTGGAAGAACGAGAAAGGCATCATCGAACAGATTCGCGCAACGAAGAACGAGATGGAGAAGCTGTCGACAGACGCAGAGTTCGAGGAACGTCGCGGCAACCTACAGCGCGTTGCAGAAATTCGGTACGGACAGATTCCGTCAAAGCGCACAGAGCTCACCAAGCAAGAAACCGAACTCAAGAAGCTGCAGAACAAGCGCGGGCTCTTGAAAGAAGTCGTGACCGAGGAAGACATTGCCGCAGTCGTCGGACGCTGGACGCACATTCCCGTGAACAAAATGCTCGAGCGCGAAATGGAAAAACTGTCGCGCATGGAAGACGAACTGACAAAGCGCGTCGTCGGGCAAGCAGAAGCAATCAAAGCGGTCAGCAACGCGCTGCGTCGTTCGCGTGCCGGAATTGGCGAGGAGAAGCGCCCCATTGGTAGCTTTATCTTCCTTGGTCCCACGGGCGTCGGTAAAACCGAGTTGGCGAAGGCGCTCGCCGCATTCATGTTCAACGACGAAAAGTCGCTGATTCGTTTGGACATGAGCGAATACCTGGAACGTCACAGCGTGAGCAAAATCATCGGCAGCCCGCCAGGCTACGTCGGTTACGAGGAGGCAGGCCAGCTTACGGAAATGGTGCGTCGCCACCCCTACTCTGTCGTGCTTCTCGACGAGATTGAAAAAGCGCACCCCGACGTGTTCAACGTGCTCTTGCAAATCCTCGACGACGGTCGCCTTACGGACGCAAAGGGCCGCGTCGTAAACTTCAAGAACACGATTATCATCATGACGTCCAACTTGGGCAGCGACGTCGTACTCGGCGACCGCAACCGCACCAACTTGGGGTTCGGCGAAGACACATTGTCATCCGACGACAGCGTGCGCGCAAAGATCATGGGCGTACTCGGCGAGGAATTCCGCCCGGAGTTCCTGAACCGCATCGACGAGATCATCGTGTTCCACGGACTCACGCCCGACCACATTGGCAACATTGTCGACCTTCAACTCGAAATGCTGACGACACGACTGCGCGAGCAACGCGGCATCACACTCAAAGTGACGGTCGCGGCAAAGAAGCTCCTTTCGGAAAAAGGCTACGACGCCACGTACGGCGCACGACCGCTCAAACGCGCAATCCAGACACTCATACTCGACCCACTCGCCATGCAAATCATCAAAGGCGACGTTGCCGATGACGCACACGTGACGATTGACGCAAAGAAGGACGAAATTGAAATCAAAGTAAAATCGCGCATTCTCGTTGGAGTCTAGAATCCCACCCCGAGGTGACGAGGGGCCTATCGAACGAAAAAGTTACTCTACACAATCCCGAAAAGCCGCCTCAAATTCCTCCTTCGTGATCCCCGTCCCAATCAACACCACGTCACTTCCCCTCTCTTCGTCCTCGCGCCACGGACGATCAGGAAGCAAGTCGAACGTGAACTGCACCCCTTGAAACACAAACCGCTCGTCACGCCCCGCGATGTGCAAAATGCCTTTGTAGCGGAGCAGCCTATCGCCGTTCGCAACCAAGTGTTCGCCAATAAACCGCGCTACCTTGTCCATGGCAAGCGGCGCGGTTTCGCGTAAGTGCACAGACTGAATCTCGCTGTGTGCATGACTGGTTTCTTCCGCAGCCTTCGACATTGGACGTTCGTCGATGTTGGGTAACGCTTCGTCGAGGATGTCCGTTGCCGCGATCGCACCGCGCACTGCCTCGATGATGCGAGCGTCTGGATTGATCGACGTGATTGCTGCACGAACCTCGGAGATTCGAGGCTCATCCACCGTGTCTGTCTTCGTGATGATCACCACGTCCGAAACAGCAACTTGTCGACGCGCCTCGACAGTATCCTCGAGTCGCTCAATAAACGTCGACGCGTCAACCAGCGTTGCAATCGCATCGAGTCGAAACACTTTCTCCAAACTCGGCTTGCTCAAAAACGCACGCGCTAACGGCAACGGATCAGCCAACCCCGTCGTTTCGATGATCACTCTTTCGAAATTCTTATCACTCGACATGAGCGCCGTCATCGCCTGCACGGTGTCGCCCATCGCTGCGCAACACACCGCCCCGCCATTAATCTCGACCATTCCACCCTCTGCACCGTTCAGCAACCCACCATCAATCCCCGCGTCACCAAACTCATTCACGACCACCGCGAATTTTCTTCCCACATTCTCCTTAAGCAATTTATTCAACAACGTCGTCTTCCCCGCGCCCAAAAACCCGGTGAGAATCGTAACAGGAATTCGTTCGTTCATATTCCGTGCGTCTTAGTCGCACCGATTGTAGCACAAACGCCAATCCCGCCCTTGCGAGGCGGGATATGGCTTGGTGGAGTTACTATTCCCCCTTCTTAAATCGCTCCATTCCCTCGACGATGATTGCCTTTGCTGCGGCAGCGTCTGCCCAACCGTCGATTTTTGTCATCTTTTTCTCGAGCACCTTGTATGTTTCGAAGAAGAAAGAAATCTCATCGCGAATGTGCTGCGGAACGTCGTTCAGGTCGTTGATGTGTTTAAAACGTGGGTCGTCTTTTGCGACGGCAAGGATTTTCTCGTCCTGGCCTTTGTCGTCACTCATTTTGAGCACGCCAATCGGTCGCACGTCTGCCGCAACGCCAGGGAACAGCGGGTTCGTCACCATGACCAAGACGTCCAACGGGTCGCCATCACCACCGAGCGTTTCCGGGAAAAACCCATAGTCGCAAGGGTAAAACATGGGCGCGAACAGCACGCGGTCCAGCTTCACAATCCCCTGCTCTTTGTCGAACTCATACTTATTCTGACTGCCGCGCGGCACCTCGATAACCGCCTGACACACCTCCGGCGCCTTGGAACCAATACTGAGATTTAGCATAAAATGACGAAGATTACACGGAGATGGTATACTATAAACCTATGAAGCGTCTAGTCGCTACGCTCGCAATTTTCGGTATCCTCGCACCGTCGGTATTCCCCGCGTTGGCGTTTGACCCCAACTACATTCTTTCCGACGACGACATGACGAACGGGTTTGCGCTCGACCGTAATCAGATCCAAGCCTTCCTCGACCGCGGCTACTTGGGCGACTACAAAACCACGGACTATGCCGGCGTCACCCGCAGTGCAACGGACATTATTTGGCGTGCAGCGCAGACGCACGGCATTAGCCCCAAGTTCCTCCTTGTCTTGCTGCAAAAAGAGCAGAGCCTTGTTGAGGACGACGAACCCACGCAAAAACAACTCGACTGGGCGACGGGCTACGCGGTGTGCGACGACTGCCCAATGGACGACCCAGCAATCCAACGCTGGAAAGGTTTTGGTAAACAAATCAACTCTGCAGCGTTGCAGTTCGGCGAAGGCTACATGGCCGACATCTCCTCCGCAGGAACAACACAAGGCAAGTACGGCCCGGGCGTTGCGGTCACCGTCGACGGTACGACGGTCATTCCAGAAAACGCCGCGACCGCCGCAATGTACGCATACACGCCGCACTTGCACGGCAACATGAACTTCACCGCAATTTGGGATCGCTGGTTTGGCGCGGAGTACCCGACCGGTTCACTGTTGCAAGCGGTCGGCGAGGACGGCGTGTACCTCATTGAGTACGGCTACAAACGGCCCATCACGAGCAAGAGCGCACTCCTTTCGCGCTTTAACAGCGACCTCATCATCCCCGTCAACAGCGAAATACTCACCGCCTACCCCGTCGGCCGCCCCATTAGCTTCCCGAACTATTCGCTCCTTAAGGACGACGACGGACACATCTACCTGCTCGTCGACGATGCGCTGCGACAAATTGACAGCATGACAACGTTCCGTAGCATTGGCTTCAACGAAGACGAGGTGCAAAGCATCACGAACGACGACCTTGCGCTCTACGACATAGGGGACGACATTACGAGCGCAACCGTCTACCCACAAGGCTCATTGCTTCAGCTCAAAACAACCGGCGCAGTGTTTTACATTCGTGACGGTGAACGTCACGCAATTTTCGACAAAACGATCATGACCGCAAACTTTAGCGGCATGCCGATTACGCCCGTTGACTCCGTCGTCATTGAACAGTTCAAAGAGGGCAAACCCGTCAAACTTCCGGACGGCTGGTTAGTGAAATTCGCAGACGACCCGACCGTGTTCGTCATTAGCGAAGGCAAGCGCAGGCCAATCGACTCCGAGCAAACGTTCCTCGCGTTCGGCTGGTCGTGGGGCGACATTGTCACCGTCAACCAAGACGCACTCAACACCCACCCGCTTGGTGAGGCAATAACGCAAGGTGAGGAATAATATGATTGTCTTTGCTGCGCACGTTCCCAATTCCCCACTGTTGTTGCCGTCGATTAGCGGCGACCGTATTGGCGCAGTCACCAAAACGCGCGACGCACTCGAGGAGCTTGCGGAGCTCCTCTACGTCACCAAACCGGACACCATCGTCCTCGTGTCCGACCACCCCACCATGTACACAGACGCGTTCAGCATTTCCGTGAGTGACCCGTATGTGTGCGACTTAGCCGACGTCGGCGATTTAGGCTACGCAAAAACGTATCACCCGGACTTTGCACTCATCGACAAACTGCAGCGCGACCTTCGTGCGCTCGAGCAATCCGTCACATTGACGACGGACGAACGGCTGAACTTTGCATCCGCCATCCCACTCGACTTTCTTGCCGCACAGCTACCACACGTGCGCATTGTTCCTTTGAGTCCGTGCGACATGACGCCAAAAGAACACTTTGTGTTTGGCCAAGCCCTCAAACACACACTCCACGCAAGCGACAAACGCGTTGCGATTGTATCGGCCGGCGACACCGCACACACGTTGACGGACTTTGCACCGGGTGGCTTGCACGACGACGGCGCAACATATGACGCAGCGCTTCGTACAATGGTAGAACACCAAAATGCTGCGGGGCTTTTGCAGATGGACGAGGACGTCATAAAAAACGCGCAGGAGTCAGCATACCGCAAACTCCTCGTACTCTTTGGCACGCTCGACGGCATGCGCGTCACCCCAGAAACGCTCAGCTACGAGTCACCGTTTGGCGTCGGCTATTTGGTGGTAAACTTCGTTTTGGGATGAGAACCCCCCTCCTTTCGAAGGAGGGGTCGGGGGTGGTTGGAGCCGCAAGCAACTTTGGTGTTGTCCCCGAGCAAGGAACTGCTCGTTCGGCATATGTGCGACGCCGTTCGTAGGGAGTGCGTACATACAAGTCCTCAAGCGGCTGGGCACATGCGTCCTCCCTCCGCAGTTTCCTTACTCGAGGACAACCAGGGCTGCAGCCACTTTTCTCTTTCAACTTTTCTCTTTTCTCTCAAATGTTCGCACGCATTTACCCGTTATTGCGCTTACCAAGGAGGTTAGGTGTTTTTGATTACCAAATTCCGGAAGGCATGCACGTCGACATTGGCGACATGGTGCGCATTCCATTTCATGGTCGCACCGCGTACGGCATTGTCGCAAAGCTTTCGGAGACGACGGACGTGCTCCGCAACATCAGCGATGTGAGTGAAGTCACGTGGAAATGCGCATTGTCGACAGGTGACGTCACACGCATCGAAGCACTCGCCGCGTCGATTGTGCAGAACCCGTCGACGTTGTTATTTCACACATTCGGCTTATTCGGCAACGACACGACATCGCCGACACTCGTCACACCACCAACCGCACCGCTTGCGTTATCACGTGCCATTGCGGCGACGCTTGGCGACGTGCTTGCACTCGTAAAACCCTGCGCAAACATCTCCGTCGCAACGTCACAAGAAGGCGGACTTGCGCTTGCGCAGCTCTTGCGAAAGAAGCTCGACGGCCAGTTGCTCGTCCTCGTGCCACGCGAACGTGACGCCGACATTGCCGCACGACTTGTCGCGCTCGGTCCGCGCACCGCAGTGCTCCACGGCACCACCAAACCGCGTCAACGCGAACGGATTATTCGCGCGTGGCGCTGTGGTGAAATCGACACGCTCATTGGCACACGACAGGCCGCGTTATTGCCTGCTCGCGATATTTCCGCCGTGCTCGTACTCACCAACGGCACGGACGATCACTTTAACGCACGTCGTAATCCACGACTCGATACGCGCAACGCTGCGTACGCCCAAGCCGCACAGCACGGCGCAGCACTCGTCACCGTCGACGTTCTGCCGCGCCCTGAGGACGTCGCTACGTGCGAAAGTCACGTGTGGTCGCCGTTTGCGGAGCCCGTCGACATGGTCGACCTGCGTAACCGCGAAACAAGCACGGACCACGCAATGCTCACCATTCCCTTGCTCGACGCCATGAAAACAGCTTTACAACACGGCAAAAAAGTGCTACTTTCTTACAACCGCAAAGGCATCGCCAAACGCGCGCAATGTCGCAATTGCAGCACCATCATGCTCTGCACGTGCGGCCTCCCGTACGGCGTTGATGACACTGGTCTGTACTGCACGCGGTGTGACAGAAAGACGCCCGTGCCGGACGCGTGTCCGTATTGCAAAGACGGCATCGTCGGGTTGCGTGGCATTGGCAACGTGCATATTGAGAAGTCACTCGCCGAACTATTTCCGAACGCGACAGTCGGACGTGTGGAGAAAGGCCACGTCGACAGCGCAGACATCCTGCTGGTCACGGAATACTTCTTCTCAAGCGTCACCGTCCCGTTTGCAAAAAAGGAATTCGGCGTCGTTGCCGACTTAGCCGCAGACATCGGCATGCACCCGGACAACTTCAGGAGCGGCGAAGACACGGCGCGAAAACTCCAGCGACTCCGATGGTTCGCGCACCAACAAGGCGCACGGTGCATCGTGCAGAGTTGGTTGCCTGAACAAATGTGCACCATGGTCGACGCAGAAATGTTCATTACCGCAGAAACTGCAATTCGCGAACGCTACGGACTACCACCAAAACGCGCGGTCGTCACCGTCCGTCACGCGGACGCCGCCGCACTCACACAACTCACCGGTGAATTTTTCGCCACGGAAGGCGATCTTGCCGTAGCACGTGTCCCCCTCACAAAACTTTTCACTTTTTCCTTTTCACTTTTCACTTTACCCGACACCGCTGTCATTACTGTCGACTCCATCTATGACCCCTCTCGTAGTACTCCACGAACCGAATAAGGAATTACGCATCGTCTCCACACCGGTTTCGGATGCAGTTATTCGAGACGCAAAAACACAGACGCTCATTGACGAACTCATCGTCACGATGATCGACGAAAACGGCGTCGGTATTGCCGCGCCGCAGGTGGGCGTGCACGAACGGATCATCATCGTAGAAACGCCGACAGGAATCATTCCGTACATCAATCCGGAAATTACATCGCGTTCCGTCCGCATGGTCGCGAGCGTGGAAGGTTGTTTGTCGGTGCCGGGCGTATGCGGTGTCATCAAACGCCACTCGACCGTGAAGGTAAAAGCAAAGACGCGTGACGGCGAGGACGTCGAGGTAAAGGCAAACGGCTTGCAAGCAATCATCTTCCAGCACGAAATTGACCACTTGGACGGCGTGCTTTTCATTGACCGTGCAACGAAGATTACCAAAGACGTAAGCTCGCGATTGTAGCTATGCGCGTCGTCTTCTTCGGCACTCCCGAGTTTTCCGCAGACTTTCTCCGCGCACTCATCGCCGATGGTGATTTCGATATTGTTGCCGTTGTTACCCAGCAAGATGAACTGCAGGGCCGAAAAAAGGAGCTGACGCCGCCACCAACAAAACTCGTCGCACTCGAGCACAACATTCCCGTCCTCCAACCAACAAAGCTAAAGGACTCTGCTTTTGCCGACGCACTCACCGCGCTCAACGCCGACGTGTTCGTGGTCATTGCATACGGCCGCATTATTCCGCAAGCCGTTCTCGACATCCCACCGCACGGTTGCGTCAACGTCCACCCGTCGCTTTTGCCACTCCTCCGCGGGCCGTCGCCGATTATTTCCGCAATCGCGAATGGCGATGACGTAACTGGCGTCACCATAATGCAGCTCGACGCAGACATGGACCACGGGCCAATCCTTGCGCAAACATCATTCGCGATTACACCCGATGAAACCGCAACATCGCTCACACAAAAAGTCGTACAACACGGCGCACCGCTCCTCACCGACACGCTTAAGGGCTACGTCGACGGTTCGATAATTCCTATTGCACAGAATCACGATGATGCGACACTCTGCCACTTGCTCACCCGCGAAGACGGCCGCATTGACTGGACGCAACCTGCAGCAATCATCGACGCAAAAATTCGCGCGTACAACCCGTGGCCCGGAACATTTACGACGTGGCACCGCGACGGTAGCGATTTGGTGATAAAAATCATCTCCGCGAAAATTTTAGTCGATTCCCCTCTTACATCTGTCATCCCGAGTGCAACGAGGGACCTCATCGGCAAAGTTCACGTACAATCCGATCAGATCATCATCGGCACAGGCACCACTGCCCTCGAAATAATCGAACTCCAACCCGCCGCCGGCAAACGCATGCCCGCCACCGCGTTCATCCAAGGCTACCGCGACATTGACGGAGTGACGCTAGGATAACTACGAGCCCACCCCGAGGTGACGAGGGGCCTCGAAGAAACTATTTCGTTCGCTAGGTCCCTCGCATACGCTCGGGATGGGCTCTTGCGAAAACCTCTGATTATTGCTAACCTCTGCACCGGAGGCCACATGGCAAAACTCAAGATTCTCGATGCCTGCTTCGACGTCGACCTCACCCTCACCACCTTTCCCGCAGAAGGCGCGTATCGCGCGGCCGGAGCCGCTCTCGAGAAGAAGATCGGCGCAGATCCGTCCCGCCGTCTTCTCAACGACTACCACGGCATCCATGCGAATGCAGGCGACGTGAGGAACAAAATCTCCGCCATGTTCACGCGACAGAAATTCGCGAAGAACGTTCCGGAGGAAGTCTTCTGGTGTCGTGCAGCGGCGTTCCTCACGGTGCTTGAGGAGTTCTGCGACCAAGACTTTGGCCTTCGCTGGGCCACCATCCTGGACGCGCTCAGTGCGGAAGAGACCTTCTGGGAACACATCAGTTCCACCAGTCGGCCGTATGACGACACACTAGATCTCATCGTGGCCGCAAGGTCGGCAGGAGCACGGCTTCATCTCGTCACGAGTTCGGACGTCAGGCTCGTCGTTGATGAAAACCCCAAAGGCACGGCCCTGTACAATCCAGAGATCTCGTCCGCCCTCAAACGTGCGCGTGTGGAAAAGTCGCTCGGTCGATTCCACCCCCTGTACATCTTCGAGGAGCACCGCAAGGCGTCCCGCGAAGGCTGGGAGAAGTACGTGTTGCCGCAGTGCCCGGACATCGACATGTCACGCTCGGCAATCGTCGGCGACAGCCCGGGCGACGTCGAGGCTGGTGTCACGATGGGCATGCCCGTGCGTATTCTCCTCGACCGCAACGGCGTGTACTGGGACAAGCCGCTTCCTGTCGCCGCCACGCACGTCGTCCGTGGTCTCAACGTCATCCCCACCATTCTCGGCTGGTAAACCGTCGAGCATCCGTCCTCCCGCTTTCACCGGCGGGAGTTGTGTTTTAAGGCAAAAACCCACCTGCTTGAATGTTCCAAAGTCGTGCGTAGGTGCCGTCGGTTTTCAATAGTTCCGCGTGCGTGCCGGTTTCGGTGACGGCGCCGCGCTCCATAACGACAATCCGGTCCATTGCCATGATGGTCGACAGACGGTGTGCGATGACAATGACCGTTTTCTTTTCCATGAGGTCGTGCAGTGCGTCCTGAATGAGACGCTCGGACTCGCTGTCCAGGCTCGACGTTGCTTCGTCTAAGATAAGCACGGGAGCGTTCTTGAGAATTGCGCGCGCAATCGCCACACGTTGACGTTCGCCACCGGACAGCTTCACGCCGCGTTCGCCCACCATGGTGTCATAGCCTTTTGGCAAGCGGTGCACAAACTCGTCCGCACGCGCTTTCTTTGCCGCAGCAATCACTTCTTTGTCCGTCGCGTCCCGTCGACCATAGCGAATGTTTTCCATCAGACTTCTGTGGAACAAGATCGGGTCTTGCGGCACCAGCGCCACCGCGTCGCGCAAACTGTTCTGCGTCACGTCGGCAATGTTCTGTCCGTCGACAAGAATCTTCCCGTACTGCACGTCGAAGAACCGCAACATCAGCTTGGTCAACGTCGACTTCCCCGCACCACTCGGCCCGACAAACGCCACCTTCTCGTGCGGCGCAATAGCCATGCTCATACCTTCAATAATTGGTCTGTCTGCATTGTATGCAAACGTCACCTCCTTAAACTCGACCGTGCCTTTCGTCACCTTCAGCTTCTTCGCACCCTTCTTATCCTTCACCTCATGCGGCGTATTCAAAATATCCACCATCTCCTTCGCGTCCGCAAACCCTTCGTACAGGTGACGAATGACACGGCCGAAGTCCCACAAGCGATTAAACAAAAGAACAAGTGCGGTTTGCACAAGTACAAGATCGCCGAGCGTGAATACGCCATCGACATAAAGACGCACCGCGTAGATGACCGCAACGGCATTGATGATAATCATGAGCAGCGCCTGAACGCCGTCGATGACGTTGCCGATATTCCACGTCATGGTGTGCATGCGTCGCCATCGCCCAATCACATTTCCAAACAGACGGTCCTCGTGCTGCTTTCCTGTAAATTGTTGAATGGTCACAGCATTCGAAATCGCATCGGCGAGTACACCTGTTGCTTCACTGTCAATCTCCGCACGAATCGTATCGTACTTATTCTTCCACATCGAAATCCCCGTATTCACCGCAAGAAACACTACGGTCCACACGGCAAGAATGATGGCGATGGTGGGACTTCGTAACCAGAAAATAATTAATGTACCAGCGAGAGAAACAACAATTTGCATGAGTGACCACTGAATTTGGTCGGCAATATCTTCGAACGCTCGACCAAGCCGCGTCACCTTACGTACCAACGCACCGCCGAACGCGTTACTATAAAAGCGATACGAGTTGTCGAGAAGATACGAAAACGCCGTCTGCTGTAATTCCGCGATCATTATCGGCTGAAATGACGCATTCACTACCGCTGCGATACGAAACAATACCCATGACGCGAACCAGAGAGTAACTATGAGCAAAATTGCTTGCATTGCATTCGCAAGAAGTTCAGGACGTGGTATGTCCGACAGGAGTACATCGAACAACTTTTTATTTGCTACCGGAACCAAAGTCTCGAGTACATTGACCGCGAAGATCGCAACAAAAATCACCGTCGCCATCAGCTTATGCTTTGCGAGATGTTGCCAAAACACTTTCAGTGTGGGACGCACGGAGAGACTCATGTTGCAAATTATACCATAGCTTCACGCGTGCTTTTTCTTGCGCAGCCATCGCGTCGCGTGTGCCTTTCCAGTCAAAGAACGGCAGCACGAACAACATCGTGCCAAGGCCGATGGGATGATTGAGGTACGGCGAGAAGAGATGCGTCGCGAAGAGTGTGACAATGGCAACGTACATACCCGCGGCAAGCCAGCGGTTGTCGTGCGTGCGGAAGGTAAAGAGAAACGCATGCGTCAACACAATGGCGTACGCAATGAACGCCACGAGGCCGAGCAGCCCCATCTTGAGCCAAATGTCTTGGTAGCCCCACTCAAAGCGATACGTGGTCCATTCACCGTTTGCGTTGATGGCACGCACACGTGGGTCGTCGGAAATAAACGTCACCTCTTTGCCAAAGCCGTTGCCAATGACCGGACTTTCCATGATTGCCGTAAACATGGGGCGCAGCAAATTCCATCGGCTCGACACGGCAAGCGTGCGATTGTCGTCGGTTTTCTCTTGGTAGAATGCCGCGTCGCGCAAGTCGGGATGGCTTGGCACAGGAACGGTAATGACGGCCCAGAAGACGACTGCGCCAATCATCGTGAGCACGATCAGTCCTGCACTCTGTCGAACTGCACGCAGCAGATGGCCTCGCGATTCGATTGCAAGCGCGACGAGGAGCACTACCCCACCGCCGAGGAAACCGATGACAAAACTGCGCGACAAACTCGCAACGAACGTCGCGGCGCAAAGTACGAACAGCACCTTGGCACCCGTCGGCAACTTCTGACCACGCCACAACACAAACCGCGCTGCGACCAAAAGCGCACCGAGCACAAGCACAAAGAAATGCGCGGGCTCAAACACGCGGAAATACCACGGCGACGCAGATGGCAAGAGCGACACGAACCACTGCGGATCAGTAAGCAGCGTCACTTCCGCAAGCCGCGAGTCACGTACAAATGCGTACACCGCGTGCAGCGCCTTACCCGGCAAATGCGTGAACAGATACACAAGCGTGAGCGTCGACACCGCAATCCACGCAACGCTGCCGGTGAGGACTTGCAGAAGTTGACGCTTGAACTTCTGGTCCCACGCGACGCTGACAAGCGGCAGCAAGTACGCAATCGTCAGGTAGCTATTCATGTCGTCAAAAGCGTTGCCTGCGCTGTTGCGGACGAACCCGACGACGGTTCCGATGAGCACGGCCGCAGCAAGCAACAAAAACGACACGTCGCGGAACAGTACGAATTGCGGCGTCACGCGACGTTGCAGCAAACGGATTCCCCACACGGCCATGACTGCAGCGAAAATGACAATCCGAATCGAAGCGCCGAACCCGCCGACGTCAGCCTGAATAAGATGACCATGACCGCCAACGAAAATTTCTGCAAATGCGACGAGCAGTCCTATCGGCAACGAACGCCACGACACGACGGCCGTTGCCAATCCAATCACACCAAGCGCAACAATCGACGCGGTGTTTGCGTGCAGGAGTGGAATGGCAAGCGTGTGCACTGCGGCAACAACCGCAACCGTCACCCACGCCGTTTTGCCGAAGAATTGTTTGGTGAACATATGGGAGTGGAAAGAGGAAAGTGAAAAGTGGAAAGCGGCTCGGCAGCCAAATTCAGGAAAAGGGGTGGCACGAGCGGGGACCCCGGAGGCGCGCCGGACGAGCATCGCGATGT
>JBBTZZ010000034.1:0-7127 GCA_038061135.1 Patescibacteria group bacterium
AAGAGCCAAGGCGCAACCATCGTCGACTTGGAAGACGAAAAGCTCGGTGTGTTCTTGGCGCTCAAGACGGACGGTTCGTCGCTCTACGCAACAAAAGACTTGGCGCTCGCGTATCGCAAGGAAAAAGATTACGCGCCGGACCGTCAGATTTTTGTCATCGACGTGCGTCAGTCGCTGTACATGAAGCAGTTGTTTGCGACGTTGAAGCGCATGCAGTTCCAGCCGGAGTTGGTGCATTTGGGTTTCGAAGTGGTGACGTTGCCCGACGGCGCAATGTCGTCGCGCAAAGGCAACATCGTAAGGTACGAAGATTTGCGTGACACGCTTGTTGAGAAGATTACCGAGGAAACAAAAATACGTCATGCGGACTGGAAGCCAAAGAAGGTTGCGCAGAACGCGACAGCAATTGCCATGGCGGGCATGAAGTTCATGATGTTGCGCCAAGACCCGGCAACGCAGATTACATTCGACATGGACGAAGCGCTGTCCGTCGACGGATTCACCGGGCCGTATGTGCTCTACACCGTCGCACGCATTAACAGCATTGAGGCAAAGGCCGACATGCCGCCTTTGCTGCTTGGTGATAAGCTGACGCACCCGATTGAGCGCGCAATGCTCCGCAAAATTGCCGACTACCCGGGCGACGTCGCCAAGGCGGGGCAGTCGTTTAACGTGGCGCTCATTGCGCAAGAAGCGTTTGCGTTAGCGAAACTGTTTGCCGAGTACTACCACGAAGTACGCATACTCGAGGACGCCGATAAACAGCGTTTGGCCGCACGTTTGGCGTTGTTGTACGCCGTCCGCCAGACGCTCATGAACGCTTGTGCACTACTTGGGTTGGACACGGTGCAGGAGATGTAGGTAAACTCTTCTGAGTTATGGCTTTTTCTATGGCGAAACACAGCGGCGAGGAGACAATCATTGCACATGGCGTGCGCGTGGAGGGCGAGTTTGTGAGTCAGGGCAACGTTGTCATTGAGGGCGACGTGCAAGGCAGCATTCAAACGGCGGGCGACCTCCGCATTGGCGAGGAGGCAAAAATTACCGCGGACGTGACGGCGGCAAACGCGGTCGTGGCCGGCGAAGTACGCGGCAACATGCACATTTCGGGAAAGCTCGAGCTGCTTCCGTCGTCGAAAATTATTGGTGACGTCACTGCGGACGTTCTGTCCATCGGCGCCGGCGCACAAGTAAATGGTCGCGTCACCATGGACGGCCGACCAGTGGGCGGTAAACAGGACAAAAAAAGTGAAACAGTGGAGTAGCGGGGTAGTATGTAGCGGGGTAGCGGCTCCCACTACAAACTACCAACTACCCAGCTACTAAACTTCTTCCTGTGTATTTGTACGTGTACGATGAGTTCGTCCAAGACCGCAAATACGAGCGGGAGCTTTCGCTTATTGAAACGCGCTTAACCGACCTTGGGATTGCGGGAAAAATTGCGCGCCTTGCATTGTTTCGTGATGCACACGAACTGATTGCCGACGAAATTCGTCGCGGCGCAACCACCGTGGTCGCGGTAGGGAACGACCTTACACTACGCAAGGTCATCGACGCGGTTGCGGACCCAAGCGTCGTCGTCGCGATCATTCCCCTTGGCCCCGACAACGCGATTGCTGACATTCTTGGCGTGCCGATGGGTGTGCTGGCGTGCGACATTCTTTCTGCGCGGTTGGTCGACGATCTCGATGGAGGTTCCGTCAACGGCATGCGCTTTCTTCACGTCGTCACCGCGGAAGGCGTGCAACCGTCATGCACCATTGAGGGCAACTACACGTTAACGCCGATGCGCTCGAGTAAACTCTTCATTCGCAACCTTGCAGCGTCCGCAGACTTGGGTACGGCAAACCCGACCGACGGCAAGTTGGAATTTGTCATGCAAACGCCAGAGCGCACGTGGCTCGTCAAAACAGTCGACCGTGTGACGTCGATTCCTTTTACGCATTTATTGCTCAAAAGCCCGTCACCCATGAAGCTCCTCGTCGACGGTGAAGTCCTGGACGGTACCGAATTCGACATCAAAGTCCTCCCGCGTCAGATGCGGATTGTGACGGGGAAGGAGAGGAAGTACGTATAGCGCGCGGCATGACGAAGTAACCGAGGACGAATAGCACGGTCGACGTCACGACGGAGCCTAAGCACCATTGGCAAAATGCGTGAATGAGGAATGCTTGGGCGTAGAGGAACCACATTGATGAGAGAAAACCGACAATGGTGAGTTTTCCTGCGATGCGAAGGAGCTTGACGCTGCCTTGGTCGAGGGCAAAGAACATGAGGGCGAACACGACAATGTAAAACACGCTGCCAAGGAGCGCGACCGGAATGCCCAGGATTGCCGAGTACGCGCTTTTTGTGACGACGTCACAACCGTGCGTAATAGTGCAGGGAATAGTGCTGCCCGTGTAATGCTGAACGGTGAGGTACGTCGCGTCCGCAAAGCCAAGCAAACTCGTGACGAGCATTGCACCTGGCAGCCATCGGCTTTTTTCAAGGAGAGCCATAGTTATTCGGTGACGGGGGCCTGTGCGGTCTGTGCGAGCGCCGCCTCAATAACCGCGACAAGACCGTCGTACCCGCCCTTGGGCAAATCGATCTGTTGACCGTTCACAAAGAACGTCGGCGTGCCTTGTAGCCCTGCGCGCTCTGCGCTGATGAGGTCGGCTTTCACCAAGTCTTTTACTTCGGCGGAATTGTAGTCGGTCGTAAATTGGTCGACGTTCAGCCCAAGGCTTGTTGCGTAGCTTACGAACGCGGACTGCGGGTTCGGAAGTATGCCCCATTCGTTTTGTTTTGCGAACAAGACATTGAGCATTTCAAAGAACTGTCCTTGCTTACCTGCAGCTTCTGCGGCACGTGCGCTGGTTTGCGAGTTACTGTGAATGCTGAGCGGGAAGTGGCGGTAGGCAAAGTACACTTCGTCGCCGTAGTCTTCCAACATTCGGGTAATAAGTGGGTTAAAGTATGCGCACGTCGGGCATTGCGCGTCGCTGTATTCCACAATGGTCACATTTGCGTTCGGGTTGCCCTTGGTCCAGTCGTCGGCGGTAATTGCGGACGGAAGCGGAATGGGTGCGCTGGTGCTGCTGCCTTGTGCCGCAACAATAATGAGCGCAACGACCGCGACGGGGATAGCGGAGACAAGCAGGTATTTAAGCGCTTTTTTCATGCTCGCTTTTCGTGCGCGGCTGCGGTCTGCAGCGGCCTGTTGTGCTTTGCGTTCGTCGCGAGAAGTCACTTCTGCGGGAATTTGTATATTGTCCATAGGTAACGCCATGGTATACGAAGAAATGGACCGCCGCCAGTCTGTGGATGACATGGGGATAAACCGCGCAAATCCTCGCGAGAAATAGTCAAAAATGTTATACTGTTGGCGTTATGAAGTTTCGACTTGCACGAAAGTTCGCACGACGTGTTTCTGTTTTGGTTATCTTTGCGTTTGTATTGTTCGGCGCGAGTGTTGCAATGTTTGGCAACCCGTTTCCCGTATTTGCTGCAGCAAAAACATGGGACGGCGGCGGTATTCTCGACACGAACTGGACGACGTGTGCGAACTGGAACGGAGACACGTGTCCTGTATCGGGAGCAGACACAGTGACATTTGACGCGACTTCGGTGACGAACGTCACTATTAACACCGACATCAACGTGACGACGTTTACTATTGCGTCAACGTATTCGGGGATCATTTCGCAAGGGTCGAGCAATATTGTTGCGACAAGTTTTAGTCAAGCGGCCGGAACATTCACGGGCGGTGCCGGGTCGTTTGACCTGAACGGTGCATACACGCTCTCTGGCGGCACGTTCACTGCTCCGACGGGGAGCATGACGGTGTCGGGTGCATGGACGCACACGGCAGGTGGAACGTTTACCCACAACAACGGCAGCGTCACGGCAGACGGGAACTCCAACACGACGTGGGACGTGACGACGACCGAAACGTTCTATAACTATACCGTCAGCAAAACAGGATCCACGACGGTAACAATTTCTACGGGTGATACGCTGCTCGCAACAAATAACCTCGCACTTACCGACGGGAAAATTTCCACGGGCACCGCGCGACTTACCGGCGCGACGGGGAGTGCTGCGTCTACATGGGACGGCGGAGTATCGAGTGCTGCGGTGTTGATTGATGGTGCGGGGGTGCAAACGTTTACGGTAAATGGCGGAAGTCTACAGCCCGGCGTGACGTTTACGGTGAATAACGTAGATGCAAGTGTTGTTGCGGGTGGGAGTGGCGCGCTGACGTTTGGCGGAACAACTCTCACCGCAGGTACAATCAACTATTCAGGATTTGATGCGTCGTGGTCCGCAGCAGTAGCAATTAACGGGGGAACGTTTACCAGTGGTTCGGGAATAAAGACATTTTCCGGCACGTTTACGACGGGAGGTGGCACGTTTAACGGTAATACATCAACGCTCGACTTCAACGGGACATTCACAATTTCATCTGGCACCTTTAACGCAACAAGTGGTGCGATGACGGCAGCGAGTTCATGGACGCATACGGCGGGCGGTACGTTCACGCACAACAACGGCAGCGTGGCAGCAGACGGGAACGCGAGCGTAACGTGGAACGTGACCACAACGGAAACGTTTTATGACCTTACGATTAACAAAACGGCCGGCACAACGTTGACTGTTTCGTCGGGTGATACACTTGTCGCAACCAACAGCCTTACGCTTACCGACGGAACATTGTCGACAGGCGGACTCCGACTGACGGGTGCAACGGGGAGCGTTGCCTCCACATGGGATGGTGGTGCATCATCAAGCACGCTTACGATTGACGGTGCTGGTACACAGACGTTTACGCTGAATGGCGGTGCGGGAGAGCCTGCAGTAACATTCACGGTAAACAATGCAAGTGCGACAGTGGGTGTTGCAGGAAGCGGAACTATTACACTGAATGTAACGGTATTAACTGCAGGAGCCATTGATACATCTGGGTTCACATTCGCGAATACAAGCACGTACTCGCAGTCCGGAGGAACGTTCACGAGCGGCACGGGCACGAAAACAATCACAGGGGCTTTTTCGCAGTCGGGCGGTACATTCAATGGGAATACTGCAACGCTCGACTTGAACGCTTCATTTACACTTTCTGCGGGTACATTTAATGCAACAACAGGAACAATGACTGTTGCGACGGGGTGGACCCATACCGCAGGAGGGACATTCACGCACAATGGCGGAAATGTGACGGCAGACACCAGTGTTGGCGGCACGTGGGACGTGGCAACAACCGAGACATTCGGCAGTCTTACAATTAATAAAACACTCAACGTCGCCGTGACGATCGCTACGGGTGATACGCTTATCGCTACGAGTACACTTACCGTTACAGACGGAAAAATAACTGCAGGAACGGTGCAGGCAAACGGCAACGTATCGTTTGCTCCTGAACTTGACTCGTCAACAGCGTCGCTTGTGTTTGGCGGCAGCGGTACGCAAACATTCGACGGCGGTGGTACGAGTACGTGGGATGGAAGTGTGGTAATAAGCGGTACGTCGACGGTGCAGATGACGGGCGGGTTTACAATGAACGCCGCAAGCAAGAACCTGGCACTGGCTTCGGGCACACTCGACCTCAACGGGCAGGCGCTGACGGTCAACGGCACAAGTGCGACGTTCATTGTGGACAGTGGTGCGACGCTCCAGTTGCAAGGCGGGGAGACGATTACGGCAAATACGAACTACCCGCAGCTCGATAGTGGGTCGACGGTGAAATACAACGGCACGTCCGGCCCCTACACGCTCAAGGACTACACGTATCACCACCTTACTATCGCAGGTGGTGCATCGAGCGTGTTCGTTCTTGCGGCAAACGAGTCATTCGCGGGAAACGTGACGTTGACAACCGGCATTCTTTCGCAAGGCGGGTTCACGATGGCGGTGGTCGGTACATTTGCAAACAACGCGACACTCCGTCGATTGCAGGTAGAAACATTCACGGGAACAATGGACGTCGACAGCGGAACGGTCGAGTATGTTGGTGACGGCGACGGGGCAGCGGAGACGGTTACAGTAACCGATTTTGGCGGCATAGGAACCGACTACTATAACCTCACGGTTAACGATGTAAACGTCACAAAAGATATTTTTGCACTCGGCGCAGCGACAACAATTGCAGGAACGTTACAGGTAACACTCAGTGAATTCCAGCAGAACACACAAACGCTCACCCCTGCAAATATTATTGTCGACGGTGGAACGCTCACGGGTGGCAGTGGAGCAATAACCGTTTCGGGTGCAGTAACAATTTCATCTGGCACGTTCACGTCGACGTCGAATACGCTCACCGTCAGTGGCGCTTGGACCCACACTGCAGGGGGCACCTTCACCCACAACTCCGGCACTGTCGCGTTTACGGGCAGCTCCGCGACCATCGACGTGTCGTCCACTGAGTCGTTCAGCGCGCTCACCATCAACAAAACAGGCGGACAGACGTTAACGATCGCAAGTGGCGACGCGTTGGTAGCTGCAGGTGTATTGACGCTTACCGACGGCGCGTTCGCAACCGGCAGCATTACTGCACAGGGGAACATTGTCGTCGGTGCTGGCTGGGACGTGGCGGGAAGCGGCGTCATTAACGCAACAGGAACTGGCATTGTCACACTCGACGCGTCGAGCAACCTCGACAACCCACTCACCGTCAACAAAGCCGGCGGGAGCTTCACGCTCGCGTCCGCGTACGCACTCGACCACGCGAACGCCGACCTCACGCTCACACTCGGCACGTTCTCGACCGGTAACTACACGGTCACCACGTCGTCGGGTTCCGACATCGCAGTGAATGGCGGTACGTTTGGTGCGGGTTCGTCCACGATGACCATCGCAGGTTTGCTCACCATCGCAGGCGGTACGTACAATGGCAGCACGTCGACGCCAACGCTCTCGGGAGGCCTCACGATTTCCGGCGGCACGTTCACGGCGTCGTCGGGTGTTACTACGGTCAGCGGCGCGTTTACGCACACTGCTGGCGGTACGTTTACGCACAACTCGGGTACGGTAGCGTTTACGGGCAACAGCGCGACCGTCGATGTTGCCACAAGCGAAACGTTTAGCGCGTTGACACTCAACAAAACGACAGGGCAGACACTCACTATTGCAAGCGGTGACACGCT
>JBBTZZ010000035.1:0-8758 GCA_038061135.1 Patescibacteria group bacterium
CCTGTGCAGCAAAGTCGCCGGTGCCACCCGCGGCCTCCACCTGACGGTCGGCAGAAGCTCTGTCCTTGTCGGCAGGACTCGGTGCGCCAGTACCTTGTGGTGGCGTTTGCAGCGGCGGTTGCGGTTTGTAGCTTTGTTTGTGTTGCTGTTCGCGCGCATGACGAATGTTCGCCTGGTCGGGAGTCTCTCCTTTACGGACGGTTTTGCCCTGTTCCTGTGCGTGTCGTGCTTTTGCTTGGTCGAGGTTTTCCCCTGGTCGAATAGTGGGGAATTTGTCGGCATCGTCTGGATTCGTGTCAGGTGATGCGTCGGATTGTTTTCCTTCGCGTTCGCGAGCGTCATCAAGTGACTCACCTGGTTGTACGGTAGGGAAGTCGTCGTCTGTAGCTTGTGGTGCGACGGAGCGGTTACCTTCGAGCGGTGGCGGAAGCGACGGGCCGACACGCTCCGGCTGCTGTTGTCTTTGTTGCGGCTGTTCTGCTGTTTTCCGCGCACCGTCCGGTTGCGGTGATTGAGGCGTACGAGGGCTTGGTGACTGAGCAACGGGAGAGGGCGCTGACGGCGTGTCTTGTTTTTGCTGCTGTTGCGGCGCACCGGGCTTACCACCAGGTTTTTGCTCTGTTGTTGTCGTCATTTTCATTTCAACATCGACCCGCACACGCTTCTCCTCCATGCGGTCACGCCGAAGTTGTGCCTGCGCGGCACCGGGGTCGATTGGAATCGAAAACTTTACTGGTCCGACGACCATAACAAGCTGATTATATCACAGATAGTAGGGAGTTGGAGGTGGGTTGTAGGACGAAGAGCCGCAGCCTGGTGTCGCCGAGTGGAGTATTCCGAAAGGGAGGCGCATGTCGCCCAGCCGCAAGAGTATCTGTATGAATACACGACGTACGAACGGCGTAGCGCATAGGCCGAACGCAGGAATGCTCCCGAGGTGACACACGGTAATACAAAAGCGGGGTCAAGGGACCCCGCCTATTATCGTGCTGAATGTTTTCTTGTTACGCGTTTTTTGACGACAGGTTTACGCGGTGACACTTTGCGCACGGCGGATTCTGGCGTGATGCGCAGTGCGTTGTTGACGACGCCAACGCGAACGAGTTTTTGAGGGTGCGCCACCATGAGGTCGGCAAGCGGGTGTTCGATGTGTTCTTCAATAACGCGGCGGACGTCGCGCGCGCCGTGGAGTGGTCGGACGAGGCTGGCGACGTGTGCGGCAACCGTTGCGTCGGTGCTGAGCGTCACGTCGATTGCTGCGAGACGCGTGTGCAGGTCGGCGAGTGCGATGGTTGCAATAGCAGTGAAGTCGTCGGTGGCAAGCGGACGGAACAGCGCGACGTGGTCAACGCGGTTCAAGAATTCTGGACGGAACTGGTCTTCAAGGAGTGTGCGTACGTCGTCGCGGAACGTCGCGTCCGTCACGTCGCGCCCGGCACCAAACCCCAAGCCGCTTTGCGTGAACCGTTCGCGCCCCGCGTTCGTCGTCATCACCACAATCGTGTTGCGGAAGTTAATGCTGCGTCCCGTTGCGTCCGTCAGCAACCCCTCGTCGAGTACTTGCAAAAGCAGGTTGTGCACGTCGCCGTGTGCTTTCTCGAGTTCGTCGAACACAAGCACCGCGTGCGGACGGTTACGCACTGCGTCGGCGAGTTTTGCACCGTCGCGATACCCGACGTATCCGGCCGGGCTGCCAATCAGTTTGCTCACGGTAAACCCTTCCGCAAACTCTGACATGTCAAAGCGAATGCATGCGCTCGGGTCGTCAAAAATTGCGTCCGCAATTGCGCGCGCCAGTTCCGTTTTTCCGACGCCGCTCGGCCCAACAAACAAAAACGATGCAAGCGGACGGTTTGCGCGTGCCATGCCCACCTTTGCGCGACGAAGCGCCGCAGCAACGCGCGTCACGGCGTCCGTCTGACCGACGACGCGGGCGCTGAGTCGGTCGGCGAGTGTGCGGAGTTTTTCGTGGTCGTCATGTGTGAGACGCTCAAGCGGGACGCCCGTAATCTGCGCGACGGTTTTTGCAATGTCGTCGGCAGTAATGTCGCGCACGGGTTCGGCCGGACCTTCTTTTTTAAGGTCGCGATACTCTTGCTCTGCAGTGTCTTCGTCCGTCTTGCACGCGAGTGCGTCGGCAAACCGTTCGTGCGTGACGGCCGTGGTTTTCTCAAGCTTAATGTCGCGCAATTCCTCCTCGAGTTGTCGCATGCGCTCCGCACGACGTGCATGACGCTTGCCGTACAAGGCTGCTGCGCCGGCTTCGTCGAGCACGTCGACGGCTTTGTCGGGGAACTGCTTGCCGTGCATGTAGCGCGCCGACAACGTGAGCGTGGCGTCGATGGCTTCGGGCGTGAACCGCACGCCGTGAAATGACTCGTAATGTGGTTGGAGTCCGCGAAGTATCTCGCGCGTTTCGTCGACGGTTGGCTCGCGCACGACAATCGGCTGGAAGCGTCGTTCCAGCGCGCCGTCGGGTTCGATTTCTTTTTTGTACTCTGCGTGCGTTGTTGCGCCAATGCACCGAATTTCGCCGCGCGCTAACGCAGGTTTGAGGATATTCGACGCGTCCATGGTGCCGCCCGCAGCGCCCGCGCCAACAATGGTGTGCAGTTCGTCAATAAACAAAATCACGTCCGGACGTTCACGCACGTCGTCGAGAATGTGCTGCATTCGGCTTTCAAAGTCGCCGCGGTACATGGTGCCGGCAACGACCGCCGTCATGTCTAAACGAAGGATGCGTTTACTTTTGAGTGCGTCCGGTACACGTCCCTCTACAATGGCCTTTGCAAGTCCCTCGACGATTGCGGTTTTTCCGACGCCCGGCTCGCCAAGCAAAAGCGGATTGTTTTTTGTGCGACGAAGCAGCACGTGCGCAAGCCGCAGCATTTCTTTTTCGCGACCTACAAGCGGGTCGATGCGTGCGGCAACGTCCGGCGCGGTAAGGTCGACGGTAAAAAACTCAAGCGCTGTGGTGTCACCGTGCACCTCGCCGCAGTCTTTGCATTTCTCTTCTGTGGTAGTTTTTGTTTGAGCTCCCTCGACTTCGCTCGGGACTCCCTTCGGTCGCTTTTCACTTTTCACTTCTACCGACGGTGCAGCAGTACTCGTAAACACATGATACAAACCATGCAGCACGGTCACCTCGCGCACGCCATGACGATGAAGAAACGCACGAATGTCGTCGTCTTCAATCTGCAATAACCCCGCGAGTAAATGCTCGGTGCCGACGGAGCGGTGTTCATGCATGGTAGCAACAAGCACCGCTTTTTCTATCGCCGTTTTTGCGTCCTCGCTTAAATGCGGCGTACCGTTTTTTATTCCCGACGGCACAAGCGTGAGTACGCTTGGCGCATTCACGAACGCGCGGAGTGCGTCGTTGCTGACGCCAGACTTTGCAAGCACGTCCGCACCGGTGCTGCCAAGCTCGGTGCCCACCGACCACAACAATTCGCTGGGACCAACCACATCGCCGCCGTGCTCAACCACAAGACATAACGCACGTGTGAGTACGTTTTTCAAATGCGGCGTGAACTGGTCCATGAGTTCGGTCATACAGTAGTCGTCATTGCGAGGTACGAAGCAATCTACTTTCCCATTGCCTGCAATCGCTTGATCCGCTCTTCAATTGGCGGATGTGTGGCAAAGAGGTTCGCAATGAACGACCGTGTTTTGCCCGACGCACCAAACGGGTTCGCAATGAAGAGGTGTGCGGTTGCGTGGTTTGCGGCGCGGAGTGGTTGGTTGTTTGCGGCGAGTTTCGCAAGTGCCGACGCAAGTCCGTCCGGGTAACGGGTGAGGAGCGCACCACTTGCGTCCGCCAAGTATTCGCGTTTGCGTGACACGGCAAAGTTGATGAGTTGTGCAATGACGGGCGATAGTATGGCGAGCGCAAGCCCAATCACCATAAAAATCATGCCTACACGGTTGTCGCTATCGCGTTTACCCCCGAAGATGTTTGCGCGCAAAAACAGGTTGCCAATAAGCATAATTGCGCCGACAAGCACGACGACGATGGTCATGACGCGAATGTCGTAGTTTTTGACGTGCGACAGTTCGTGTGCGGCAACGCCTTCAAGTTCCGTCTTGTTGAGCAAGCGCAGAATCCCTGTCGTAAACGCAATGCTCGCGTGCTTCGGGTCGCGCCCCGTCGCGAATGCATTCGGGCTGTCGTCGTCAATGACGTAGATTTTTGGCAAGGGCTGACCGTTTGCAATGCAGAGGTTTTCGACGACGTTGTACAGCTCGGGCGCCTGTGCTTTTGTCACCTCCTTTGCTCCCGACGTGGCAAGTGCAATAGGCGCGCTCGTAAACCAACTGAACAACCCGTACACGAACGAAAACAACGCGCCAGCACCCAAGCTGGTCGCGTTGTCTAACCCGTATGACCGTCCGACTACCCAAATGAGGGCAATAAGAAGCGCCGACACACACGCGACGAGCAACCACGTTTTCCGTTTGTTCGCCGCGATGTCGTTGTACATATGGGGAAGGTTGTAGGTGGTAGCTTGTAGGTTGTAGGGCTATACACAATGCCCGAGCTGCAGTCGTCTACCAGCTACAAGCTACTCCCTACAAGCTAAAATTTCACTTCCACGTTCTGCTCTGCCTCTGCGGGCGCGTCGTAGAAGTCGAACTTCTTGAATCCGAGTACGCCGCCGACGATGTTCGTGGGGAAGACTTGCAGGCTGCTGTTGAAGTCGCGCACGTTGCCGTTGAAGAACCGGCGTGCGGCAGAAATCTTGTCTTCGGCGTCGACAAGCTCGCGCTGCAAGTGTGCAAAGTTGTCGCTTGCTTTCAGCTGCGGGTATGCCTCGGCCACGGCGAACAGCGACTTCAAGGTCTGCGAGAGCATGTTCTCTGCAGCGACGTGGTCCTTGATACTTGTTGCACCCATTGCTGCGCTCCGCGCTTCCGTCACCTTGATGAACACGCTGTCTTCGTGCTGCGCGTAACCTTTGACGGTGCTGACCAAGTTCGGGATAAGGTCGTAACGACGCTTCAACTGCACCTCAATGTCGCTCCACGCCTCTTCCGTGCGGTTTTTGCCGCGGATAAGGCCATTGAACATGACGACAAGCCATAGCGCGAGAACGACGCAAATGGCGAGAATGATAAACGCGAGCGAGCCGAATTCGAACATACCTTGTTTGGTATAAGGAGTGATGTACTATAGTGCATGTTACGTTTTTTCTCTCTTCTATGCAAGTAAATCGCGGCATTTTCAAGGCATACGACATTCGAGGGCTCGTGGAGCAAGACTTGTCACTGGAATTTGCGACTGGCCTTGGCAAAGCGTTCGCGACGTTTCTTGGCAGAGAGCTGCAAAAAACCGATATGGCCGTGGTCGTTGGTCGTGACATGCGACCGAGCTCGTTGCCGCTCCAAGCCGCACTTATTGACGGACTTACGTCGCTTGGTGTGCATGTGGTCGACATTGGGCTTGTGTCGACGCCCGCGTTTTACTTTGGTGTAGCAGACACCGGTGCGGACGGCGGGATTATGGTGTCGGCGTCGCACAACCCGGCGCAGTACAACGGGTTCAAGATGGTGCGTGCGCGCGCAGTGCCGATTGGTGGTGACACGGGCATTACCGCGATGGCGGATATTATGGAGCGCGAAGATTTTGCGCCTGCTGCGATGGGTTCGGTGAAAACGCTCGACGGTGCACCTGCAGCTTGTGTGGCAATGGAGACTGCATTTGCAAACGTGCCGTCGCTGCCGAAGTTGCAGATTGTTGCCGACAGTGCAAACGGCATGGGCGCGCAGTTTCTCGACCTCATGTTCGCAGCGCAGCCGAACGTCGACGTCACGCGCATGTTTTGGGAGTTTGACGGAACGTTTCCGAACCATGAAGCCGACCCGTTTAAAGAAGAAAACATCGCGGCGCTGTGCGCGAAAGTGAAAGAGCTCGGCGCGGACGTGGGCATTGCGACTGACGGCGATGGTGATCGCATTTTCTTTGTCGACAACACGGGTGAAGTTGTCGAGCCGGCAATTGTGCGCGGCTTGATTGCGCGTGCGTTGCTTCGTCGCTATCCGGGTGCGAAGATTTGCTACGACATCCGTCCCGGAAAAATTACAGAGGACATGATTCGCGACGCGGGCGGCGTGCCGGTCGTCACGCGCGTTGGTCATGCGCTCATTAAAGCGACGATGATTGCGGAGGGCGCAATTTACGCAGGCGAGTCGTCCGGGCATTTTTACGTGCGGTTTCCGAATGGGTCGTATGAGGGGCCGGTTGCTACTGCGCTTATTTTGCTCGACGAACTCGTACAGTCGGGAAAAACGTTCGCAGAGTTTGTTGCGCCATTCAAAAAATACGCACATTCCGGCGAAATAAACTTCACTGTTGCGGACAAGGGTGCAATGCTCGCACAGCTTAAAGAAAAATACGCGGATGCAGTAATCGTCGAACTCGACGGTGTGTCGTTTACGTATCCGACATTTTGGTTCAACGTGCGCGCGTCGAACACGGAGTCGCTCCTGCGCCTCAACCTTGAGGCAGTCGACAGCGCGACCATGATGGCCAAACGTGATGAAATTGCCGCACTCCTCGCCGCGGGGTAGAATAGAACCGTATGCTTACTGCGCTCTTGTTTTTAGTTCTCTTGTCCGTCCTCGTCATTGCGCACGAGTTTGGGCACTACATTGTTGCACGTATTTGCGGCGTCAAAGTTGAGGAGTTTGGGTTGGGGTTTCCGCCACGCATTACTGCGTGGAAGGACAAGAGGGGAATGCTGTGGACGCTGAACGCTATTCCGCTTGGTGGGTTTGTGAAATTGAAAGGCGAGAGTGGGGAAGACCGTGACGCTGCCGACAGCTTTGCAAAACAGTCCGTACTCAAACGTTTTTTTGTGCTTGTTGCAGGCGTCGGCATGAACCTCGTTACTGCGGCCGTCATTTTTACGGTGGGGTTCATGGTGGGTATGCCGACGGTCACAGAAGGCGGCATTCCTGGCGCGACGGTGACGAACGAGAGCATTCGCGTGTTGGAAGTGATGGCGGATTCGCCTGCGGAAGCTGCGGGGTTTGCGGTGGGTGACAAGCTGATGTCAATCGACGGGGCGACATTTGTGACAAGTGATGCTGCGCGTGCCGCACTCGCCGAGGACGTCGTGCATAGCGTCGTGGTGCTTCGAGATCAAGCCGAGGTGACCGTTTCCGTCGACCCAGAATTCATTGCCGACCTTGGCCGCGTGGGTGTTGGCGTGGGGTTGGTGCAAACGGGCGATGTGCATTTCCCGTGGTATAAAGCGCCAATCATGGGCATTTCTGCCATGGCGTCGAGTACGTGGGCGGTGGTCTCCGCGTTCGGTGCCTTGATTGCTAGCCCGTTTACACATACAAATGTAGGGGCAGAGGTTGCGGGGCCCATTGGCATCGCGGTGCTGACGGGGGAAGTGGCGCGCCTTGGGTTTGCACACTTGTTGCAGTTTGCGGAAATGCTGTCCATCAACATGGCGGTCATTAACGTGCTGCCCATTCCCGCGCTCGACGGCGGACGCATTGCATTCCTCGTGCTGGAGGTGATTCGTCGCAAGCCAACGACGCCGCGTGTGGAACAGATTGTGCACGGCACCGGGTTCGCGATATTACTTTTGCTCGTGCTCGTTGTGACGTTGAAAGACATTGTTGGACTATTCTCGTAGGCGACCACAAGGGTAGCCCCTACATTTATGAAAGATACACTCATACAATTGCAAACCGACCTCACCGCAGCGCTCGCAAGCGTTACCACGACGGACGCGCTAGAAGCCGTGCGCGTGGAGTATTTGGGTCGCAAAGGAAAACTTGCGGACCTCATGAAAGGCATCGCGACGTTATCCGTCGACGAAAAGAAAGTTATCGGCCAAGTTGCAAACGACGTGAAGACGGCGATGGAGTCTGCATTTTTGGTGGCAACAGCTGCTATTGGCGACAAAGAAACCGCGGCGCGTTTGGAGCGTGAGTGGTTGGACGTCAGCTTGCCGGGAACGCTGCCGGGTGTCGGGCACTTGCACTTGACGACGCAGGCAATCAACGACATTACTGACATCTTCACGACGCTCGGGTTTACGCGCGCGCGTCACCCCGAAGTCGATTGGGATTACTACGCGTTCGAGGCGCTGAACATGCCGGGGGACCACCCCGCACGCGACGATTGGGAGACGTTTTTTATAGAAGAGAAAAGTGAAAAGGAAAAAGTGAAAAGTGGGACGCAGGAAGCGAGGGTGATGACCGGTGCGAAGGGAAAAGTCGTGCTCACACCGCATACGAGCAATGGCCAGGTGCGAGAGATGGAAAAGGGCGTGTTGCCCATCCGCATGATGTCGATCGGTAAGTGCTACCGTCGACAGTCAACTGCGCGACACTGCCCGATGTTCCATCAGTTCGAAGGGTTGGTCATCGACAAGACGTCGTCGGTGACGGACTTGAAGGGTGTGTGCGAATATTTCGCCAAGCGCTACTTTGGCGCAGACCGTGTGACGCGGTTGCGACCGTATCACTTCCGTTTTACGGAGCCGAGTTTTGAGTTGGATATTTCGTGCGGCGTGTGCGGCGGAAAGGGGAATATCGGCGGCGTGAAATGCAAGCTCTGCAAAGAAGGCTGGTTGGAGCTTGGCGGCGCAGGCATGGTGCACCCGAACGTCATCAAAGCTGGCGGGCTCGACCCCGAAGAATATTCCGGCTTTGCGTTCGGCTGGGGACTGGAGCGCACCATGATGATGCGCGCCGGCGTGAACATCGATGACATTCGCATTCTCTACCGCAACGA
>JBBTZZ010000036.1:0-3293 GCA_038061135.1 Patescibacteria group bacterium
ATCGTCATGTTTTCGATAGCATTGGTGTCGTCGGCAAAACTCCGCGTGGGCTTGTGGCGTGGAAGTTCCCGGCGGAGGAGTCGACCACGCGTGTAGAAAGCGTTGACTGGTTCGTCGGCCGTACAGGTGCGTTAACTCCGGTCGCCACCGTCACGCCGACGTTTGTTGCGGGAACAACCGTGACGCACGCAACGCTGCATAACGCTGACGAAATTGCGCGACTGGGATTGAAGATTGGCGACACGGTGATTCTCACGAAGGCGGGCGATATTATTCCGAAGATTACGAAGGTGCTCACGGAACTGCGTGACGGCAAAGAAGCCGATATTACGTTGCCGATAAATTGTCCAGTGTGTGGCGCGGCTGTCGAACGTCGTGAGGATGAAGTCGCACTGTGCTGTACGAACCAAGAGTGCTTTGCCAAAGAGCGTGAACGTATTTTGTACGCCAGCCGTGCGTTCGGCATCGACGGGCTTGGCGAGAAAATCATTGAACGCCTCATTAGCGAAGGCTTGCTGAAGACTGCGCCCGACATGTTTCGCTTGACCGTCGATGACATGAAGGATCTCGATGGCTTCGGTGACGTGTCGGCAAAGAAGCTCGTCGATGAGATTGCGCAACGTCGTGCAATCGACCTCGACAAGTTCATTCTCGCACTTGGCATCCGTCACGTCGGCGGAGAAACGGCGTTCGACTTGGCTGCTGCGTTTGGCGACGTTGATGCATTCGCGAAGGCCACGCACGACAGCCTTGTGGCAATTCCGAACGTCGGCGATGTTGTGGCAGGTGAAGTTGTTGCGTTTCTTGCGACGGAGCACGCGCAGAAACTCCTTGCCGATTACGTCGCTGCAGGTGTCGATGTGCGACCAGCAAAGAAGGTCGACAAGAAACTCGCGGGAAAAACATTCGTGCTCACCGGAACGCTTGCGGGAATGGAGCGCGACGTGGCAAAAGAGAAGATTCGTCTCCTCGGCGGCAATGTGTCGGGGAGTGTCAGTAAGAATACAGGTTACGTTGTGGCAGGCGATAGTCCTGGCTCGAAACTCGCGGACGCTATTAAGTTGGGCGTGCCCGTCTTGTCGGAAGATGAATTTATGCGTATCCTCGGGCTGTAAAGCCTTTGTCATCCTGAGGAGTCCGACGACGAAGGACCCCATCGATGAGGTCCCTCGCATGCGCTCGGGATGACAGTGATAAGATGACGAACTATGACTATGCAAATCAACATCAAGCACCTCGCAAAACTCGCGCGCCTGTCGCTGACGGACGACGAGGAGAAAATGATGGCGGAGCAGTTGCCGCAGATTTTGGACTACGTTGGCAAGCTGCAAGAAGTCGACACATCGAAGATTGACGCAAAGGCATACCTGACTGACGCAGTGAACGTGATGCGGAGCGACGAGGTTGTCGCAACAGACGCGGCGCACCGTCGCGCACTTATTGACGCATTCCCGGAGCAGGCGGCTGACGCAATGCGTGTTCCTGGGGTGTTTGAATAAAAGTGAGAGGGCATGGCAACGCCATGCCCGTACGGCTATCCAATCTTATGATGCGATTCAAAACAGCAAAAGAAATCCGCGACGCGATCGCCAGTGGCGCAACAACCGCGGTTGACGTCGTGAAAAATGTCCTTGACGACATTCGCGTGCGCGACGGCGCGATTGGCGCGTTCTTAGAAACCTTCGACGACGACGCACTTGCACGTGCGGCGGAAATTGACGCGATGGTCGCGCGTGGTGAGGAGCTTCCCGTGCTTGCCGGCGTTCCGGTCGCAATCAAAGACAACATGCTGTACGACGGACATGTCGCGACGAGCGGCTCAAAAATTCTTGCGGAACATACTGCGGCGTATAGCGCAACAGTAGTGACACGTCTTGAGGTTGCTGGTGCGATTATTGTCGGTCGTACGAACATGGACGAATTTGCAATGGGCTCGTCAACAGAAACGAGCGCGTTGCAAGCAACAAAAAACCCTTGGGACACCACAAAGATTCCTGGCGGTTCGTCGGGCGGTTCGTGTGTTGCGGTTGCTGCGGGGTTTGTTCCCATCGCACTCGGTAGCGACACCGGCGGAAGCATTCGTCAGCCTGCGGCAATGTGCGGCGTTGTTGGCATGAAGCCAAGTTACGGTCGCGTGTCACGCTTTGGATTAATGGCGATGGCATCGAGTTTGGACCAGATTGGTCCGTTCGCACACACCGTCGACGACGTAGTGCTTGCGCTGTCGGTTATAGAAGGCAAAGATGTTCACGATAGTACCTCGGTCGACATTCGTAGTTCGCAGTTCGAAGCTCGCAGTTTCAATGGCCTCCGCGTTGGTGTACCGAAGGAGTTTTTCATCGACGGCATGGACGCGGATGTACGCAAACGCGTGGAGGAGGCGATTGCGGTGATGAAAGAAAACGGCGCGGAGATTGTCGACGTCAGCTTGCCGCTCACGCCGTATGCACTTCCTGCGTATTACATTATTCAGCCGGCGGAAGCGTCGAGCAACTTGGGCCGTTACGATGGGATGCGCTACGGCACGCGCGGAAAAGGCGGGCTAGAGGAAAGCTATTTCGACGCACGCGGGAAGGGGTTCGGTACAGAGGTGAAACGTCGCATCATGCTCGGCACATTCGTGTTGTCCGCAGGCTACTACGATGCGTATTACAAAAAAGCACTTGCGGTGCGGACGGCACTTCGCGCAGAACTCGACGACGTGTTTACTCGCGTCGACGTGCTCGTAGGCCCCACGTCGCCAAACGTTGCGTGGAACATGGGCGAAAAATTTAACGATCCAATTGCCATGTATTTGGCCGATATCTTCACCGTGAGCGCGAACATTGCGGGCACGCCAGGCATTTCTGTCCCGTGCGGCATGGCACATGACTTGCCGGTGGGTTTGCAGTTCCTTGCGGGCGCAATGCAAGACGACAAGGCACTCGCAGCCGCCGCTGCGTACCAGGCGCTGACGGATTGGCATACGCTCACTCCGGCAGTCGAATAGCGTGTTACTCACTGTCATCCCGACGTAAGGAGGGACCTCATCGATGAGGTCCCTCGTCGTCGGACTCCTCGGGATGACAACAAAATGAGGTGCTATGATCGACCTGCAAATCCCCTCAAGCACACAGATCGGCACCGCAATTGCGACCATTGTTATCGTGCTTTTTTTGGGGCTGTGGTTGTGGCGATCGCTCGTGCACACGTTTCGGCAGTGGGCGTTTGGCGAGGCAAAGACGAACATCGCTCGCGCATGGGCGGACGTGGAGAAGCTGATGACGACAAGTGACGTGATGAACGCCCGGCTC
>JBBTZZ010000037.1:0-8516 GCA_038061135.1 Patescibacteria group bacterium
TTCTGCTTTGACGCAGACACGGAGTTCACGGTTGCGGTGAAAGACGACATTAAGAGCACGACGGGTACCAAGCTTGTGTGTTCCGGCGACCGCTGCGCGTCAGGGTTTAGCACGGGGAGTTTGGTTGATACGGAGGACCCTGACGCGACGATTACCGTTCCAGAAAGTGGTGATGGCATTTCTGTCGATAGTACAGAGACTGTGCAGGTGACTGCAACCGACGATAGCGAGGTGTCGAGCGGCGACTTTACGCTTGATGGTGTGCAGTTTGATAGTCTTGGCGCAACGGGTGAAGACCTTTCGAATGTCACCATCGAATCACTTTTGTATACCGACGACTTGGTGAACGGCACGAAGTATAAAATTGGCGTGACAGTGACGGACATTGCGGGCAACACGACCGACGACAGCGTGACGGTGACGGCGCGACCGGCGTGGTGCTTTAACGAAACGCTCGACACCGACTTGGGCGAGACGGGCGTGGACTGCGGCGGCGACAGCACGAGCTTGGATTATTGCGGCGCGTGCGACGGGTCGTCGTGTACGGAAGACGCGCAGTGCTCGAGCGGGAGTTGCGTTGACGGAACATGTACCACGCTGCCAGAGATTACGGGCGTATCGCCAGAGTCTGGCGCGGTCGGTACGTACGTCACAATAAGCGGTACAGGTTTTGGTGGTTCGACGGGTGACGTCGTCTTTACGGGCGAAGGCGGTACCACGGTGACCGCAGGTATTCCCGACTGTGCTGACGGTTGGTCGTCGACAGAGGTAGTGGTTGAGGTCCCGGTGGGCGCCATTGACGGACCAATTACGCTCACGACAAACAGTGGTGACAGCGACGCGACGAACGACGACGCAGGCACGCTTGTGGACGACTTTGACGTGAACGACGTGGTACACCCTAAGCTGTGTAGCATTTTGCCGCACAGTGCTGCGCCAACCGACGCGTTGAAGCTGTCGGGTTTTGACTTTGGCGAGGCGCAGGACACGTCGACGGTCACATTCGGCGACACGGCGGCGGGCAGCTACACCAGCTGGGCAGACACGGACGTTGCGGTGACGGTACCAAGCGTGTCAGACGCCGACTACGACGTGGTGATTACGGTCGACGGTGTGGAGAGTAACGCGTTGTCGCTGACGGTTGAGGACGACACGGGCGACGTGCCGACCATTACCGGTATTGACCCAAGCACGGGCGCGATTGGCGAGTACGTAACCATTAGCGGTACCAACTTTGGCGGTCGCACAGGGACGGTGTGGTTTACAAGCGCGGAGTCGGGGTTACTTGCGCTTGCGTCGACCGACTTCCCGGCGGCGTGTGACGGCGACACATGGAGTGACGACAGCATTACGGTGATTGTTCCTGACGCATTCCAGAACGAGGACGCAGTAACAAGCGGCGCATACACAATTTTTGTGACGACCGCGGATGGCGTCGACAGTGGCACGGAAGATTTTACTATTGAGGACGGGGAACCAGGGCCCGGCATTTGTAGTTTGACGCCAGACACCGGCGAGGCGGGCGACACAGTGGTGATTGCGGGTGAACGGTTGGGAAGTACGGAGGGAACGGTGACGTTTACGGACGGTCTTTCTGCGACGATTACGACGGATAGTTGGTCGTCAAGCGAGATTACGGTGACGGTGCCAACGGGTGTTGCAACCGGCAGCGTGACGGTGACGAGTAGTGAGGGTGAGGAAAGTAACGCAATAAACTTTGCCGTCGGTACCGCGGTTGTTGCGACGAGTGAGAGTATTACGGCCGCAAGCTACGGTTGGTACTTTACGACGGGCGAGATTCCGTCGACACCGGAGTTGGTGGTGGACTGCACCGACACGACGGTGAGCGGCGTACCAAACGAAAGGTTTACCGACGCGGTGTGTACGAACGCGGTCGTGTACGGTGAGTTTACCGTGCTCATGGACAACGGCAGTGTGAACGACGCAGTGACGGTTTTGGAGTGTACAGCAGAGGGCGACCAACCGTGTGACACGACAACCGCGGTGACGGGCACCATGGACGTTGCGGACAGCGCGACAGCAACGTACTTCACGTTTGTGCCGGACAGCACGTGGAGTGTGGACACGACGTACCAAGTAACGGTCGCGGCAACGGCAACGAGCACGGACAGCGTTTCGCTTACGGCCGATGTGTCGTGGACATTTACGACGGCAGCAACAGACGCGGTGTGTGCGGTGAGCAAGGTGTACATGTCGCCGACGAGCGCAACCATTGACACACTTGGCGGCACGACGGCGTATCACGCACTGCCGGTGTCGGGCTGTGTCGTCACGGACGCAGAAGACTATAGTTGGGCATGGACGGTGGACAATAGTTATGCCGACTTCACCATAAGCAGCGACGGAAGCTGTGACGGCGGGACGTCGAGCTGTGCGACGGTGGAGGGGCTTGCCGAGGGCGTGAGTGTCATTACTGCCGAGGAAACGGACAGTGCGGTCACGGGCGCCGGCGACTTGGTGATTAACTTTACCGACCCGTACGTCGACAACTACGCACCAAACTGTGATGAGGCGTGTAAGGACGCGCTGGTCTACGCGACATTCAACACCGCAATGGACAGTGCGAGTGTGCTTTCTGACGACGCGGTCATGCTGTATACGTGCAGCAACGAGCTGTGTACGAACCTTACGGAATTTGGCAGCTACAGCGTAGAGTGCGTGACGGACACGGACGACAGCTCGCGCTGTACGGAGGTGGACTTCGTGCTCGCAGCAGACTTGGTTGAGGATACGTATTATCGCGTGATTATTTCAGGCGACGTGACGAGCGTGAGCGGTGTGGCATTGACGCGTGCAAATTATCACGGCGACTATTCGTGGACGTTCCAAGTGAAAGACGGCGACGCGGTGTGTGCGGTGAATCGCTTGTCTTTGGAGCCGGAAGCAGCGAGTGCAACCGTGATTGGCGAGCGTCAGACGTTTACTGCGAGCGCGTTTGGTGAGCCGGACTCGTGTTCGGTGGCCGGTCAAGAGTTGACGGCAACAGGCTACGACTGGAGCTGGACCAACCCGATTGCCGACGACGGCGACGACCTGGCGGTGACGGTTGCGGAGTGGTTTGACGGTGGTGTAGTCGACACGGATGTCGATGGTATTGCTGCAGGTTGTACGACGATGTGTACTGCAGCAGGCAGTGTGAGCTATGGCGCAATTTGTGGCGACGGCACGGTGAGCACGGGAGAGGAATGTGAGGACGGCAACACGCTTGACGGCGACGGTTGTTCGTCGCGTTGTGTACACGAAGGAAACACGACGACGTGTGGTGACGGTGTGGTCGACAGCAGTGAAGACTGTGACGACAGCAACACCCGCGACGGCGACGGATGTTCGGCATTGTGCGTAAACGAGGGGTCGCAAGAGGTTGACGCCACGTGTGGTAACGGCGACATTGCGTACGACGCGGCAATTGGTGGCGAGGACTGCGACGACGGCAACTTGGTGCGCGGTGATGGCTGCGACACGCAATGTGTGAATGAGGGTGCTCCAACGTTGTCGAGCATTGGCGGTGCGGTGTGCGGTAACGGCACGATTGACACGCCGTACGAAAATTGTGACACCGGGCTTACCGCGGAAGGCTGTTCTGACACGTGTTTACTGGAAGGGTCGTCTGTGCTCTACACCACGTCGTCGACGTGTGGTGATACTACTATTGGCACAGGCGAAGAATGTGACGATGGTAACGCAATTGCGGGTGACGGCTGTTCCGACGACTGTATTTTGGAAGGCTCGTCGACTGCGTACACGGTTCCGTCGTTCTGCGGTGACGCAAGTGTAGGAACGGGTGAGTTGGACGTGTGCGAGTCAACAGGTGGTGATGGCAACGTCGATGACTTGCAGTTGTCGCTTATTTCCGACAACGCCGCGCTTGAAGTCGACGTGACCACGCACGAGGCGAACGCGTCGATTGAGGTGACGGAACCAACGTCAGGTTTGACGACGACCGCGTTGTACACATTGTCATGCACGGCAGCGACGGACTTAGACTGTCCGGACGAAACGTTGTACGGCGTCGGCATTGCAAACTGCTGCATGCCGCGCCCTGTGGCCACGCTGTACCCCGTCGACGGTGCAACGGGTGTGTGTAGAAACTCGGTATTGAATGGTACATTTACCACAGAGATGGATACGTCGTCGTTTGTAGTGACGAACGCAGACGGCACAAAGACGCCAAACATGTACGCGGTGCTTGACGTGACGAGTACGGTGGACGGTTTGTGCCCCAGCTCGCACTCGACCATGGCCATGGAGCCGACCGGAATAATTGGTCGTGCATGGATTTCAGTACGTCGGTTCTTTGCAGGTACTCCGGCGTCGGCAACCGCGGGCGATTGTATTTTGCCAATCGTCGGGTACGAACAGACGGCAAATACGACCACGGATAGCGCAGGAAAAGAAACGTTCGACGGTACGTACACGGTCCGCATGCGGTACAGCGCGGCAATGGAAGCGAACGCGACGTATTCGCTGGTGATCGCGACGGACGCGGACAATACCGACGGTGATGCGGAGGGTGTGTTGTCGCTTGGTGGCGTGGGCGTGTTCACCGCAGTTGGTGACGACATGCAGGAGGTGAAATTCACGACGGGGAGCGACATTTGTGCGCTTGACGTTGTGGACGTTGAGGACGTCGACACCGACAGTCCGTGCTACTTCTCGCAAACGGGTGAGTCGCACACATTTACGGCAACGGCGTATTCGTACAGCACAGGGTCGCCCGTAGAAATTACATCCATTGCCGACGTGTACGCATGGGAATACACCGCGAGTACCGACGTGGAACCGTGGAATGATGACGGCGACCAGGCGATTGTTGCTGCAACGCAGTCGTCGACGGACTTGGACCAAGCAACAGTCACGGCGTCGGGAGAAAACGGCTCGGCGAATGTGGTGGCAACAGCGACGATTACGGCGGACGTGGTTGACGGAACGACGGGTGACACGGTGAGTGGCACGGCGCATGTGACGGCGTACCTGTGCGAAAACCCATGGCCGGAGTTGGCGGCATTCCCGTGGGAGGACAGCGACTACAACTTCTCCGCATACTATTGCCGCGATGCGGGTGTCGACGATGACACGAGTGACGACTACAACGAGGTAACGGCAGTGCAAGCTGCGGTGCGTGCGGTGACCGACGACAACGTGATGCGTGAATATTTGTTTGAGGTCGACGGGAGCACGGACGCGATTGGTGTGCGTATCGTGACGAACGACGACTACCTCAGTCCGACCGCGTGGTACGAAGCGCAAGGGTTTACGGGTACGCCGTCTACTACGACCATTGACGGTTTTGAGGCGATTACGGACGGTCGCACCACGTACATTGCTGCGGCCAATGACAGTGGCGCGGGGATTTACTCCAACATTTACGTCGTGTCGTACAACGAAGGTGCGAGCGACGAGACTGTGGAGATTTACGATCAGTTCGTTGAAAACATGTCGTTCGTTACGAACATTGACGACACCGCGTTGTGCTACGACGCAGGCAGCAACGTGACGAGTGACACGTGCGTGTCGGACATGGATTGCGACTTGGCAAATGGCGAGTACTGTGGCGACGCAAAGGGCGAGATTACGCGCGACACCAAACGTCTCGCAGACTTGACGACGATTGCTGCGGCGGTTGCGGCGTACGGCGAGGACAACGGTGTGTGTAGCGCGACGGTCGACAAGAGCTGCAGTAGCGACAGCGATTGCCCGGACGACGAAACGTGTACGCCCGTGGTACCCACGCTTTCCGGTGGAACATACGTCCGTAGTCTTGGTGCGAGTGCATGGACGTCGTGGACGGACGTGTTCGGTGAGGCTATTGATCTCGACGACAGCGTGGTCGACCCGTTGAACGCGTACGCGGACTGCGGCGAAGGAGACCTCACGTCGTACGACGCAGCAACGTGTGTGAACGCAACAACCGGTGGCTACGTGTGTCCCGACGGTTCGCACGTCTACCACTATCGCGCGGTCGGCCGCGAGGCAATCGAACTGTCGACAGACTTGGAATACACAAGCGGCAGTTGGGTGAATGCATTTGACGCGGACAGTACGGACAGCGTGACGTTGAGCGCGGCGAGCAGTCACTTTACGACGGTCGACGGTTTTACCACGGACTACTTCTGCGAAACGGACACGGTGTACGGCAGTACTGGCACGTGTGGCGACGGCGTGGTGAACACGAGTGAGGGTGGCGTTTTGGAGACATGTGAGTTGGGCGACGCGGGTGGTACGGCAAGTGCGTGTGACGCAGACGGCGACAGTGTGGATGACGGCACGCAAGAACAAACGTGTAACGCGACGTGTAGTGGCTGGGAGGACAACACGAGCGCAACGTGTGTTGCGGCGTCGTGTGGCAACGCGGTGGTGGACAGCGGTGAGGACTGCGACGACGGCGACAACAACGGACGCTACAACTACTGCGGTGCAGATTGCATGGACGCAAGTCGGTACTATTGCGGCGACGGCGAGTTGTCCGGCGGCGAGGTGTGCGACTGCGGTGCAGCGGGTAGTGGCAGTGTGCCAAGCGGTGCGCGACCATACGGTGGCAGCACGGTAACGTGTGCCGGCGTGAACGGCACGTATGACAGCAACCCAGCAACAACGTGTGCATGGGATTGTCAGGACGCAGCGAATTACTGTGGTGACGCGACGGTTGACGAAGACGAAGGCGAACAATGCGACAGCGACACGTTGAGTTGGAGCGGAAAATTGTGCATGTACAGTGGGAGCGGGTTTGGTGTGAACTCGTACGCAGAGTGTACGACAGATGCGGATTGTGGTGTCGATAGTTCCTGTACTGGTGCCGAGTGCCCAATGACGACGGTGTGTGTTGCAGGTGGTCTTGGTGATGTGAACGTGGGCGCCATCTGTGACTACGACGCGGATTGTGACACATCAAGCGGTAGTGGCGACGGGCTGTGCAGCAGCGTGACGTATGCAACAACGCGCACCGCAGCTTGCGCAAACGATGGGGAAAGCGGTGAGGTGTGTACGGTGTCGGCGACGTGGGCAACGGAGGCGTGTCGTGCAACGGGCAGCTGTGGTGACGGCGTCGTCGATAGCAGTGAAGAGTGTGACGACGGCAACGACGTGTCCACCGACGACTGCACGAACGAGTGCTTGCAAAACGTGTGCGGTGACGGCTACTTGTACAGCGGCGAGGAGCAATGTGACGACGGCGGCACGAACGGTGACGGCTGTTCGTCGAGCTACGGCAGCACGTGTTCCGCGTGTTCCGTCAGCTGCACGTACGAGGTGTCGAGTGGCGACTTCTGTGGTGACGGTGAGATTAACGGCGACGAATTCTGTGACGCGTACAGTCAGCCATACTATTACTACGACGCAGCAACGGACGCAGTGTACGGCACGTGTACAGACGGTGACCCGGCATTAACAGTTGATAGCATCACTTACACGTGTCGTGACTTGGGTATTTGTAACGGTGGCGACAGTAACGGCGAGTACTGCACGGGCGACTCGAGCGAGGGCTTGCCGGCAGCAACACTGAAGAGCAATGACCGAGCGGTGTGTAGTACGTCGTTCTCCGCGTTTGCAGGCGATTGCGTCAAGCCCACGTGTAGCGCGAGTTGTGCGTCGAGCTGTCCGTTTAGCTACGACGACACGAGCGTGCTCCTTACGAGCAACCAGCCGGGTGCGGCGAGCAGCAACAGCGTCGACATGTACACCTACAGCAGTAGCGCAACAAGTGACATTCCGAACGCGGCAACGATTACCATCCCCGCGTGCGACGCAATTAGCGCAATCACCGCGGACATCAGCCTCGACAACGTGACGCCGCCCGAAACGTACGTGGTGTTCGTGACGGACTTGTCGCCGTCGATGGACTGGGAGGTGGCGAACAGCAGTGCGCCAGATGCGGGTGAGTCGTCACGTTTGGCGCTTGCACAAGCGGCAATGGAAACGGCAATTGGTGACTTGTACGACGACCTTGGTAGTAGCGTGCAGATTGGCGCAGTTGGGTTCAAGAAAATGCCAAAAGACGAGTGCTACATTGCCGGAACGAGCTGCGCATCTGCGTCTTGTCCTGCCGACGACACGTGTAACGCCGGTACAACGTTCTACGAACAGCTTGCGTTCACCAGCTCGTCGAGCGAATCGACCGTGCTTGCGGAAGTCGCAGGGTACTTTGCGGACAATGGTCAAAACGGTACGCCGACCACAGAAGCACTTGTCGTAGCAAAGGACATGTTGGACACCGTGGAGGCGTCGAACGGGTTTGAGAACATGCGCTACATCGTTATTCTTTTGACTGACGGTCAGTGGACCACAAGCGACCCGGCAACAAGCGCGGCAGCAATCACGGATGCGGGGTACGAATTGTACACGGCCGCGGTGGTGTCGAGCACGATTGAGGACACAGAAACGGCAGACCCAGATGACTTGTACGTCGACACGGTTGCAAGTTGGTCGAGCGGTAACCCGGACACAACGACGGGCATTGACTACGCCTATGACGCGCAAACGGAGGGCGAGCTCACGGAAAT
>JBBTZZ010000038.1:0-1676 GCA_038061135.1 Patescibacteria group bacterium
AATACCAAGCGAACGCGCGTAATACCGCACTCCATTCGTAAGCGTCGACCCCGTATGCACCACGCCCGTCGTATACCACCACACCGGAAACCGCACGACGTCACCCACAAGCGCATTCACTACCCCGCCCACTCCTTTTGCAGCGGTTTGCATATGCGGAAAGTATAGCACAAAAGCAAACTCCTCACCGTTCAAGCACCCGTAAAGGCGAACGATGAGGAGTAGGTTTCTACCTGCGAGGTGGAGCTTGTTCAAAGCTGCAACACCGAGGCGGAAGAAGGGGTGGGGTGTCGGGACGCTGACAGATGACGTCCTAACTTCGAATCGTGTGCGCCGACGTCCTATAACGCCGAGCTATCGAGTTCGAACCTGCTATTCAGTGACGGTGCGTCCACTTACCTTAATTGATAAATGGAGCGTGTCGAGCTGCTGTTATTTACTCTTGCGAGTGGCAGGGACCCTTCGCCTGTACTGACGCTTTTACCGTCAATCCAGTCGACAAAGCACTATAGCACAAAACCGACGTTCCGTCAAGTCCGTCGGGGGCGGAATGTGCGTTTTTGTTGGGGTTTCTTTGGATTTTTTGGAGCCCCGGTGTCGCCGAGTGGAGTATTCCGAAAGGGAGGCGCATGTCGCACAGCCGCAAGAGGTTTTGCATGAACGCACAGCTTACGAACGGCGTAGCGCATAGGCCGAACGCAGGAATGCTCCCGAGGTGACACACCGAAGTGGTTCAAGGCTCACTCCTCCCCTTACCCCTCCTCAAAGAGGAGGGGAATTCTAGGGTCACGTTACTCGATACACTTCCGCAGCTCCTCCATCATCCGCAAGTAAAACCGCAGGTTCTGGATGGTGGCCAGGCGGAACGCCAACATCTCCTCAATTTTGAAAAGCATGTGGAGGTACGCACGGGAATACTGCTGGCTTGTTGGTGCGCCATCATTGTGGGCGTCAATCGGCGTGGTGTCGTCGGCAAACACGCCGCGGGTAATCTGCACCTTGTCGTACAGAGCGTCCGCGATTCTAAAATCTGCGGCGCCGTCTTGTGCGCGCGCAAACGCCTCGCGGACACATTCCGCCGGGTCGCCTTTCCACACAAACAACATGCCGTGCCGCGCGTTACGGGTTGGCAACACGCAGTCGAACATGTCGACGCCAACGGACACGTAATACACAATCTCTTCCGGCATGCCGCCGCCCATGAAGTACCGCGGTTTGTCGACAGGCAGCATTGCACCCAACATCTTCGTAATCCGAAACGTGTCGACACGCGACTCGCCCACGGACAGTCCACCAATAGCGTACCCATCGAACCCGATTTCGATGAGACCTTCTGCGGATACTTTTCGCAAATCTTCGTGCGTGCCTCCCTGCACAATACCAAACAATTGACGCGACGGATTCGCCGCCGCCTTCGACTCCTTTGCCCAACGGAGCGACCTTCGCATCGCATCATCGTAACGTTCACGCGTCGACACGCCAGCAGCAACGTCGTCAAACTGCATCATGATGTCGGCGTCAATCGCGTCCTGCATGGCCATCGACGACGCAGGGGTCAACCGAATACGCGCACCGTCAATGTGCGACTGAAACGTGACGCCGTCTTCGTCCGTACTGTTCAAATTCGCCAAACTAAAAACTTGGTACCCGCCGCTGTCCGTCAAAATCGGCCCATC
>JBBTZZ010000039.1:0-3448 GCA_038061135.1 Patescibacteria group bacterium
TCGGGCTATAGCGCAGTTGGTAGCGCGCTTCGTTCGGGACGAAGAGGCCGTGGGTTCAAATCCCGCTAGCCCGACCAAGAGGGAATCGCAGCACGCGGTTCTTTTTTGTTTTGTGTATCAGTGTATAATCCTTCCGTATGGCGTATTGGCTCTTAAAAACCGACCCCGACACGTACGCGTGGGACGACCTGGTGAAAGAGAAGCGGACGGCGTGGACGGGCGTGCGAAATTTTCAGGCACGGAATTTTTTGCGGGCGATGCAGGCAAACGATGTCGCATTTATTTATCACAGCATGGACGAACGTGCGGTGGTCGGTATTGCGCGTATTGTGAGCGGTCCGTACGCCGACGCGGACGACGACGCGTGGACGGTGGTTGACGTGCAAGCGTGGAAACCACTTGCCGTGCCTGTCACACTCGTGCAAATAAAAATGCGCAAGACACTTGCAAAAATGTTGCTCGTCACGCACTCGCGGTTGTCGGTCATGCCGTTGACTCTCGGCCAAGCAAAGGCGTTGCTGACGATGGGGAAGACGGAGATGGAGAAATGAGGGGATGGGGAGAGATCATGAGAGATGACGAGAGATGAAAAAAGCTCAGGCGCAGTGCCCGAGCTTTTTTTGAATCTGCGTGAATCCCTTAAAGGATGTCGTCGATGCTGCTTACACTCGCCTCAACTGCGTCGGGGTCAAAGTCGCTTGCGCTGTTAATTGCGTCACCGAATTTGTAGTTACCAAAGAACGCGTCGGAAATGTCGTCGATCTGTTTATTCCATGTGCTGCCGTAGATGCTTTTTGCTGTTGCCTCGGTATCGATTGCGCGTAACTTTCCGTCTTCACCCACAGCGTAGACGGTGTTGACCGTAATAAACTTCACCATCTTTGTTCCGGGGTGATACGTCACGTTGCGGCCGAGCATGAGGGACGCCATGTAGTCGTCGGTAACGATAACCACGTCATCAAAGTCGGCATACCACGTGAAGTACACCTTCTCGTTCGGGAATGCGTGACGCTTTCCGTCAGCACCAAAGTAGTACACGGCTTTGCACGGGTCGTTCACGTCGGCGCCAGCGTCGCACGCGAGTTTGATAAGGCTGCCTGGGGTGGCCTCGTCAAGCGCCTCGTCTTCCTCGGTCGTCGTTGTGGACGTGCCGGTGACGGTAAGTGTGACGGACGCACCGGTCGTGCTGTTGCCGGCGAGGTCGACGCACGTTGCGTACATGCTGTACGTTCCTGCCGTGCTGGTGGTGACGGTCGCGGTCCACGTTGGGCCACTTCCCGTCATACTCGCGACGGCTGTTGTGCCATGGTAGAGCGTACAGACGTCGACGTCACTTGTGCTGTCATCCGCATACACAACGAATAACGTGCTCGTTCCCGCGGTGGCGGTGGTTGGTGTCACAGCGCCGACGAGGGGTGCGGTGGTGTCGACCATAAATATGAGTGTTGCAACGTCACTTTCGTTGTCAACGCTGTCCACCGCACGAAGTTCTACGGTGTGCGCGCCACTGCTGAGTGCGCTCAACGTGTAGGACGTTCTGTTGCCGATCGCAACATAACCGGCACTGTCGAGGTTATATTCATACACCACTCCCGAGTCTTCGTCGTCCGTTGCTGCGGTCCATGTGAGTGTGGGTGTTGTAGTGCTGACGTAGTCTGCACTTGTCCAGTCGCCGTCGACGGTAAGGTCGGTCGGTGCGTTTGGTCCGTAGTTGTCGTAGAAGCCAATGAACCCCGCTTCACCGACGACGTAACGCACGCCAGCGGACGGTGTTGCACTATCGGTGAGGACGGGGCTGCCCGAGAACGTGACGGTATCTGTAGTCCATGTCGTACCGCCGTCGCTGCTGTTTGCAATGGTACCCATGTCACCAATGACGTTGCCGTAGGTGTTTGTCCAGAATGCAAAGTCGACAACCTCCTCAACTGCATCAAAACCTGTGAGTGTGCCGAGCGACGACCACGTTGCGCCGCTGTCGGTTGTTTTTGCGGAAAATTCGGAGACGAATGTACCTGAACCACCAATGATTGCGGTGCTGCTGGTAAGAGCGTCGACAGTACTAATCTGACTTAATGGCGAATACGTAAGGTCTGTCCACGTCAATCCACCAGTTGTTGAGCGATAGATTGCGCCAGTTCGTCCAACAATCCACACCACGCTCGTAGAAGTCGCGTCGACAGCACGAAAGTCGTAGGCCGATGCGGGTGCGAAGCTTGACCATGTCGTCCCACCGTTGGCGGTTTTGATGACCGTTCCGTCGTTACCCACAGCCCAACCCACGCTACTCGACGCCATGACAATGCCATACAGGCCTTCTGTTGTACCACTTGTTTTTGTGCTCCACGTTGCACCTCCGTCGGTTGTTTTGATGACTGTTCCTGCGTCACCAATCGCAATACCCACAGTCGACGAAATCATGTCAACGTCACGCAAGGTCTGGGTTACGCCGGACACGCCGGCCGTCCATGTAATTTTGTTTGTGGTGTATACGACGGTGCCGCTGTCGCCCACCGCAATGCACGTGCTTGCACTACCGCAGTCAATGCCGTTCAAGTTGTTTGTTGTGGGTGACGTAAACTCTGTCCAACCTGCAGCAAATGCAGAATGCGCAGAAAAGAACGTTGCAAAAATTATAGCTCCTATAACGGCGGGTGAATATTTTCGCATAATGCAAGAATATGAAATTGAATTTTTATCGACACTACGCTACGCTTTCACCACTATGCCGTATTTGTTGCCTTTTGTCATGTTGTTTGGGTTTTTGACCATAAAGGTAGCGCGTGGAGATGACTTTGCCGTCGTGATGCCGTTGGTGCTGCTCGCACTGACAATGTGGACGTTCATTGCGGTAGTAAAAAGCGGCGCAGTGACGCGTGTGATATCGACACTGTTTGTGGGGTTTGTTGCGCTTGCGATATTTTCACGTTTTGACGTAGTGACGTATAGCGCGCTTGGCCCACAGTTGCTTGGCGCACCGCTTGTTCTCGTATTGATGTGGACGGCGCTTGTGTGTGGCGTTACTGCAATAGCGGAGAGAAAAATAGAAAGAGAAAATCGTGAAGTTGTTGCGTGGATTGAGGTATGTGTTCTCGGTGGAGGGATTGGCGCACTGTGGTCACTTGTGGTGAACCCTGCACTTTTTTCCATAGGCGTGTTTGCGTATCGCAGCAGTGGTCTGTACTACGGCGTCCCGTTTTTGCACATGGCGTTTTGGAGTGTGAGTGTTGCGGCGGGTGCTCTGGCGTTCGTATGGTTGAGTGATCATGAAGAACGCGCACTACCGCTTGGGAGCATCGCCGGCCCATTACTCCTCGTCGGCTACGCAACCGGCGCGTGCATTGCCGTCGGCGCGTGGGTTCCCGCTGTGCTCGGCCTCGTCCTCGCACAACTCGGGTTCCGTGCGATGTATTATCTTTGATTGACCCGCAGAGATTTTTTTGCTAACCTT
>JBBTZZ010000040.1:0-1550 GCA_038061135.1 Patescibacteria group bacterium
TCCGCAGCCTTTTGTTGTGCGAGCGCAGCCGCCGCGTCGTCCGCCTCTTGTCGCGCAACTTCCGCAGCCCTGTTTGCATTCCCAATTAAGACGTAGGCGCCATACGCAATGCCACCGACCATCAGAATGGCGACGAGAATAGTGACAATGATGCCGACCTTGGAACGTTTGTGGATAGGACCAGGCGCAACAATCGGCGTAACGACAGGAGCGATGACGACAGGAGGAACAATAACGGGTTTTGGCTCGAGTTTTTGTGCGTCGATTGCAAGCGCCGCCTCCTTACCATAAAACTCCCGCGGCATCGTGCGGATCACGAGGTCGGTGGACGCCTCCGGTTGAGACGGTTCAAGTGTGACGGCGGGCGCCTTACCAAACATACAAAGTGTTATTGGTTGCTTGGCACATTAAACAGCTTGCCTTCCCCATTCGGGTTATACCCGCCCGCAACCTCCTGACCGTCCAAGAACGTGTCACCGTCGGTGTCGCTGTCACGTGGATCGGTGCCGTAGACCTTCACCTCCTCGCGATCACCTAATCCATCGCTATCCGTATCTGGATTGTTCGACAACGTACCTGCATCCAGCTCCTCCGCGTTGTTCAGTCCGTCACCGTCACTGTCGAAAATCGTTTCTTTCTCTTCGGGCGCTTTTACCTCCTCGTCGGGCGTATTCACTACGTCCCTACCGTCCGATTTTCCTTCTTCATCGTCCGTTACCACTCCGTCGTCGGACACACTATTCACGATCCCGTCGTCCGCGGGTTGCGCAACCATGATGCGGTACGCCGCATACGCCGCGCCCGCAACAAGTCCAAGTACGACGATGACGACGAGCAGGACTTTCACGAAGCCAAAGCGGTGCTCAGCGGGTCGGTTGGTCAGCGGGTCGGTTTCTGAACTACTGAGCTCCTGAGCTCCTGATCCACTTTGTGTCTTCTGCGCGATCGGCGGGGGCGTCAACAACGCCGACGCAGGCAAAGCCATGCTTTCGACTTTCGACTTTTGACTTTCCTCTTCACCCGCGAACATATCGTCGGGCTGTTTTTTGTCATCAAACATACTATGGTTTTAACGGGTCGTGACCCGAGTCAATCTCGTCTTTATCAGTATACCCGTCACCGTCCGTGTCTGCACTATTGTCCGACGTCCCGGCCGAAAACTCTTGCGCAACCGTCAAACCGTCGCCGTCCTCGTCGACGCTGGTAATTCCGTCACTGCACTCCACACGCTTATCTTCTGTATCAAACGCCAAGCACCGTGCGCTATCACCCGTCGCGATTGCATCACGCATCGCCGCTGCCGCAACGCACAACGCTTCGTCGATATGGGACGCCGCGCACGTGTTTGCCGCCGTCGCGTCTTGTGTCACGCGCACCGAACACGACGTACGCAACCCAACGTCCGTAATCTTCTTGCACACGTCAAGGTAGGCCTGTTGCTGCCCAAGCGTAAAGTACGCCAAGTTCTCGCACGCCGTCTGCTCGTCGTCGCTCAATGACGCACACGCTGCAACACTCCCGCTCGACTTTGCCGACAGTGCAACGCATGA
>JBBTZZ010000041.1:0-4869 GCA_038061135.1 Patescibacteria group bacterium
AACTGCCTTGCCGACCTGAATGCGGTACAGCGGCGGCATGGCGATGAAAATGTTGCCGTTCGTAATGAGCACGGGGAAGTAGCGGTAGAACAGCGTCAACAAGAGCGTGCGAATGTGTGCGCCGTCGACGTCAGCGTCGGTCATGATGACCACGCGGCCGTAGCGTTTTGTCGAGAGGTCGAACCCTTCGCCAATGTTCGTGCCGAGTGCGATGACCAAGTTCTTCACCTCGTTGTTGGTGAGCAACTTGTCCAGACGCGCACGTTCTACGTTCAGAATCTTTCCGCGCAACGGAAGAATAGCCTGGAACTCGCGGTTGCGTGCTTGCTTTGCGCTGCCGCCTGCGGAGTCACCCTCTACAATGTACAACTCCGTGCGCTCCGTGTCCTTGCTCGAGCAGTCGGCAAGTTTTCCCGGCAACGTCAAACCCTCCAGTGCGCCTTTACGTAACACGGTGTCGCGTGCCGCACGTGCCGCAAGCCGAGCGCGGCTCGACAGCAAACACTTGCCAATGATCTCCTCGGCGTCCCGCGGGTGCTCCTCCAAGAAAATCTGGAACGCTTCGCCGAACACACTCTCCACCGCCGCACGCGCCTCGGGGTTACCAAGCTTTCCCTTGGTCTGCCCCTCAAACTGCGGCTCTGGCAGCTTGACGCTAATGACCGCGGTCAACCCTTCGCGCACGTCCTCGCCCGTCAGGTTGGTGTCCTTTTCTTTTAGGTAGCCTTTGTCGCGCGAGTACTGGTTGAGTACACGCGTCAACGCCGTACGGAACCCCGCCGAGTGCGACCCGCCTTCCGGGTTCACGATGTTGTTCGCGTAGCAGTGCACGCTCTCGTAGTAGTCCGCGGTATATTGGAGTGCGACTTCGACCGTTAGATTTTCGTATGGTTTTTGCACGTAGAACACGGTCGGGTGCTTTGCCTCCTTCTTGTGGTTCAAGTGACGTACGTAGCTTGCGACGCCGCCTTCAAAGTAGAACCCGTATGGCTTGGGGTTTGCTGGGTCGCGTTCGTCGACAATGTCCAAATGAATACCGGCCGTCAGGTACGACTGCTGGCGCAAGTGGTCCAAAATGTATTCGTAGTCAAACTCAATTGTCTCAAAGATCGTCCAGTCTGGGTGAAACGCAATGACGGTTCCGCGCTTTTTGCTGTTGCCTGTTGGCTTTACCTTGCCCTGTGGTACGCCGCGTTTGTATTCCTGTTCCCACACTTTGCCGTCGCGGAACACCATTGCTTTCAAATGGTCGGACAGTGCGTTGACGACCGACACACCGACGCCGTGCAACCCGCCCGACACTTTGTACCCGCTTGCGTCACCACCAAACTTTCCGCCCGCGTGCAGCTTGGTCAACACTAACTCGAGCGCAGACACGCCTTGCTCGGGGTGCATGTCGACAGGAATACCGCGACCGTCGTCTTCCACGCTGACCCAGCTGTCGGGTTGCAGGCGAATGGTAATTTTTGACGCATGACCGGCCATTGCTTCGTCGAACGAGTTGTCGACAACTTCCCACACCAAGTGATGCAAGCCCGTCGGCCCCGTTGACCCAATGTACATGCCTGGGCGCTTGCGGACCGGTTCTAGTCCCTCAAGAACGGTAATGTTTTTTGCGCTATAGCTGTCGGACGCTTTCCCTTTCGCTGCCATACGTTTCCTTTTACTAATCCCCAAAATCCTACCATGCCGCACAAATGGCAACAAGCGGGACGTGGTATACTTTGCGCCATATGGGGGACGTGCCACAACACGAGGAGTTGCAAAAAATCGAGCGCGAGTTTCAACGCGACGTGACAATCACGGCGGCGCGACCGAAGGTTGTGCACTTTGGGTTGTTTGTGTGGTTGCTTGTTGACGTTGCGCTTGTGGTGTTTTTCTTTGTCAGTGTGGTTTTGTATCTCGTGTCGGGTGCGTTTGCCGACCAGCGACTTATGGCAACGCTCGATAATAACGTCGCCGCACTCCACGACGCCGCAAGGGCACGAAGTGCAGACCCCTTGCTTATCGGCGACGCGCGCGTGCTCACGAACGACGTCGGTGCGTACGATGTATTTGCCGTTGTGGAAAACCCGAATACGGAATGGTACGCGACGTTCACGTATCAGTTTGGCGATGACGTCATGGCCGCACCTGTCGCAGCAACCGTCATGCCGGGTGAGGAAAAGTACATTCTTGCGTTAAATGTAGTACGCGGCAACAAACCGTCGGGCGTCAGCGTCACGGTGGACGATGTGGTGTGGCACCGCGTGGACCGTCACGCCGTCGCAAACACCGCAGAGTTTTTGGTGGACCACAGCAACTTTGTAGTTTCGGAAGATGTATACGACGACAGTATTACCATTAACAAGACCAAAGTAGGGGACGCGACGTTCACACTCACAAACAACACGCCGTACAGCTATTACAACCCCAGCTTTATTGTGCTCTTAAACCACGGCGGTGGCGTGATTGCAGTGAACCAAGTGGCGGTGCCGCAGTTTCTTGCAGGCGAGTCGCGCACGGTGACGGTGCACTGGTTTGGCAATGCTCCGGGTGCAGGCACTGTTGAAGTACTGCCGGTTATCAATTATTTTGACGAAGAAGAATACGCTGAACCGACGGGCGACGTCGGCACGGACATTCGGGACGTGGAGAGGAGGCGCTAATTTTGGCCACTCTGAACGCACTCCGCCGCTCGCCTCGGGTCTATCGGTTGGCAGAAAATACAAAAGCGCCGCGTCAGCTGTCTACGCAGCTGCACGCGGCGAATTTTCTGCGCAACCAGACCCTCGGCTCACAGCGGAATGCGTTCAGGGCGGCGTCCTGTCCGCCGAAGGGATGTGTCCCAGAGGGAGGGCCATGTTGCACAGCTGCAGCGAGGGACACTCCCGAGGTGGACCGGACGTAGTACCCCTCGTTAGATGAATGTGCTACAACACCGGTGTTATGCAACCCATTCTCCGTATACTCCAACGCTTTGACTGGTTGCTGATTGTGTCAGCATTCGTATTGTTTGTGTTTGGACTCGCGGCTATTTATTCCGTGGAGCTGTCGCGTGGGGACGACTTCGGGTTGTTGCAAAAGCAGGTGATTGCCGTGGTGCTTGGGCTCACGATTGCTGCGTTTATTGCGCGAACGAATTATCAGATTTTTCGCAGCTACGGCAGGGCACTCTACATATTAGGTTTGCTGTCACTGGTCGCGGTGTTTTTTTTCGGTGCCGAGTTTAACGGTGCACGCGGGTGGTTTGTGCTTGGAGGTTTTGCGTTCCAGCCGATTGAGTTCATGAAGTTGGGTCTCATCGCGGAGCTTGCACGGTACTTTGGTGAGCATGCACAGCGACGGTTTGGTTGGAGTGACTTTTTGCGCAGTGGTGCCATGACGCTGGTGCCAATCGCGCTTGCCATGGTGCAGCCGGACTTGGGTGGCGCAATCTTGCTTGGTGGCATTTGGCTTGTCACGGTGTTTTTTGCGGGTGCGAATTGGCGACACTTTGGCGCGCTCCTGCTTGTTGCGGTGGTCGCGTTTTTGCTTGGCTGGTTTGTGGTGTTTCATGACTATCAGCGTGAACGCATTATCACCTTCGTGAACCCCGCGAGTGATCCGCTCGACGGCGGGTATAACGTTATTCAAGCGACCATCGCGATTGGTGCGGGCGGCGTGCTTGGCACGGGGCTTGGTGCGGGGTCGCAAAGTCAGCTGCGGTTCCTCCCGGAAGCACAAGCGGACTTTGTGTTCGCCGTTATTGCTGAGGAGCTGGGCTTTATTGGCGTTGTCGTATTGCTATTGTTTTTTGCCCTGCTCCTTGTTCGACTCGTCACCATTGCCCGCACGTCACGTGACACGTTTGCCGCGTTTCTTGTGCTTGGCGTGTTTGCGGCGTACGGCGTGCAGGCGGTGGTGCATATTGGTGCAAACCTTGCGGTACTGCCCGCAACGGGGGTGGCGTTGCCGTTTGTCAGCTACGGCGGTACGTCCCTCCTGCTGTCCTGCGTACTGCTTGGGGTTGCGCAGTCGGTTGCGGTGACGTTGAGCGCACGGGATATTAGTGCCATTTAGGCGCAAGTTGACAGAACTCACGTTTTCCTGCAAAATAACGCGCGATATGACCCATACAACACTTCATGCTGACGCTCGTTCGACCGTTGGCCGCAAAAACTACACTATTCGCAACGACGGTCAGGTTCCGGCTGTTGTCTACGGTTTCGGCATTACGCCTACCATTGTCGCTGTCGACCGTGTCGCATTTGACAAGGCCTACACAAAGGCAGGCGCAAGCACGGTGCTTGACTTGGACCTTGGCGGTACCGTTCACCCGGTGCTTATTTCCGAGGTACAGCGCAACCCGCTGAACGACTTCGCAATTCACGTGGACTTCCGTCGCGTCGACTTGAGCAAGAAGATCGAAGCAAAGATCCCGTTGAAGCTCATTGGTATCTCCTCGGCAGTCAAGGACGCAGGTGGTACACTGGTGCAGTCGCTCGAAGACATTGAAGTGTTGTGTCTTCCAAACGCACTCGTCCACGACATCACCGTCGACATCAGCGCGCTGAAGACGTTCGAAGACGTTATCCGTGTGTCGGACATCACCATTCCTGCAGGCATCGAGGTGAAGACGTCCATGGACGCTGCAGTCGCGTCGGTCCAGCCGCCACGTTCGGAAGAAGAAATGGCCGCACTCAACGCCGCAGTAGAAGGCGACGTGAGCAAGGTAGAGGTGACGACCGAAAAGAAGGTCGACGAAGCCGCACCTACCACACCTGCAAAGAAAGCTTAACCCAAGGCCACTATGACGAAAGACACGATGACAAAGCGCTTCGTGTCTTTTGTTGTAAAGGCACAAAAAGCGGACACGACGACGAAGATATTGTGGGGAAGTGTTGCGCT
>JBBTZZ010000042.1:0-27676 GCA_038061135.1 Patescibacteria group bacterium
CTTATCAACCAGCTTCTTCAAGTGAAAATGCGTCGCCGTCCGATTCTTCTTCCCCTTATCCGCAATCTCCGTCGCCGTCGCTGCCCCCAGCTTTAATAACACAAGATAGATATCAGCCTCTTCATCACTAACGGAGAAGTGCGTGAGGAGTTCCTTGGCATTTACCATATATCCCAAGCATAATCCGATGTTTTATTTTTGTCAATTATTTTAGTCAACAGTGAGCACTATATCGTTGTAATTCAACCCTAATAGCCTGTATTCAATATCTACTTAGATTGACAAAAGAGAGGAATTATGGTACAGTGTTTTGTCGAGGTAATGAACGGCATCCCGCCGAACACGCTCGACGAGTTCACAGGGAGCAGCACATGTTCGCGAACAATTACCAGCCGAAGCCCGGGGACACCTTCAAGATCTATAGCTGCTGTGGCGCTCGAGGTCATCTCACAATCAGACTCAACGAGGAAGTGTTAACGCGTGTCACCGTCCAGAACTACAACGAGAAAGCCAATCTGATTCGCATGCTGTCTCTCATGAGCGGTCTGGAGGTCTTGAGCACGGACAAGTGTCCGTTCCGCCGGGAAGAACTGCGCTCATTCGAACAAAGCGAAAACTTCGTATTTCGAGAGTGGGAAACTCCCGAGAGCTACGAAAAGTGGAAATGGGGCGACCCTCTAAAATGAAAATGATGTAACGAGAATCACCGCAATATCGTGCGCGAGGTCGAGCCGCAAGGTTCCCTCGCGCCCAGCATCGAGACGTCGAATACATCGACGAATCGAACCTGGAGAACATCATGATCCGGTCCCAAAGCAACAAGGCTCATCACACCAACGAGGTTAATGAGGCCGTAAAAAAACTACTGATCGAGTCTGGACAGCAAATAAAAGATTTGCCCTCCCGGTTCCCGAGTGATTGCATTGAAGAAACCCCGGCAGAATATTATCGCGGAGAAGTGGAACGTCCGGCCTCTTTCGCACTCATCTTGAGGAAAGCAAACCAAAAAATACAGCTTCATAGCACTGGAGTCATCTGGAAACCAGCGATCATCGGAAGCGAACTCTGGGCGCTCCCCAAATGCGCAGATCCCTGGCTCGCAAATCTAGATATCGAGGAGGCTATCCATCCTCAACTCATCGGTCAGCTTCCCGAACCCGTAATGCTATTTCTTCCCGAGATGGCCATCAAGCGAGGTGTCTGCGAAAGTGATCAAACAACTCACTGGCCAATCAAGATCATCAAACGGGGTTTTGAGTCCCAGGTGCGGCACTGGCGCGAGGAGCTAGTGAAGGAACTCCGCAAGGATCGAGGTACGTAGCAACGTGCGCGAGGTGAGTCGAAAGATTCCCTCGCGCCCAGCCTCGAGACGTCGAAATCACTCGACGTGTCGAATCTGGAGCAAGAAAAAAATGACCAACGTATTCCATGTCACCGTCGACTACAGCCGTACTCCGGAACAAATGATGGAGGCGGCCGGTTGCAAAAAGGCGTTCCCGACGGAGCTATTCCCCAACAAGTCTGGTGTGGAGGAGATCGAGATCATCTTCATGCAGTTCAACGTTCGCGCAACGCTCCCGATGATTCGGGCAAAAATGCGTACGTACAAACGGCGAGGGTGCAATGTGGCGGAACTGCTCGCCCTCGTCGAAGCCTGCCGGAGCACCGTGGGAACCGACAAGATCGTCGCGCTCGGATCATGGGACTCGCGGGAGGACGGAACACAGGGCTTTCCGGCCTTCGACACATCATACTTCGAGATGATCTGTGACGCTCAGGAAGACTACGATGCCCTGACTGCGAACCAACGATTCTTCAGCGCGCAGCCCGGCTTCAACGAAAGCTATAGGTACGCGATGGTGCAGAAATAGAGTTACAATAGAAATTCGTCCCGTCGCCGCCCTCGGAGCTGCTCGCTCTGTGGGCGGTTCTTGTTTTAGGGCTGCTCCTTCCCATGAAACTGCGTATACACCCTCTTTAACTCTTTGTCCGTCACGTGCGTGTAGACTTGCGTCGTCGTAATCGACGCGTGGCCGAGGAGGGACTGGACGCTGCGGATGTCGGCGCCGTTTCGGAGGAGGTCCGTGGCGTAGGTGTGGCGGAGGGTATGGGGAGTGACGCGTTTGGTGATGCCGGCCATGCGGGCGTAGTGGTCGACAAGGCGCTGGATGGAACGCGACGTGAGTGCCGACGTGTTGCCGTCTTTGTTCGCACGGTCGTGGCGGACAAAGAGAAAAGGCGATACGTCTTTTCGACTGTCGACGTATGCCTTCATAGCAACACGCGCGGGCTCTGCAAAAAACACAATACGGTGCTTATTGCCTTTGCCTTTTACGGTGAACTCGTCGAGTCTTGGATTGATCATGTCGATGTGCAGGTTTGCAAGCTCTGACACGCGCAGTCCTGTCGAAAACAACATCTGCAGAATTGCAAAGTCACGCAGTCCAACGATGCTCTTGTCCTTTGATGCAATGTCGAGCATACGCGCCAACTCTTCCGGCTCAAGAAAGCTCACACTGCGCGACTCCTGTTTTGCTAACTCAATTTTTTCTGGCGACATCGCCTTCACGTCGCGCTTGGCCAAGTATTTCAAAAACGCACGCAGCGCAATGAGGTGATAATTCTGCGTCGTTTTCTTTAACGTCGCGTCGTCACGCCCGGCAATGTCGCGATTAAGGTGTAAACGGAATTTTCGCACGACGTCTTCCGTAATATCACTCGGCTCAACAATTTTCGCACGCCGTACAAATCTGTCCAAGTAAAAATGATAGTTGCGCACCGTTTGCGCCGACCGTCCGCGCTCAATTTCAAGATAATCAAGGAACTCTTGCATGAGCGTGGCGATGCGTGTGGCCATATGTGACCATTGTACGGCATTTCACGACACCGTGCCTGTGTAAATCTCCATTGACCCCCGCGCGCCTCCTGCTATGATAGCTCCCGTCGCGATACTCACGGAGCCTCGGTGCCATGCTTGCCGAGGCTTTGTGTTTTATATCGTCATTGCGAGCATCGCGAAGCAATCTTGGTTAATCACTGTCATCCCGACGTGAGGAGGGACCTCATCGACTCGTCACGCTTCGCCCTATAATTTGGAAGGGTCCTGTCGTCGGGTACCCTGTTGGGTGCTCATTCTGTCGGGGCAACCAAAGTATTCCCGACAGCTCTGCGCGCCGCAACAGGGAACTCCCCCGACGCCACCCCTTTTCCTGAATTGGGCTGCACTAATTGACCAAATCCCCGCTATCCGCTACCATTCGCCCCGTAATCAACTAACCGCCGTTTGCCATGGACAGGGGATTGAGCGCCCTTGCCTAAGACAGACGGATGAACTACGAACCTATGCTCTCAAAGAAGCAAAAAGACGCAATCATTAAGAAATACCGCACACACGAGGCGGACACGGGTAGCCCACAGGTGCAGATCGCACTTTTGACCCGCGAGGTAGAGGAGCTCACCAAGCACTTGAAGGGTCACCGCAAGGACTTCAGTTCCCGCCGTGGTCTTATTAAGAAAGTGTCGGAACGCCGCCGCTTGCTCAAGTACTTGGAGCGCGAGGACGCCAAGGCATTTGCCGACATTGTCGCCGACCTCGGCCTCAAGCCGCAGCAGGTGTCGTCCAAACTCACCATCGCAAAATAAGCGTTTTCGTTCACACCTCGCCAAAAGCGGGGTGTGTGCGGTAATATAGAGGAAACTTTTCCAAACCTTTTTCTTTTTCCCTTCTACTTATTACCTTTTTCATTATGTTAGAAACAAAGCATCGCCGTGTTGGCGTGTTCATCGACATCCAAAACATGTACTACAGCGCCCGCAATTTGTACGGGCAGAAGGTCAACTTCCTCAACATCGTCAAAGCTGCAACCGGCGACCAGCAGCTCATTCGCGCCATTGCGTACGGTGTGTCAACAAAAACTGGCGACGAAACCGCGTTCTTTGAAGCCTTGCACAACGTCGGGATCGAGGTAATGACAAAAGACTTGCTCGAATACGACAGCGGGCAAAAGAAGGGCGACTGGGACGTGGGGATTACCATCGACATTGTGCGTATGTGCGACATGCTCGACGTCGTCGTGCTCGTGTCCGGTGACGGCGACTACGTACCCGTCGGCGAATACGTCAAAGGCCGCGGCCGTATTTTCCAAGTCATGTCGTTCCGCGAGTCAACGTCCACGCGCCTTGTCGACTTTGCCGACGTCTACACGAACATGAGTGACGACCGCGGAAGGTTCCTCATTTCTGGTGGCCCAAGCGCAGGTCGCCCCGCACGTCGCGGCGAGGCAAGCATCGACCTCACGAGCGTGCAAGACGAAGCAAACAACCCCGCAAACGCGCACGTCATTCCGTCTGCCGCAATTGCTGTGGTCGACGAAGCGCGCAAACCCCGCCGCTACACCCGCAGCAATCGTCCACAAAAAACGTAATGGATTGTTGACACAGCCGCATGGAACCTGTTCCATTCGGTCTGTCACTTATTCATAATCTCGGCCCGGGACATCGAGGTCTTCGCCATAAGGCGGGAGCTCTTGTGCCTCGGGCTGAAAAAGTATGCCCACACAACAGTTTCGTATGGAACTCGGCGGGAAACCGCTTGTTATCGAGGTAGGAAAATTCGCCAGCGCCGCAAACGGCAGCTGCACCGTGCAGTACGGCAACACCGTCGTGCTCGCCACGGCCGTTATCTCCAAAGACGTCCGCCCGGGAATGGGATTCTTCCCGCTCATGGTCGACTTCGAGGAGAAGCTCTACGCCGCAGGACGCATTAAGGGCTCGCGCTTCATTAAACGCGAAGGCCGCCCCACGGACGAGGCAGTGCTGAACGCACGCTTCATTGACCGCGCAATCCGCCCGCTCTTTGACCAACGTATTCCGAACGACGTACAGGTGATCGTCACCGTACTCGCGTTTGACGGAGAGAACGACGCCGACATTCCGGGACTTATTGGCGCAAGCTGCGCTCTGCACATGTCCGACATTCCATGGAACGGACCGATTGGTGCGGTACGCGTAAACAAAGTCGACGGCGCAATGCTCGTGAACGGCACGTACGCGCAGCGCGAAGTAAGCCCGTTTGATGTTGACGTTGCCGGCACCGCAGACAAACTCATCATGATGGAGACAGAAGCAAAGGAAGCACCAGAAGCGGACGTACTTGCCGCAATCGCGTTTGGTCAGGAACAACTTACGGGCGTCATTGCGCTCATTGAAAGCGTGCGCACCGCCGTCGGCAAAGCAAAGAAAGATTTGCTCACACCAAAAACTGACGCAGAACGTGACGCTGCAACGCACAAGGCAGACGTCGTCGCAAAAGCAGACGGCATGATCGTCAAACTCATTGACGAGCTCCTCTTTGCCGCACCAAAGGCAAGCAAAGTAGAACGCGCACTCGCAAAAGACGCGATGAAAAAGCGCTTGGTAGAAGCGCTCAAAGCGGACGGCATGGAAGACGACGACATCAAGTTGGCAACAGGAACCATCGGCGACGTGATTGACCGCGAGGTGACACAACGCATCTTGAACGACGGCAAGCGCGTCGATGGCCGCGGGCTCGACGAAATCCGTCCATTGTCGGCAGAAGTTGGTGTGTTGCCGTGCGTGCACGGTTCCGCATTGTTCCAGCGCGGCGAAACGCAGGTGCTCTCCGTCGTGACGCTCGGCGCGCCGGGTGACAAGCAGACGCTCGACGGCATGGAGATTGTCGGAGAAAAGCGTTACATGCACCACTACAACTTCCCTCCGTTCTCCGTGGGCGAAGCAAAACCGCTCCGTGGTGCAGGTCGTCGCGAAGTTGGGCACGGTGCGCTTGCAGAAAAAGCGCTCGACAACCTCATCCCTGCAAAGGAGCTGTTCCCGTACGCCATTCGCGTCGTGTCGGAAGTATTCGGCAGCAACGGCTCAAGCTCCATGGGCGCAACATGCGGAAGTTCGTTGGCACTCATGGACGCGGGTGTGCAGATCCCGAACCCTGTCGCAGGCATTGCCATGGGCCTTGCAAGTGACGGCAGCCGTTACCAAGTCATTACCGACCTCCAAGACATGGAGGACGGTGAGGGCGGCATGGACTTCAAAATTACGGGCACGAAAAACGGCATTACCGCCATTCAGTTGGACACCAAGACAGACGGTTTGCCGCGCAACGTAGTGGAAGAGGCAATTACGCGTGGCCGCACCGCACGTTTGAAGGTGCTCGACGTCATGAACGCCGCACTCGCGACGCCGCGCGCAGAACTGTCGCCGAACGCACCGCGGATTATTAGCATCATGATCAACCCCGACAAGATTCGCGACGTGATTGGCAGTGGCGGCAAGACAATCAACGAGATTATTGCAAAAACGGGCGTCGTTTCCATCGACATCGAGCAAAACGGCTTGGTCATGGTTACGGCAAAGGACGGCGTATCGGGAGCTGCCGCACAAAAGTGGATTGAAGACCTCACACGAGAAGTTGCTGCAGGCGAGCTGTACGACGGAGAAGTCGTGCGTCTTATGGACTTTGGCGCATTCGTGCAGTTGCTTCCAGGCAAGGACGGCTTGGTCCACGTGTCGGAACTTGCGCCGTGGCGCGTCGAGAAAGTCACCGACATCGTCAAAGTTGGCGACAAAGTAAAGGTGAAAGTCCTTGAAATCGACGACAAAGGTCGTGTGAACCTATCCATGAAACAAGCAGAGGACAACGTCTACCCAGAAAAGCCGGCAAGCGCAGGAAATGCTCCTGCTCGCCCCGCACCGAAGAGCAACGACAACCCACGCATCCACTAAGCACATGTACGACGGTTTAAACATCCCGCTCACAGGCTCTGCAATTACCCGCCGCGACTCGGGGCGGGTTGCTGCGCTTGTGGGCGGTATTGTTTTTGGCTTGTGCGTGGGCATTCTCGCGTTTCGTGCACAATTCGTTATTGCAAGAACAACAGTTTCCACAGAAAGCGTCTCAAGTATCCGCCTACTCAAAACACATGGAACGTTCACCACACTCGTTAACCACATGGGGAACAACGCAATTTTTCCCGGTGCGCCTTGGACAATCCGAAAGGTATTTTCGCTAAGCCGCCACGAAATGACCATAGTTTTCTTTCCAGATGGCACAATGGCATACATCATCGATGCGCCGCTATCTGACGATTTGCAGAAACAAGCAGCCGCATACGGCATGCAAATTATCGTAAACAAAAAATCTACAATTATCACTTCCCAAAATGCGATAATCGCTGCAGACTCCCTCTCGATCGCACCTTCCTCATTATTCCCATGGCATCAAGGCGAAGTACATGACGGCGACCGCAAAGGCGCCGTCACACTCGACGGTCGAGGTATTACACTAAAACACATGGGGATAGCAATGGAGACCACACAGCCCATGGCTGCCGACGAAACAACGGTATCTGCATATCTCACGACCATTCCTGGTGAAATTCTTGTCCCCACCGCACTACAATCGCTGATGTCGTCGCCGATCAGCACGATTTTTGACCTTTTCACAGAAAACGGAGGAACGCTACTCCTCACGCATGACGCACTCGGCGATGGCTATGTCCTCACAACAACACCAGGCAGCCTCACGAGCGAGGATCTTGCAGCAATGGGCAAAGACATTATCAATCGCGGTTCATTGTCTACGCAGGCGTGGACATTGGAAGACGGCAGCACTTACCAAGAAGTTGTCGGCGCGAGCGACAGTCTTTCCGTCGACATTCGCGCAGAGGAAGACTTTACCTACGTGAGTCTCAAGAGTGCCAACGGAAACACCCTACGCATGACAAAAGCACCGGATTCATTAACGATCGCAAATCGCGAGATCCTCATTACTGGTGGGGTAAAAGTGCGGAGCGCATGCATACCAAACGCGCACAGCTGGATAACTCTGGATGATTTTGTGCAAAATGCCAATGCAACCACAACCAACACCGATGCAACATCGGTGTTCATCAAATTATTCTCGGAAATCGCTGTGAGTAACAGCAAAGTCCGCATGTGTTGGTAAAAAAGTGGATAACTCACGTTTTCCACACAAGTTATCCACATGCTCATAAAGAACAAACACAATAATTATCCACAGTTATCGTAAAACACCTAATTCCATTGTACTTTAAGGTGTTTACAATAGTTGTTCACCCTCGTATACTACTTATGTGAGTAACTTCACATCTGTTCTTTCCACAAATCCTATGCCTGAACGTCGCAAAGCATCGCGACAACAGGAATGACATAGGGGAGGTTTCCGAAGCCCCCACATTCTCGCTTCGGAAAAACCCTCACTGCTGTACTCTTCACGTGCTTCATGCCAGGGGGAACTCGGCTTAGCCGATCTTGCACAATGCACGCGAGGAAACCCATGAAGGGTAGAGCAGGTCGTCAACGCAGTTGCTGTTGACGCCGATGAGACGTCGAGTTGTCAGGTCATGCAAATCATGACAGAACAACCCGACGCCTCAGACCGGTGTCCAAAAACTGCCGCGTCTCAGACGCAAACCAATACTCGATTGAGCGGAGGATATATTTATCCACCAATATACGTGTGGCCCAATGCCTCCTTGCTCTCGAAAAACGGTTTGCGTCTTTTCATTTTGATGTCTTTTGTATATAGTAGACAGCATCCTGGTAATCAAATTTTATGGATGCAAAGCTTCTCAAACAACTTTCCGAACTCCTCGAGTCAGAACGGGTAAAATTGCAGGACGAAATTGAAAAAATCGCGCATCGCAACAATAAGTCTTCTGGGTCATTTGACGCAGACTTTCCGTCCCACGGCGACAAAGAGGACGAAAACGCTGCAGAAGTCGCAGAATTCAGCGACAGTATTTCGCTCAGCAGCGAACTTGAGTCTGCACTCAAAGACGTCCACTCTGCACTCAAGGCAATCGAGCTTGGGACCTACGGCAAATGCAAGTACTGTAAACAGATCATCGACACACAACGCCTAATGGCCCGCCCCACGTCAACAAGCTGTATCGCCTGCAAAAAAACATTGACCCAGGAAGTCTGACCAAAAAAGCCGCCATTCTTGCAAGTGTCACTGCGATTGCCGTGGCATTACTCGACGGCGGTTTTAAATTTCTTGCAATTCGTAACCTTCCAAGCGACTCGCTACCATTATCGTGGCCGTTTGCACTCGCACTCCACAAAAATCCAGGAATTATCTTTGACATCGCTATCCCGCTCGGTGTCATTCTCCCCATCACCGTCATGCTGTGCACCGCATTACTTGTGATTATCAAGAAAAATATTCACACATCACTCGCGCAAAGCACTGGCCTGTGGCTTATCGTGTGTGGCGCGGTAGGGAACGCTGTCGACCGTGTCGTGAACGGCTTCACCACCGATTACATTATTATTTTCCAACGTTCTGCAATTAACCTTGCAGATATCCTCATCGTCACTGGCGCAATTATCTATTTGTACTATAGTAGAAACACGCTCTCCGAGGACACGGGGCGCTAAATTCTCCCCATATGCTTTTTGTGTATGGGATCTTTTTGTACAAGAGCGTCGGCAATCTTGGGCTTAACCGCGCGTCCCGTTGACGTAGAGACAGACATTGCATCAGGTTTGCCTAAATTTCTCATTGTCGGACTTCCTGATATTGCAATCAACGAATCACGTGAGCGCGTACGCGCGGCAATCAAAAATTCAGGGCTCTCATTTCCGCGCACACACATCACCGTCAACTTAGCACCCGCCGACATTCGCAAACAAGGCCCCGCATACGACCTAGCAATTGCCATTAGCCTCCTCGCGGCACACGGCAACTTTCCCGACCCGCTCAGCCTCGCCGACCTCGTGTTCTTTGGTGAACTTGCGCTCGACGGACACATTCGTCCCGTTCGTGGTGCGTTACTTGCAGCAATAATGGCAAAAAACCTTGGCTGTCGTGGCATTGTCGTTTCGCCCGAAAACGCGGACGAAGCGTCGCTTGTCGAAGGTGTTGCTGTTTACCCGTTTACGACACTTGGCGAACTGGTCACTACGCTCACACTCTGCACGCCGCTCACACCGTACATCCGCACCAAACGCGCAACAAAACCACAAGAAACAAGTAGCGACTTCTTTCACATTCGCGGACAGGAGCAGGTCAAACGCGCGTTTGAGATTGCGGCGGCAGGTGGACACAACATTCTCCTCTCCGGGTCACCAGGCTCAGGTAAAACCATGTTAGCACGTGCACTTCCGTCGATTCTGCCAGAACTCACGTTCGACGAGTCGCTAGAGATCACCATGGTGCACTCCGTTGCAGGACTCCTCGACACACAAAATGCACTCGTGCAGCTACGGCCGTTCCGTTCGCCACATCACACCAGCTCCGGTATTGCACTCGTTGGCGGTGGTGCCATGCCGCGCCCAGGCGAAATATCCCTTGCGCACCGTGGCGTATTATTTCTGGACGAGTTCCCGGAGTTCTCTCGCACCGTGCTTGAAAATCTCCGTCAGCCATTGGAGGACGGCGTCATTACCATTGCGCGCGCCGCAGGAACGCTAGAATTTCCTGCGCGCTTCATGTTGGTCGGTGCAATGAACCCGTGTCCATGCGGCTATTTGCACGACACTATACGTGAATGTAGTTGCACACCTGCACAAATTATTAAATATCAACAACGCGTCTCCGGACCGCTTCTCGACCGAATTGATATTGCGTGCGACGTTCCACGCGTCGATTTCGACAAGCTCACCGGTATAAGCGATGGGGAGCATTCAGTCGACATTCGCTTTCGCGTGCAACTGGCACGCGACAGGCAATCTGCACGCTATGCGGCACACGACATTAGTACAAACGCAGAACTCCGGTCGCAACTACTCCAAGATGCGTGCACACTCAACAACGAGAGCATCGCCCTCCTGCGCCAGGCCGTCGAGCGTCTCGGGCTTTCTGCACGCGCCTACACGCGCGTCCTGCGTGTTGCACGCACCATTGCCGACTTAGCCGGCGTCGAGGCACTCACGCGTGAGCACATCGCCGAAGCACTGCAATACCGTCCACGCGCGGTGGCGACGTAAAAAAATAATGAGAGATCATGAGAGATGGAGAGAAATGTAGTAACAATTAAAATTATTATGACAATGCCGTACCATAAGCTAATAGCATGGCAAAAATCCCATGAATTCTTCATTGAAGTATACAGAGTGTCTACAAAGTTTCCCCCGCATGAATTGTTCGGTGTAACATCGCAGCTACGACGAGCCGCCTTATCATCAGTGCTAAATATTGTTGAAGCACAGGCCAGAGGGACAGCCAAAGAATACATACGTTTTCTTACCATTTCTCGTGCGTCACTTGCGGAATGTGGGTGCATCCTAGAATGTAGCAGGGATCTCGGCTACATCGATGGTGAGATGTGCGCAAAACTCGAAGCAATCCGCGATGAAGCGCATAGACTGACGAATGGAATCATTACAAGACTCAGGCGGGACGTCGCCATAAAAAACCAAAAGAGATGAGCCGCGGCCCATCTCTCGTGATCTCTCTTCATCTCTCACCATCCCTACCTCAAATACTCCAACGGATTCATGTACGTTCCATTTGCAACAACCTCAAAGTGCAAGTGCGTACCGCTCGAGTTGCCTGTCGACCCGCAGCGACCAATCGGCGTACCTGCGCTGACCTGCTGGCCGACCGAAACGTACAGTGAGTAGTGATGGCCGTAGCGCGTAATGATGCCGTTGCCATGGTTAATTTCCACAGTGGTGCCGTACCCACGCTTTACGCCCGCAAACTGCACAATGCCGTCCGCGGCGGCGTAGTTATCGTTCGTCGACGTACCATTCGCATGACCGTTACAGTCAACGTCGACACCGGTGTGATACCAACTACGCCCACGCACGATGTACGTGAGGTCCGTCGGCCATATCATCCGTGCACCGCTGGATGTTTTTGTCGTTGACGTAGTAGGCGTCGACGTAAAAATGCTGCTCACCGCAGTCTTGCGCGTCGTCGGTGCAGGCGCCTTCAACTCACCACCAGGAATAATAAGCGACGCACTTACTTGCAAACCCGCAGTGTCATCAATATCGTTGTACGCAAGAATTTGCTCCTCGCTCACGTTATACGTTTTGGCAAGGCGCGCCACAGTGTCACCACTTTTTACTGTGTGCGCGACACCCGACACCGGGAGAATCTTCAACGACTGACCGGGCTTTACCACGGAACGTACCGACAAACTATTCGCCCACAAAAGCGTGTTCAAACTAATGCCGTACTGCGCGGCAATAGTCGACAACGTGTCGCCGTCTGCAACAACGTACTCCTCCACTGCGTCACGTGGCGCAACACTCGCGTGGTCCTCGGAGATCGCAAGCGACGACAACGCACCACCAACAACCGTGTTCGGCGTTACCGCCTCTGTCGTGTCGCCCGTGGCAAGCGGCGCGGTAAGCACACCCGCCGAAAGATACTTCACCGGCGTTGCCTGCGTGATTGCGGTAATGTCGGCGTACTGGTCAATAAGCTGCTCCGTGTTGTTTGTCGCAATGCCATACATGAGACTGCGCTGTCCGTACGTTTCCGCACGCACGTCGTCCAACTGAAAGTTCACAATGCCGGCCGTCAGCGCAACACCAACCGCAACCGTATGAAACATGTGACGGTTTGCGACAGCGTACATTAAACGATTCTTCGCAGGGCGATACCAGTGCGCAATGCGGCGACGAACACTATAGAGCGCGTGGTAGCCAGGAACGACAAGGCGCGGAAAGGCAAAACGCCACAAACTCAAGAATGGTCGGGCGCCGTGACGCACAACAAAACGCGACGCAGCCTTGCCAACGACAAGGGCACGAATCGCGCCAAGACCACAACGTACTAAAATGTTCTTCACGAGGCCGTATGACATGCAGACAGGCTACCGAAGAGTAAGGGAACATTTCCCACTATACGTCAGTACGCCGACTTGGTCAACGTTTTTGCGCAAGCCATTGCTACTTTTTTGGCTAAAAGCAGCAAAGGAATTGACACCTGGTGTCAGCACGCTTATACTCCCGCCAAGTAAATTTTCCTATGTCTCATACCCTTGAACGCATTTCCGACAACAAGGTAAAAATCACCGTTACCATTCCCGCTTTTGAGGTAGAGGATGCATGCAAAGAGGCAGCCGCACACTTGAGTAAGGAGGTCGACATCCCAGGGTTCCGCCCCGGCAACGCGCCGTACGAGGTCGTCAAACAGCGCCTGGGTGAAATGGCAATTTTGGAGCACGCAGCGGAGGACCTGGTGCGCGCAACGTTTGTAGAGGCAATGCTGGACGAAGACTTGGAAACGGTCGGTCAGCCGTTCTTCAGCATGGACAAACTCGCCCCAGGCAACGATTTTGTGTACTCAGCAGAAGTTGCGCTCATGCCCGCCGTCACCAAGCTTGCCGACTACACAAAGCTTGAAGTGAAGCGGGGCGACGTGGAGCCAACGGACAAACTTATTGACGAAGCTGCACAAGACTTACTCCGTATGCGCATGGTGGAAGTGCGTGCAGAAGCCGGCCGCGCACTCGTCAAAGGCGACAAAGCTGTTGTAAACCTTGGCATGAAGAAGGACGGCGTGGTGGTGGAAGGCGGCGACGCGCAAAACCACGGCGTATACACCAACGAGTCGCACTATATTGCAGGTTTTGTCGACAATATCTTGGGCATGAAGGAGGGCGACGAGAAAACATTCGCACTTAAGTTCCCGGACGACCATTACCAAAAACATATCGCGGGAGAGAATGTCGACTTCACCGTGAAGTTGAACGAAATTTTCACCACAGAAATTCCGCCGTTCGACGACACGTTTGCTGCAACGTTCGGCCTGAAAACTGCAGACGAGCTGCGCGACAAGTTGCGTGAGAACCTCCGCATGGAGAACGAAACGGAAGAGTCGCGCCGCTTGGACAAAGCCGTACTCGACCTGGTTGCGGAGAAGTCGTCGTTCCAAGAAATTCCGGACCTGCTCGTCAACCAAGAGATTGAAAAAATGGTGCACGAACTTGAACACCACGTAGAAACACAGGGCATGGAGTTCCCCACGTACCTCAAAAACATCAACAAATCGCTGCCAGAACTCAAGTTAGACTTTGCCGCGCCTGCTTTGCAGCGCATCAAGGTAAGCCTCATCATCAAAGAGATCCAAAAGAAAGAAAGTGTCACCGTCCCCGAAGCAGACGTCGACACAGAGCTCGACCAAATCGCGTCGCAATTCAAACCCGAAGACGAAAGCCGCAAGCGCATCTACGAACCCGAGTATCGTGAATACGTTTTACAGCAACTCACCAACCGCGCGACGATCAACAAGCTGAAGGACATGATCGTGAAATAACTACCTCGCTGTCTTCGCCGACTTCCACGCAAGGTCGAACAATAGCGACGCTGCAGCAACTACTTGTTCCGAACGAATAACGACAACAAACAACGGACTGAAGCTCGTGATTGCAAGCACATTGTCTGCAATACCAAAGTTCATCTGGTAATCTGTCCCCGCAGGAAGCAGTCGAAAAGACTGCTTTTTGTTTTCGTGCATCTTTTTCATGATGTCGCGACCAGCAGGGGAGTCGACAATAAGGTTCTTGGTCACGTTCGGCTTCTTTATATTTGCTGCGGCAACACCCCAACGTTGCGCCTCCTCCGGAAACTCCGCATACAATTTTTCCCAGTTCGTCATGTAGTACGACGTCTTCGCATTCTCCATCATGCGGTACACCGGCAAAATTGCTGCACGTCCCTCATGAATTTCCACCGACGCCTTACTCTCATGCCCCTGAAACAGGCCACGCAACAACGGCAACATCATGCGGAGGTTTTCCGTATTCGCCTGCACTGACGTCAGCAATCGCGCGGGCTCTACCGCAACAAAACGTTTCACCTTCTCGCCCGGCACTTCCTGCGCATACCCACGCTCCACCAAACTCCGGAGCGTAAAGTACGCAATAGAACGCTTAATCCCGGCTCTCTCCGCAATTGCGGACGCCGTACCCGAACCAACCGACAACAGCGCAACATACGCCTTTGCCTCCTTGTCCGTCAGCCCCACAGAAGTCAGTGTCGCAAGTATTGGGTCTGCCATAGTGTTAACAAGATTAACAAAAACTCACTATTTTGTCAATTATAACTGTATAACTACCCAATCTTTGTTTGCCACTTTCTCAAATAAGCGTATCGTCCCCGTTGCTGCAATATCGCAGTAACAAAAACAACGGAGACACGAACATGCAGTCCCTCATCCCCCTTCTTTATCGATGCAAGGCTGGGCACTTTCACATCGTCATGGACATGGAGAAGAACATCTCGCCACCATTCGAAACAAAACGTGGGTTCGACATGCTCCTCACGTTCCTCAAGCCGACAACAGACATCGACGAAGACATGCTCCGAGTCAAAAGACAGCACCTCTCGCAACAGGCCATCCCATTCTGTCGTGCGATGCGACGGGATAAACGCGGTCGCTACTTGCGGACTGACATGCTACTTGGAGACAAACGCTCTGCCTGGGAAGGTGACACGTTCGCTCCCTGGATAAAACTTGCCGAAGGCAGCGGCGACGTCGGATACGTGGTATGGGGCATGGGCCAATGTTTCTGGATGCCACTCCTGTGCGATTTCATTCATCGTGAAGGATGGCGCGACGACATGAATCCGCTCGACATCGGGCGACTTAATCTGCCCGCACGGTTGATGACCGCAAAAGAAATCGGCATCACGCTCGAAATCAAAAAATAGTAAACGCGCCGTTCGCTGGATAGCAGTATCCAGCGGCCCTCAAAGTTATCGATATATTCGATGCCTTTGAGGGCAATCTCGCCCACGACACACGTGAGAAACGAATGAAAAAAATTGTCCAATTCGATAGTGAAGAAGAGAAGGCAGCGGTCGTGCTCGGGATCGTCGCTCGCCTCATCGTAATGCTCGAATACTTTCCGGAGGAAGTCTGGGAACGCTCATCGAACGATTGCATCGTCGACCTCAACGATCCCAACACGTGGATGGAAGACGGGGCATTCTGCCTACCGATCGACCAGCATCACGTCAAGGAGATCTACGTCGCTGCATGCAAGATGCGCGACTTCGTGAAGGCGCAGGAGATTCTCTGCAGGAGCCTGGCCCTCCTGCTCGCGGGGGTCATGTCACCATTTCCCGTACTCAAGGAAGCAGATGGTGATCTGGACCGCTACAAATTGCTGCTCTTGCGGCACGAGAAATTCGCAGAGGCGAACTCTCTCCTCCAACACGTAGACGAGATGCGCTGGAGCGATCTCGACAACGTCAACCGCGCAGACTTCTATGAGGACTGCCGATTGGATCTGAACCGTAACGACGAGCGCTGGCGCAGTTTTGGTGACGCAGTGGCCAAGCACCTGCAGAAAAAAAATCGATGCCTCACCAAGAAACAAATCCTCGGTCTCAAAAAAAAGTACGTCATCGACTAGTCGTATATCCGCCACTTCTCGCCGTTCACTGATTCATTTCGGTGGACGGCATTGTGTTTGAAGTCACAAATTGTGACCTCAAGTTTTTGAATGATGATAGAATGGATACATATGAGCTCCATCATCCCGAACGAACGTATTGAGAGTCGCATCTTCGTAATACGAGGTCAGAAAGTAATGCTTGATAGAGATTTAGCTAATCTTTATGGCGTTGAAACAAAAGTGCTGAATCAATCAGTACGGAGAAACATCGAGCGGTTTCCTGCAGATTTCATGTTTGAGCTAACTTACGAGGAGTGGCGAAACTTGAGGTCACAAATTGTGACCTCAAGTTCGGAATACGGCGGAAGACGGTACTTACCGAATGTTTTCACCGAGCCAGGCGTCGCAATGCTCTCGAGCGTGCTTAAGAGTAAACAGGCGATCGCTGTGAACATCCAAATCATCCGGTCGTTCATCAAACTCCGCGACATGGTGCGGGGCGATGAGCAGCTCCTGCGCCGTCTCGACTACATGGAACGACATTACGACGAGCAATTCAAAATCGTTTTCGACGCCATCCGCCGAATGCACACAAGTGACGAGGAGCGACCAGAAATTGGCTTTAAAGCAAAACGAAAATAAAACACAGCGCCGAGCACATGGGAGACCCCACGTTCTCGGCGACGTTTTTTTCTAGAGTACCCGCGCGACCCAAAGCGGGAGGTGGCTATTTACACCGCCAGCCACCCGCTCGAACGATGCGAACCCTGCCTGCAGAAGCAGTTCCTCGAGCTCACTATCCTTCAATCGGTAAGCGACGTTCGGCGTCCCCATTTCTTCCCCCGTCACTTGATGACGAAGCAGAATCTGTGCAGTACGACGGTCGCCTGCAAACCGCACCGAGAAGAATACGTCATACACGTCTCCTGCCACGTTGATACATGCGACAAGATCCTCAGTCGGCTGTTCATTGTCACTCGGCTTGTCGACGAATAGATGCCCACCCGGCACCAGGAGACGACGGAAAATCGCGAGCGTCTCCCGGATACCCGTAAGCGCCAGTTGGCGATCAACGACACCATCATGGTTCCAGTAACCCCCAGCGTAGATGAGCGAATTTCCGCAGCAGATCAAGCCGTCGAACTGACAGCCACTAAACACACTGGGGAACTCCTGCCATTTAGCGAGGATGGGCTTGCGGTATAAGCCCTCTTTATGGAGCCCTTTTTTAAGCGCATTTTTCTCAAAAAGCGCGAGCATGCCGGAATCACCGTCCGCCATAGTCATGTCGTACGTGTAACCCAACAACTCAACGGCAAGTCCGCCGCCGCCGACACAAGTGTCGAGCAACTTTGAGCCGCTATCAATCACTGAGCTATACAAGAGACGGATTACCGCATCCGTAGTTGGTGTAAGGTGCTGTTCCATGCACGACTCCCACAGTTGGTGGAACGTCGGCATGGTTTCGAAGGTAAATTTCGGAACAGAACGAATCATTTGTGTGTCTCCAGTTTCGAACTACCGAACTATTCGGTCGCTCGACACTGGGCGTGAGGTAAGATAGAGCATCTCCTCGCGCCACGTTGTTACTGCTCAATCCACGTATTTTCCCAAAAATTTTCCGTGTACTGTGACGGGAACACATTCGTCACCTTGAGCGCCAGTTCGAGAACCTCGCTCGCGCTATCCGTGCCGCTCACAATTGGCAAACGACACGAGTTCGGTGCGAATGCAACGAAACTTCTGTATCCGAGTCTCTCCAACCGGATGAGTAACGGGATCCATTCCTGCGCACACGCGTTATCAGTTGGAATTTTCGCGCGGAAGCTTCGACGATAACGTGCACGAAGACTCGACTCGCCCCAGAAGATGCACGACTTGCCATCGCGTACATCGGTGACGAGAACTGACTCGTCAAAACCACACTGCGTAAGCATCGCCACGAACGTCGGCGGAAGCTTCTGCTCTGCGAAGAACGAATCACGCGCTACATGACGCCGACCGTTCAGTACCGGTGGCACAAACTGCCAGTCATTCACGAGCACGAGGAGCTTTACGTCACGACCAACAGCACGAAGCCGCTGCACGACGTCGATACCCGCACGCCATGTTTCCACGGGGAAGTTGCCCATGTACGGATGGTTGGCGACGCGCTCTCGAACACGCACATCGTTGATGTCGTCAGGAATTCCAGGCACGAGCGCTCCGTCGTGATTCTGTACGAGCGAGAAGTGGCCAGCCATGACGGCAACCAGCCCTTCCGTCTTCAATAACCGAGCAACCACGAGTTCGACGATGTCAGAAGCAGAATGAAGGAGCATTGCGTACCTCGTAGATGTGATGTGGCGTCGCGGGGAGTGAATTACTCACCAGCGACAAACAACTCTACCATATTTTTGACAAGAAATCAAGTTCTTTCCTGTGGTTATTATAGATTAGTAGAAAAATATATTTGACAAATAATAAACACGCTGCTACACTTGGACTATATGAGCTTGCAATCAGAAGTAAAAACAATCTTCACGCACCTTGGCAGGTCAACTATCGAGGCAGAGACATACCTTGCTGCACTTTCAATTGGCTCAGGAACCGCGGCGCAAATTGCACAAAAAACGGGAGAGGGCCGGACAAAAGTCTACTTTCACATCAAAAACCTCGTGCAAGAGGGCATTCTCAAAGAGTCCCGCAAAGGTCAGCACAAAGTGTACGTCCCACTGCCACCTCGCGAACTTGCAAACATTGTTGGTAAATGGGCAACTGACCTCCGCAGCCTTGTCCCACAGATGGAGGCAATGCAAAAAGGCACGGTCGAAACACCACTTATTGAAGTGTCTGAGTCGCGTGCGGGCTATTTTCGTGTCTACGATGAAGTTTCGTCCATCCCCGAAGGCACATCCTTTCGCGTTATGGTCGGGAAAGAAGCAATAGAGCAAGAGCTCAAGCTTCTCGATCAAGACGCGTGGAATACGTTCTTCACGCGTATTGTCGACAGAAAAATTAAGACGATCGGCATTTTCACCAAGGAATCGATGACCGCTCCACAACAGCATCTCTCGCCAGAAAACTACGAGTACCTCAACAAACGCATTTGGGATCTTGTCGTCATGCCGGAGTCGGTACTCAATCTACAAAAACTCATGTTCATTTACCAAAACAAGGTCGCTTTTGTTTTCCCAGAAACCGCACTCGTCATGACCATTACGCACCAAGGCATTGCCGACGTCCTCGGGGCAACATTCGACGCACTCCACAGTTTTGGCGAGAAGGTTGCGGCAACTTGGTAATCACTTTACACTAAAGTCCTATGCGCTTTGGAGCACACGTGTCAGCGGCAGGAGGGTTGTGGCACGCCGCAGGGAACGGCGCGGCGCTTGGGTGTGAGGTGGTGCAAATTTTTACCCGTTCGCCACAGGTGTGGGCTGCAAAGGAGATTACGGACGAGGACGCGCAAAAATATAAGGACGCCATGCAGGAATACGCAATAAAAGACACATATATCCACGCGCCGTACCTTATTAACCTTGCGTCCGACAACAACCGCACGCGCCACGGCAGCGTCACCATGCTCCGCAACGAACTGGAACGCGGTACGCAAATTGGCGCAAAAGCCATGATGTTTCACCCAGGAAGCGCAAAAGCCGTCGGCAGAAAAGAGGGCATTGCTATGGTCGTCAAAGGGCTCAACCGCATTTTGGATAAGTACGACGGTACCTGCCAGCTGCTTATTGAAATTAGCGCGGGAGCGGGCGAAGTCATGGGTGACACATTCGAGGAAATTGCTGCGTTTATCGACGGCGCAGAACGCGGCAAAGAAATTGGCGTGTGTTTTGACACCCAACACGCATTTGCCTCCGGTTACGACTTACGAAGCGAAGCGTCCGTCAAAATAACCTTCGCCGACTTCGACAAAATAATCGGTCTCGATAAACTCGTCGCAAGCCACTGCAACGACAGTAAAGTCGAATTCGAAGCACACAAAGACCGTCATCAACACCTTGGCCACGGATTCATTGGCGCGGACGCGTTCAAATTCATTGTCCATCACCCCAAACTCCAACACATCGACCTCATCCTCGAAACCCCCTTCAACGGCGAAGAAGAAGCCGGCAGCCGCGAAGAGGACATCGCGCTTTTGAAGAAGTTTAGGAAGGGGATGAAGTAAATAGCTATGCACTTCACCGACCGCGTCTACGGCGACATCATCATCGACGACCCGTGCGCGGTGGCGATTATTGAATCGCCTGCGTTCGACCGCTTGTGGAGGGTAAACCAATACGGCCCGATGGTGCTGCTCGATGCAAAGTGGTCGACGTCGCGGGCGGAGCATTGCATTGGCGTGTACCGGCTGCTGCAATTGCTTGGCGCGAGTAGGGAAGAGTGTCTCGCGGGGTTAGTGCATGACGCAAACCATTTGGCGTTTTCACATTTGGTCGACTGGCTTATAGGCGACAGCGCAACGCAAGAAGGACACGGCGCATTTGTAGCAAATCCGCACTTGGCGAGCTTGAAAGACATTTTCGACGCACACGAACTGGATGGTGCAGCAATCATGGACACAAAACGCTTCACGCTACTCGAGCAAGACGCACCAGCAATGTGCGCCGACCGTGTGGACTACACGCTTCGTGATGGCATTACATCGGACCAGTGCTCAAAAGAAGAATGTGCGACGTTCATCGAGAAACTCGCCAATCACCACGGCGTCATGGCGCTCACGGACGTTGGCGCCGCCGAGTGGCTGTCGCGTCTATCCGTCGACATGCATATTGTCCGCGAAGGACTAGGGCAGAACGGCTTTTACGCGCACTTCGGCGCAATGCTGAAAGCATTACTCTCTTCGGGCAAACTCACGCGTGAGGATTTTCTCGTCGACGACAACCATGTGATGGCGATTATTCGTGCGCAGACTGATGATGTAACTATGCAGACCCTCGCATGGGTTGCCGCCGGAGCGCCCGTCGAACCATGCACTGCCGACATCGCGGATTACACCACAAACGCAAAACTTCGCGTTATCGACCCGCATGTCGTCGTCGACGGGAGCCTCTGCACCGCGTCATCGCTTCGCCCTGGACTTGCACGACTACTCAAAGAATACACACTGCTGCGCAAAAACACGTTTTATATTCGCATTACGAAGGTATGAAAATCGTCGTCCACGCAAAGCCGAACGCAAAAGTCACGCGCTGCACCGGTCGAATGATGGATGAACCAACGTTTATGATCGCGCTTCATGCACACCCCGTCGACGGTGCCGCGAATTATGAGCTCATTTCGTTCTTATCCGATGCGCTCAAAGTACCAAAATCACTCATCCATGTACTCCGTGGCGAGAGCGCAAAAACAAAAACGGTGGAACTGCCGGACGGAACCGACCTCACACCGCTTTTTCCCTAGGGTTTGTCGACGCCTCCTGCCGTCCACGGGTTGCAGCGCAATATTCGCCACGCGCCTTTTACAATTCCCATCATAACACCGTCTTTCATTATCGACTGCTTACAATATTCCGAGCACGACGGGTGAAACGGACAAAAACCGTGCGGGTACAAACCCTTCATTGGCCCATGGTCAAACGACAGGGTTTTTTGGTACAGGAATATTGGTATGCAAAAGCCCCGCCTTACGAAGTACCGGAATGAGTCGCGTTTGCTTTTGGTGGTAGTCGAGTGCGAGTGCGGGTTTTGCGGTGAGGAAAAGGACGTCATAGCCGGGCGTAAGCTCTGCAATGTGCAAACGGATAATTTCGCGGTACTGCCGCTTCACACGGTTACGGTCGACGGCGTTTTTACTCACCTTTGTTCCCACAACAACCGTAAAGCGCGAGTGCAAAAGTCCATTCGCCCGGACCTTCACGCCACACGCGGCGTCAAACGCTCCTTTTTTGGACTTGAGCACCTTTGCAATGTCGGCGTCGTTGCGGAGTCGGTACTTTGCAGACAACATAGCAATAACAATTATATGGCTTTCTCCGGTTTAGACCAATTTCGATGCGCGGGGTGCAGCTGTTCGCGAGGCGTAGGTAACCCTACGATGAGCGAAAGCGGGGCCCCGCAAGTCGAAAGTGGGCAAACCGGGAAAGTCATTATACACAAAACGGCCTTGCGGCCGTAGTGTGTTTAGCGCGGACGTGCAACAACGGTGAGCCTCTTGCGACCCTTGGTACGACGACGTTTTAACGTCGCACGACCATCCTTCGTACGCATACGTGCACGGAAGCCGTGCACCTTCGCCCGCTGCCGCTTCTTCGGCTGATATGTTCGTTTGGGCATAAAAGTACCCGTAGTATAGAAAATCTTATGAATCTTGTCAACGATTGACCCTTGTTCCGCTGTCCAGAGCGCTTGTGTGAATAACTACGTCACTTATCCACAAAATTCACCCAGTTATCCCCAGTTTCTTCCACTGTTGGGTATATCCACAGGGGGTTGAGCCCTGTGGATAGGTAGGCTATCATGACCGCAGTCGTTGGAATGAGTCTCTCTTTTTTTGGTGTATGAACACCCACGAACTGTGGCAAGCGGTGCTTGGTCAACTTGAACTCAAGTTGAGCAAAGCACATTTCACCACATGGTTCAGAAATACCTTTGTAAGCGAGTATAAGGGCGGCGAGGTAATCGTTGGTGTCCCGAATACATTTACGTTAACCTGGCTCGAGAAGAAATATCATCGAGAAATAATGGAGTCACTGCAAAACGTCACCGACCTTGCCGTGCGCAGTCTTGTGTACCGTGTGGAGACAAAAACCGGCCCCGCAGTGCCGCTTATCCTTCGCGAAGAACCCGCCATACAAAAAACAGAGGACTACGGTTTCACCACCACCGCACAACAACACGCACCGGAAGTGCCACCAACAGGTAATATCTCCATTAACAACACGTACTCCTTTAGCAATTTCGTTGTTGGCAAACAAAACGAACTTGCACACGCTGCCGCACAAGCGGTTGCCGCACACCCAGGCGGGACCTACAATCCACTATTCATCTACGGTGGAGTAGGCTTAGGTAAAACACACCTCTTACACGCTATTGCGAACGAAATCCGTAACCGCAACAGCGGCGCACGCATCCTCTACGTCACCTGCGAGCACTTTACGAACGACTTCATTCACTCCATCCGCTCAGGAAAAGGCAAAGATTTTAAAGATCGGTATCGTAATATCGACCTCCTCCTCATTGACGACATTCAGTTCATCACCGGAAAAGAGGGGACGCAGGAGGAGTTTTTCCACACATTCAACGCGCTGCACCAAGAGAACAAGCAGATCGTCATCTCGTCAGACCGTGCACCGAAACTTATTGCTGGTTTGGAAAAACGTCTCCAGTCACGGTTGGAATGGGGAATGCTGGTCGACGTCGGCACACCGGACCTAGAAACTCGCATGGCAATTCTCCTCAAAAAGTGTCTAGAGAAGGGAGTCGCTCTCGACCACGAAATTCTGCACTACGTCGCGTCGACAATTTACTCAAACATCCGCGAACTTGAGGGTGCGCTCAACAAAATTATCGCGTTCCATCAGTTTAAGAATATGGTGCCGTCGCTTGAGAGCGTCAAACCCATCCTTGCAAGCTTTGAGTCTGAAAACAGTAAAAAAACCGTTACGCCACGCCAACTCATCGTTGTGGTGTCCGAGTACTTCGACCTTGCGATCGACGATTTGCTTGGAAAAAGCCGTGAGAAGCGCCTCGCGTTCCCGAGACAGATCGTTATGTACCTCCTTCGCGAGGAAATGAAAAACTCCTACCCGGCAATTGGTAGCGAGCTCGGCGGCCGCGACCACACCACCGCAATGCACGCCTACTCAAAAATCGCCAGCATGATGGACCACGACGATAAACTACAAAGGGACATCGAGCTCATCAAACAAAAGCTGTACACGTCATAGGGGATAACCCTGTGGAAAGGTATGGGGACATGGCGGGGGATAACAAGCGGACAGCGCAATAGCGCACAGATGTGTCGCCCACTACCCACACCTAAACCTCACACGTACACCCCCTGTCCTCACAGCCCTCACACGAAATCCATCAACGCCCACCGAGGTAATAAAAGTTATTCCACTTGTCCACCGCCTTACTGTTACTACTATCACAATAAAAAAATATTTAAAACGGGTACATGAAATTCTCTTGCACAAAAGAAAACCTGCACCAAGGGCTCGCCATTACGAGTCACTTGGGGTCGAAGGCAGTAAACCTTCCTATTCTCAACAATGCGCTGTTACGTGCAGATAGTTTTGGACTTAAACTCACCGCAACAACAATTGACCTCACCGTGACCTGTCTTGTTCGTGGAAAAGTCGATCAACAGGGCGAATATACCATTCCTGCAAAGCTTTTTTACGACTATGTGAATTTGCTCCCGAGTGACAGAGTCGACATCGACCTGCTCGATCGCGCATTGTCAGTCGTTAGCGGGAAGTCAAAAACGAAGATTGTGGGCATTCCTGCAAATGAGTTTCCGTTTATCCCACAGGTAACGGGCGGCGTGAAGTTTCAGGTAGCAACCGCACAGCTCGATTCCGCGTTGAGTCGCGTGCTCTTTGCGGTGGCGACGAATGAGTCGCGACCAGAAATTACGGGTGTGTATATGAAGTTCGCGACGACGGAAGGCGTGAAGACGCTCACGTTGGCGTCCACGGACAGCTACCGGCTTGCAGAGTGCATTATTCCTGTTGCGGACGGCCCAGAGGAGGAGCGACATGTGATTATGCTCCAGCGCGCGCTTGTCGAGCTCCGCACGATCTTTAGTGTATTGCGTGACAGTGTCGACTCGCCAGAAAATGTGGAGATTGAGCTGACGGACAACCAGGTAGCGTTCCGTTACGGTAACGTTGAACTCATTTCTCGTACCATTGAGGGGCGTTATCCCGACTACGCACAGATTATCCCCAAGAACGTGAAAACGGAGATCGTGGTTCCGCGCCAGGCGCTCATCCAAGCGGTAAAGCGCGCAAGTCTTTTCTCGAAAGTTGGTTTATTCGACGTCCGTTTGGAGGTCCAACCCGATACGAAGAGTATTGTCCTCTCCGCAAATGACACCGAACGAGGCGAAAACACAGTTTCCCTCGACGGCGACGTTATTGGTCCCACAAACAACATCGTCCTCAACAACCGCTACTTCCTTGATGGTCTCAACGCCATAACCACAGAAAAGGTGGCCCTTCGCATGGTCGACGGCTTCAGCCCCTGCACCGCCGTCCCTCACGAATCGACCGAAAAATACCTCTACATCGTCATGCCTATTCGGCAATAGGGGCGCGATTCATCGCGTCCGGAGCCTTGCGCAAAAGGCGTTTTTAAGGTAGAATACTCAGTCAACAATCATCAACCCCAAGACACGAGAAACCAATGCTCACGATTCTTTTCATGGTTGCCTGCGTCTCTGATGTGGAGCAGGCCGAACGCGACGCGCTGTGGACGAAGTTCGAGACCGAGTGCCTCGCGAACGGCCGCATGGAGGACGCCCTCAAGAAACTTCCGACCTGCTACAGTCGGGAGCCTGGCCGCTGTGGGCACGAGGCGGCCGAGACGGCGATTGCGGAAAGCAACGCGCGTATCGACAGCCTCGTCGAGCAGCGCAGGCAGATGGAGAGCAGTCTGTGGATTGCCCGCTATACGTGGCGCTGTATCGACGGCCGCGCGTATGGCAAACACCTCGACTGACAACCCCGTCACCCCGCGACTTACTCCACCGCCCGTGCGGTGGAGTTGTGTTTATAGTGCATCGGCCAGTACATGGAAGACGATCTTGAAGGTGTGCGCGAGCGAGGCGTTGTGGAGGACGGTGCCGAAGTAAGGCTCGTCGAGGGTGATGAGCGCGACGTTGTTGTCCCATACAAGAATGTCTGTCGACGTTTCGCCGTATTTCACAGGCAATACATGGGGCGTGTAGGACGCTATTGCGGCTTTGCCCGCGGCAAGGCCTTTTGTGGACGACGGTGACGAAATGATGTCGTGGAGTGTGATGTTGTGCTTCTTGATTTGCGCAAAATACCACGGAAGAAATTCTGGCATGCGTTCTGCGATCTTTGCAGTAGAACCAAGCGCGAAAATTTCTTGTGCGCGAAGCGATGCGCGGTAGATGTCTTGAATTTCGTCTAACCCATCGTAGAAATGCACGGAGGGCTTATTGGTTTTTGCCGAAAAGACGGCACGAATGTCCGGGATAAGTCGTTCTACTGCCTCCGCGCGCGTTTGTGCCGACCGTAGGAGTGACTCAGGGTCGTTTGCAAAGTAGACCTTGCGGCCGGACGGGCCCTTTTCCTCACGCACAAGTCCCTGGTCTTTCAGCGACTGGAGGATGTGATAGCAATTTGTACGCAAAATGCCCGTCCCTTTGGCAATTTGGGGTGGGGAAGCATGGTTGTTCTCAAGGACGTAGAGGTAGACCGTGGCCTCGGATTTCTTGAGTCCCACGTCGCGAAGGTTGTCGAGGAGCGGCATAGTGTCAAAAAGAATATATCGAATTATAGCATACGGTAATGCAAATCAAGCAATTGTCCCAAAACAAGGTATATACAAACGTGACAAAGATACGGAAATGTGCTAAAGTAAAGAGTTGGTTGGAGCACACCGCTCTTGTCAATACACACCTCATGCCTTTGGAGTACACCATGTACAGCACCGACGTTCGTCTCCTCGCCGCCTTCTTCACTGACGATCAGATCATCGAAATCTTCGGATACGCTCATTGGGAGGTGACCGCCCTGCTCGCGGAGAACCGTCCCCGTCCCCGTCCGCACAACCTCGTGGAGCTCCTGCGTGAGATTCGCCGCATGGGTGATACCATGAAGGACATGGTCGTTCCCGTCGACGTGCAGGAGAACGACAGGGTCGTCGAGGCGCTCGCACGGCGTATCGATGCCTGCCCGGAGAATGAGTTCACCTCGTTCGCAAAGGCAAAGCTGAAGGAACGGGGCTACGAGTTCGTTTGGCAGCTGGCAGTCAAATCCCAGGAGGAGATTTGCTATGCAAAGCCTCGGCTCCACAGGATTGTGTCATACCAGATCTATAGCTTCCTCAACGATCTGAAGGTCAAGACGTACGAGAAGGGCCTCGGTGAAGACGACCCGCGCATTCAGGCGGCACGTCTGATCACCACCGGCCGCTAGAGCGGCAACTCGGGCACAAGCGACGTGAAACTCGCTTGTGCTCAAACAAAACCCCACCGCAAACACGGTGGGGTTTTGTTGTCTATGAGACGTCCCAGCGGGCCGTCTCTACAGTTCCTTCACAAACACCTTCACGGGTTCCGCATCGACGATGGTGCCGTTTTGGTAGGTGACGGCGGCGGAGACAATGTAGGTGGAGGTGGAC